>NZ_LBKA01000231.1:0-78979 GCF_028128955.1 Bradyrhizobium sp. CCBAU 11386
GCTTCATCGGATGCCCCGCAAATCGCGGGGAATCTTATCGCGCGAATCACAGCAAACAGAGCCTTTTCACACAGCCTGGGCCCTTAGCCGAAGGTCGATTGAGCGCGTGTCATGTCGGCTGTCAGGGGCAAACCGGACGCCGATCCAACTTGGCGGCGTCCACCGCTGCTTTTGACCCAAAGGCGACGATGGCTAACTCATGATCGCCACCGCGATGAGCGCTGCGCCACCGAAGACGGCAACGGCAAAACAGATGCGTGCTGGGATCGAGTAAGGGTCGAAGCGAGGTTGTTCGATCACGACACCCTCCCTTGCTGGGCAGGCCGGGAATCCAACCGGCTTTCAGTCACCAAGCGCCGACCGACCAGCAACGCGCAGCGACCCCGCCTCGCTGATCGCGCGGTAGGGCCGCCTGCCTCTCCGGGCTGGGGCTGAAGGGGCAAGCCAGCCCGGTGGGCGAGTTCCAATTTATGCCGGTGAAGTGGAAAAGGTGACTGCCCAAAAGGGGCACTCCTTTGGAGCCCAGCGGGGCCGGTCTTCGTGGACTGAGCGCCGCAGCGACGAACCGACAGTCATCGTTCCTTTGGCAGAAGTACCGACCCGCAATGGGCTTAAGTCAGAAAGTGATCAGCCGACCCTTGGCTGTCTCAACCGCCCCGTGCCATCAGCGCTTCAGCAGATCTTCGCCGTGCGGAAGCAGCGTCACGAAGGTGCCGCTCTCATGCAGGTCGAGCCAACCTTTCTCGACCGCGTAGCGAATGCCGGCGCCGAATTCCGCGCCGGTGCCCTTGCAGCCGTTCTTGGACAGGAATGGCGCGTTGATCTTCTCGATGTGAATGCGCCCGTTTATAGGCTCGACGCCGGCGGCGAGCTCGAGGAGCTTGCGCGCGGCGACTTGCGGATCTGCGAAGGGGCGAGTCTCTATGTGCTTCATGCGCTGGCGCCGGCGAGCTTGTCACGCTCGATGCGAGCCAGCTCCTTGGCCTTGGCCTTGGCCTCGGCCTCGCTGCGCGTCAGCAGATCCGGCTGAAGTCGCCGGCCCGGCAGGTCGTCCCAGTAGAAATAGACGCTCGGCCGGCCGTCGGCGAAGCGGACTTCATAGCTGCCGGTGTCGGGAACGGCTTCGTGCTTCTTGATGGTGATGGGCGCGGTCATGGGCGCTTTATTGCACGGTGAACGCAGCGAGAACAAATCTCATGTTCGATGTGTGTATCAGACTGTGTATCAGTCGTTGGAGCGGTTGCGTAACCCGCTGATTTTTTGTTGGAATTGTTCCGCGCGTTGCGCCGTGGCGCTGGGGGCGGCGCGATCACCGTCGCGGCGCGGAACGTCGAAGCTTCCGCTGGTGCGGCCCGGGGATTCGTCGAGATCGTCGTCGCCGACGACGGGGAGGGCATGCCCGACGAGGTTCTCTCGCAGGCATTCACCCCGTACTTCACGACGAAGGCCGCGGGCAGCGGCACCGGCCTGGGGCTCCTCCAGGTCAAGCGCTTCGCCGAGGGACGAGGCGGCGCGGGCTGTATTGAGAGCGAGCGGGGTGGCGGCACGCTGGTGCGCCTCTTCCTCCCGCGCGTGCACGCAGCTGGGCTCCCCGGCCGTATCGTCGGCGCGGGGATCGCGTACACGCAGTCACCCAACGGCGGCGTATTCCACGTCGTCAACCCAGCGGCGGCTGCGCCGACTTCGTAGCCGGCGCTAACACCTGAGATCGGTTCAGCGATGCAGCTCATGATCCCGCCCGGCCGCGACCGTCCGGTCGACCACGAGAGGGACCACGTGCTCGGTCCCACCGATGCCGAGATCACGCTCGTCGAGTACGGCAGCTACGCGTGCCCGCACTGCAGGGCTGCCAACGGGCGTATCGCGCAAGCACGCGACCAACTTGGCGACCGCGTCTGCTACGCCTTCCGCCATAGGCCGCTCACGGACAACAGCCTTTCGTTTAGGGCCGCCGAGCTCGCCGAGCTTGCCCAGACGCCCGAGGCGTTCTGGTCCGCGCACATCAAGCTGGTGACGAGGTCGATGCAGCTCACAGAGGATGACCTCGTCGCGGTGGCCGACGATCTTGGCGTGAACGCCAACTTCGCGCTCGGCGACAGCGACGCCGTGCGGCGCGCGAGAGCGAGGGTGGAGGCGGACGTCGCAAGCTCACGCGCAAGCGGGGTGAGAGTCACGCCGACCTTCTACATCAACCGCGGGCGCTACGACGGACCGTGGGACGAGAGCTCTCTCGTCGACGCGATGCTTGGCACGCTCGGCCACCGCGTCCGTACGGCAGCCCTGGATTTCGCGAGCTGGGGCCCGTCCGCCGGCATTTTGCTGGTTCTCGCGACCGTGGCGGCGATGGTCTTGACGAACTCGCCGATGGGGCCGTCGTTCGAGGCGCTCTGGCGCCAGGAGCTCGGCGTGAGCTTGGGTGACGCAGCTTTTCAGATGTCCATCCTCCATTGGGTCAACGACGGCCTACTGACGGTGTTCTTCCTCGTCGTGGGATTGGAAGTGAAGCGCGAGATGACAGTTGGTCATCTCGCAAGCCGCCGCTCCGCAGCGCTTCCGATCGCCGCCGCGCTCGGCGGCATGGTCGTGCCGGCGCTTCTGTACGCGCTGGTCATCCCTGTGGGGCCGTGGTCGCACGGGTGGGGCGTTCCGATGGCGACCGACACTGCGTTCGCGATTGCCTTGATCGCCGCGATGGGCGCCCGCGTTCCCGTCGAGCTGCGCATCTTCCTCACCGCGGCGGCCATCGTCGACGACATCGGTGCGATCGTTGTCGTCGCTGTGTTCTACTCCGGCGATATCCATCTGGCATACCTGGCCGCCGCCGCGGCGGTCGTCGTCGCGCTGGCGCTGCTGAGCCGGTCGAGAGTCTACCTTCTCTCGCCTTACATGCTGTTGGGCATCGCGTTGTGGACATTCGTCTACGCGGGCGCGGCGTGGTACTGGCGCTGTTCGTTCCCACGCGCCCGCCCGCCAACCTGGCTGCCCTGATGACGCAGGCCAGCACCATCATCGCGTCCGAGGCCCGCCACGAAGGGGAGGTTCTCAGGCACGGCCCCTCCACCCCGGCGCTGCACGCGCTCGATGCAATCTTCGACAGACTTGAATCGCCGGCCGACCGGCTGCTGCGGCACGCCGGCGCGCGATCGAGCTACGCTGTCCTCCCGATCTTCGCACTGGCGAATGCGGGGTGGCGATCAATTCGGGCGCCTTTGTTGGGCATGGCTGGCTCATGGCCGCGATCGTTGCTGGCCTCGCCATAGGAAAGCCGCGCTTTCCTTGAGCGCGAGCTCTCGATGCCTTTCGCCGGCGAGACGGTCTGCCTGACACACATGGCGCCAACCCGTCAGAGCCTTGAAAGCGGTATGCACCCGCACGACTGGCTATACGCCTGCTCGCTGGAGTACCTGATGGAGGACGAGAACGCACCGGCTCTATGGTGCCACGGCCATATCCATCGCAACCGAGACTACATCGTTGGTAACACGCGCGTGGTCTGCAATCCGAGAGGGTACGCAGCAGGGCCGCGCGCACGCGAGAATCCAGATTTCAGCCCAGATCTTGTTGTCGACGTCGAGCCGGCGCCGAAACCGTCATGGCGGGTGTGACATGCTTGCGTTCTTTCGTCGTCTTCTTTGGGAAGCCCCCACTCCAAAGGTGCAGATTGACCAGTGGGCCCGTTGGGAGGCTTGGCTCGCCGAGCAGCGAAAGCGCGAGGCGGTCCAAAAGAAGGAGCGTGAGGCGGATCGCACTCGGATATCCATTGTCGTTTGGAGCTGGTCGCGTGACTGCGTGAGCGAATGGCGCCAACTCGAACCGCCCAAGAAGGTGCCTCGTGAAGTCCGCGTCTGGCTCGCTGGCTTGGACGTACGTGAGATCGTGACTATGGCGAGGGCTGGCGACGCGGCCGTTCGCCAGCACATCTACGGGCGCGGCGAACTCATTTCCGGCTTGCGCATGGTGCAGCCTCTATCGGCGACCACGCTGTACTTCCCGCCGCGCAAGCGCAAGGCAGAAGGTAAGTGACATGCTCACAGAGTGTTTTTCGGCGCACCTACTGAAGGTCGAGTATGCCAGCCAATTCAATGTGCTATAGCTCGGAGAGCCTCGGTATCATCGAACCCTTGCGGTGGATCCCTTTACTGGTGAATAGCGTCTGCGGGGCAGATACCTTCACCACCATGGTGACTAGCCCCTAAGTTTGCCGATGTTTCAATGGTTTCAATCCATCGGCAAGCGGTCGGGACGCGACCCACTCAAGGCTGAAACAGGGGTTCGATTCCCCTAGGGAGCGCCAGTTGCCAATGATTTAGACAATCCATAATGGTTCGCGCCTATTGCCGGGGCCCGACCACTAAGATTGCTTCTGTTCCCCGCAAATCGTTCAGTTGGACGCCCGTCACGGCATGCTTGAACGCCAGCTCGATTACACCGACGATCTGCGCAGCCGCGTCTTCCGGCGGCAGTCCAGCCGGACGAATATTGGAGATGCAATTCCGGGTCGAATCCATCATGCCGACCTGCGGCCGCCACGTGATATAGGCGCCGAGCGAATCGGCTGCCGACAGGCCAGGACGTTCGCCGATCAGCACCACCACCAGCCTGGAGCCAAGCAGCTGACCAATCTCGTCACCTATCGCAACGCGTCCCTGGTCGACAAGAACGAGCGGCCCGATCGTAAGGCTACGAGCCAGCAGGAGCGGCCGCAGATGATCGAGCACTGGCAGAAGATTAGTCTCGACGGCCGATGCGGAGAGACCGTCGGCGGCGACAATCGCGACATCGCTTCCCTGTAGCTGGCCATCGATGGCAAGACGCGCTGCGGGCGAAAGGCGGCGTCCGAGATCCGGGCGACGCAGATATTCGGCCCGATCACCAGCGGCGCTGCGGACGTGGATGACGCTCCAGTCTCGCTCTCGGAGCGATTGTCCGATGGCCTCAAAATCAAGCGCGGCGTGAACCGCGTCGCGCGCGCGCGCATGATCGAGCATGAACTGGAGGCCTGTCGCGGTGAGTTGTCCGGACCCGGACCGCCCGAGCGCGATCCGTGCCGGCGTGAAGCGTCGCAGGCGTGCGAGGTTCTCGGCCACTACGAGCTGATCGTTATGATCTGACGGGTCGTCCTGCATCATCAGGCTTCCATCGCCTCGATCAGTGCAATGGCCGGGCCGATCGCTCCGGACGCCGCTTTCTCAAGCAGACGGCCGTCCGCGTCGGCCAGACCCATCCGCTGCAGCCAATCCTCGAATTCCGGAGCGCATCGCCGACCGAGAGTCTGGCGGACGTAGAGGATGTCGTGAAACGCCAGGCTCTGATAGTTCAGCATAACGTCATCGGCGCCGGGAACCGCAATCACGAATGTGATGCCTGCGGCGCTAAGCAGCGTCAGCAGCGCATCCATGTCGTCCTGATCGGCTTCGGCATGATTGGTGTAACAGACATCGCATCCCATCGGCACGCCGAGCAGCTTGCCGCAGAAATGGTCCTCGAGCCCAGCCCGCGTGATTTCTTTGCCGTTATAGAGATATTCGGGACCTATAAAGCCGACGACGGTGTTGGCGAGCAGCGGCTTGAACCGCCGCGCTACAGCGTAGGCGCGCGCTTCCATTGTCTGCTGGTCGATTCCAAAATGCGCGGCGGCGGATAATGCGCTACCTTGCCCGGTTTCAAAATACATGACGTTCCGGCCGACCGTGCCGCGACCTAGCGAAAGCGCGGCATCATGGGCCTCCGCCAGGACGGACAGGCTGATCCCAAACCCTCCATTGGCTTTTTCCGAACCTGCTATGGATTGAAAGACGAGATCGACCGGGGCGCCGAGATTGATGGCCTGAATGGCGGTCGTGACATGACCCAGACAGCAGGTCTGGGTCGGAACATCGAGGCGCTCCCGGACATTGTCGAGCAGGGTGACGATCCTCACATAGTCCTGCACGCTATCCGTCGCCGGATTGACGCCGATCACCGCGTCGCCGACGCCGAACAAAAGTCCGTCAAGAAGGCTGGCAGCAATTCCGCGGGAATCGTCGGTCGGATGGTTGGGTTGCAGCCGCGTGGAGAGTCGGCCGGCAAGCCCGATCGTGTTGCGGAAAGCCGTAATCACGCTGCACTTGGCGGCGACGACGATGAGGTCTTGCGCGCGCATGATCTTCGACACCGCAGCGGCCATTTCCGGAGTCAGCCCAGGAGCCAGCGCAGCCAGTTGGCTGGTCGTTGTCCGCGTGTCGAGCAGCCATTCGCGGAACGCGCCGACCGTCATATGGGACACCGGTGCGAATGCCGTTAAATCATGGCTGTCGAGGATCAGGCGGGAAACCTCGTCCTCCTCATACGGTATTAGTTCGACGTTCAAGAAGGTTTTGAGGGGAAGATCGGCCAGCGCCATCTGGGCGGCGACACGCTCGATGGCGCTCTGCGCCGCGACGCCGGCCAGAGCATCGCCGGAGCGGGCAGGCGAAGCTTTGGCAAGCAGCGTCTTGAGGTCGTGAAAGGTCCAGCGCGTGCCGTTGATCGTAGTATGATAAGACATCCAATAACACCTCGCGCCGCCCGTATCCCGCGATACTCGGAGGCTTCTTGTTCAACGCCTGACGCAGCGCAATCGGCCCGCCAGTCTATTCGGACAGGGCGCTGGCGTTTTGCCGTGATCGCCGGGCGAGCAGGTTGGCGGCGATCAGCAAAAGGATCGACAGGCCCATCATCAAGGTGGCGGCCGCCGTGATCGCCGGGCTCAATTGCTCGCGCAGGCCCGTGAACATTTCGAGCGGCAGGGTGCGCTGCTGGGCGTTGGCTAGAAACTGCACGACGACGACCTCATCGAAGGACGTCACAAAGGCGAAAGCGGCGCCCGACAATACGCCGGGCAGGATCAGCGGCAGCATGACCCGGAGGAATCCGGTCAGCGGTTTTGCTCCGAGAATGGACGTCGCCCGCATCAGGTTGCGGTCGAACCCCGTAAGGCTGGCGCCGACGGTCACCACGACAAAGGGGCTCGCCAGGACGGTGTGGGCGAGGATGATGCCGAAATAAGTGTTGGCGAGCCCGATGCGGGCATAAAAGAGATAGGTTCCGACTGCCGTCACGACGACCGGGACGATCAGCGGCGAAATCAGCAAAGGCACGACGAACCGCCGCGCCGGGAATTTCGGGTCCGACAAGCCGATCGCGGTCAGCGTTCCCAGAACGGTCGCGAGGATGGTCGCTCCCAATCCGATCAGCAGGCTGTTGCCGATGGCGGCGCGCCAGCGCGGCGTCCCGAGCACGACCTCATACCAACGCGTCGAAAGTCCGGCGAGGGGGAAGGTGAAGAACGAACCGCTGTTGAAAGACAGAGGCACCGGCACGAAAATCGGCACGACGAGGAAGACCAGCACCAGCGCGCACCAGAACCAGAGCGCGGTGACGCGGACCCATTCGGCGGTCGTTGGGTATGGCGACAACATGACGTTTCATCCCATCTTGAAGAGATCGAGACCGAGGTATCGCGTCAGGGTCACGTAGAGGCCGAGGGTGGAGGCGAGCAGCACGAAGCTCAACGCCGCCGCCATCTCCCAATTGAGTTCGACGTTGACGTAATTGGCGATGAAATTGCTGATCAGCTGGTCGCTCGCACCGCCGATCAGCACCGGAGTGATGTAGTAGCCGAGGCACAGGATGAAGGTGAGCAGGCAACCGGCGAGAACGCCCGGCATGACTTGCGGCAGATAGACCCGCCAGAACGCGGTGAAGGGCCGGGCGCCGAGCGATTGGGCCGCCCTGACCAGCGAAGGCTTGACCGAGCGCATCACGCTGTAGATCGGCAGCAGCGTGAAGGGCAGCTGGATATGCGTCATCGCGATGATAAGCCCGGTGCGGCTATACATCAATTCGAGGCGATCGGACGTCAGGCCGAGCCAGAGCAACAGGTCGTTGAGCAGGCCAAATTTTTGCAGGATCACGGTCCAGGCCGCTGTACGCACGAGGATCGACGTCCAAAACGGCAGCAGAACCAGAACGAGGATGATGCCGGCAATCGCGGGGCGCAGGCTGGTGATCACGAAGGCGAGCGGAAAGGCGAGCGCCAGCGTTGCGAGCGTGACGATCGTTGCGATCAGAAACGTCCGGCCAAAGACGCGGAGGAAGACCGCCTGGTCGGCGGGAACCGCGCCGATGGTTCCCCGCTCGGTCCATCGCAGGTCAAAGGCGCTGAGGAGATAGAACGAGGTGAAACGGTTCGTGCCGGTGCGAATCGCCGCCCAGCTTTGCTCTTCGCCCAGAAGCGGCGCGGCCTTGATCATCGCCTCCTTGCCCGCCGCCTGATCCTGCGTGGCGATGCGCGCAGCACGGAGTACCTGGCTGCGCGCGCCGGACAGGCGGGTGTTGAGGGCCTTGGCGAATTCATAAACGGCGCCCGCCGCCTGCGCCTGCTTCAGATCGGCCGCCAGGGCGAGGAAGACTGGCTCGCCGGGCACGCCGGCGCCGCTGTCCTGCCGTAGCGCCGCGACGGTGCGAGGAAGCGCATTGGCGATCGTCGGCTCGTAGACGGCCCGCGACAGCAACGCGACGATCGGCGCGCCGAAACTGAACAACAGAAGCAGGAGGAGCGGGGCCGCCAACGCAAGCGGACGCAGGCCCTCCCGTTGATCTCTAGCGCTGATCCTCGGCATGGCGATCGATGACATGGGGCGCCCCTCGCGTGGCGTTAGGGATCGGGCGGCGCCCGATCAGAGTTTTGCTGCGGCCTATCCTATTGGGCGAGCCAGGCGTTGAAGCGCTTCACAAGATCCTCGCCATGGTCGCCCCAGAACTCGACGTCGCCGACCAGATAGTTCTTCATGTGGTCCGGCGCGGTGGGCAGTTTCGGCAGGACGTCCTTGGGAACGAACGGCGTCGCATCCGTCAGCACCGGACCATAGGGGATGAAGCGGCCGAGTTGCGCGCCCACCTCAGGTTCGGCCGCATAGGCGAGATATTTGTAGGCCAGGTCCAGGTTCTTGGCGCCCTTCGGAATCGCGATCATGTCATATTCGACGATCTGGTTGTCCCAGACGATCGCGAATGGGCGCTTGTCCTGATCGATCGCGTTTTGAATTCGTCCGTTCCACGCGGTCGTCATGACCACTTCCCTGGACGCAAGGAGTTGCGGCGGCTGGGCGCCCGCATCCCACCAGACGATGTCCTTCTTGATCGTGTCGAGCTTCTTGAACGCGCGGTCGACGCCGGCGGGCGTCGCCAGCACCTTGTAGACGTCGGCGATCGGCACGCCGTCGGCCATCAGCGCCCATTCGAGGTTCTGCGCCGGCGCTTTGCGCATCGCGCGCTTGCCCGGGAATTTCTTGGTGTCGAAAATATCGAGGACGGAAGTCGGTGCCTCTTTCAGCACGGTGGTGTCGTAAGCGAGGACATCACCATAGACATCGATGCCGACGCCGCAGTCCAAAGCCGTGCCGGGCAGGAACCTCGAACGATCGGCGACCTTCGAATAGTCGAGGCGGATCAGAACGCCGGCGTCGCAGCCTTGCAGGACCGTCGAGGTCTCGACCGTCACGAGGTCGATCGGTACATTACCGGTCTCGACCATCGCTTTGATCTTGCCGAGTTCGCCGGTGTATTCCTGCTCGTTGAACTTGATGCCCATCTTCCTGGCGAACGGCTCGAACCAGGCCTGCCGTAGCGCCGCCTGCCATGCGCCGCCGGTCGCCATCACAGTGAGCTCTTCGGCGCTGGCGGGCCGTATTTGCGAAATGATCGCCGCGCTCGCCAAGGCAAGCAAGGTCGTCCTGCATACTCGTTTCATGAAACGCTCCCTGTGTTAGCTGTGTTGCCGTCCGGGACGACGCCTGCCGGAAAAGCCCGGCAATCGGCTGTAGGCCAGCAAAGGTCGATTGCTTCGCCCGCCGCCATTGTTGCCTCGGGTCCGATTTTTACCGTCAGGACCTGCCCGTTCGCCAGGCGGGCGAGGAGGCGCTGATGATCGCCGTGATAGATTCGGCCATCGACCGTCGCCTGAAAACGATTGTCCGATGGGGCGCCGGTGGCTGACAGCCCGATCCGCTCGGGCCGGATCGTCAAATGGACCGGCGCGCCGGGACGGAGGTCTCCGACAGCCATGGCGGTCGTCGTCAATCCCGTTGGCAGCGCGACCAGACATTGATCGCCGTTGACACGTTCGACTACGCCATCCAGCGCATTGTTTTCGCCGATGAAGCCGGCGACGAACGCGGTCGCCGGCTTATTGTAAAGCTCGTCCGGCGTTCCGATCTGATCGATGGCGCCGCTTTCGAATATGGCGACGCGATCCGACATCGTCAGCGCTTCGCTCTGGTCGTGTGTCACATAGACGATGGTGACGCCGAGCATCTGGTGGATCTGCATCAACTCGATCTGCATATGCTCGCGGAGCTTCTTGTCGAGCGCGCCTAGGGCTCGTCCATCAGAACCAGGGTTGGCTGGAAGACGAGCGCGCGGGCGAGCGCGACGCGCTGCTGCTGACCGCCCGAGAGCTGCGCCGGTTTGCGATCCTTGAAGCGCTCCAGCCGCACCATTTCGAGGGCGCGCGTGACGCGTGGTGCGATCTCGGCCTTGGGAACCTTCCGCACCGAAAGCGGGAAGGCGACATTGTCCGCCACGCTCATATGCGGGAACAGCGCGTAGTTTTGAAACACCATGCCGATATTTCGTTCGTAGGGCGGCAGGCGGTCGACCGATTTGCCGTCGAGCGTAATTACGCCTTGGCTAGGCCGTTCGAAGCCTGCCAGCATGTTCAAGGTCGTGGTCTTGCCGGAACCTGACGGTCCGAGGAATGTCAAAAACTCGCCCCGGCCGATGCTCAAATTCAGACGACGGACGGCGTGAAAATGGCCGTACATTTTCTCGACGTCGATGAATTCAACATATTTGGCGTCGCCTTGTCCCTCGCTCTTGGGACCGCCCATTGGTTTGCTTGTCATCGCAGCACCCGACCTCCGGCTATCGACGGCTCCCGGCTGACCTGTGCCCGAGCGGAGGTCTGCCGCCAAACCTTCGCGAAGCGACGAACTCTGTCCGGTCGAAACCATCGCTCAACCTCCAAGCTGTGGCGCGATTATGTGACCACACAATAGAAAGTTGAGTGACCATATAATGCGGAAATAGCAGCGTCAAGATTGCTAAATGATGCAATTTAGGGCAGAATGTATGCCATATAATGCAATCGAATGGAGCCTAAGGCATGCATACAAGTTGGATTGTCTGATGCTTTTCTCCATGTTAAGAAGGCTTTGGTGAAGACAAGAACGCTCGGGGCGCCAAGCAGGAATGCTCGAAAATTTGGAATTGCCGGACAGCGATCGACCAATTTATCAGCGTTTGGCGGATGCCATCGGTGAACGAATTGCCCGCGGCGAGCTGGCTGAGGGCGACAAGCTGCCGCCGCATCGGGAAATTGCGCGCCTGCTCGGCATCAATGTCACGACCGTCACCCGCGCCTTCTCGGCATTGCAACAGCGCGGACTCGTTGAGGCGCGTCCCGGCCGTGGAACACTTGTCGCCGCGAAGGAGACGGAGGAAGGCGCGTTCAAATCCGCTCCGAGCGATGAGGCCGGTCTGATCGATCTATCCGTCAACCGACCGGCGACTTCGGCCTATCGTGATGCGCTGTCGCTTCTTCTGCCGCACATCGCAAGGGATCGCCGATTTGGCGCCTTGCAAGACTATCATCCCCCTGAAGGTCCGTTATGGGCGCGCGCCGCGGTGGCGGATTGGCTCAATGGCGTAGCTGGCGATGGTGACGCCGGTCGCGTCGTCCTGACCGACGGCGCCCAGCATGGCCTTGCCTGCGTGTTGCGGGCTTTGACGCAGCCCGACGATGTCGTCCTCGCCGATTCCATCACCTATCAGGGCATCAGCGCCCTTTGCCGGTCGCAAGGTGTCGACCTGCGCGGGGTGTCGATTGACCGGGAGGGCATGCGGCCGGACGCTTTCGAAACGGCTTGCGCGACCTTGCGCCCTCGCGCGGTTTTCCTGGTGCCCAGTCTGCATAATCCGACCACGGTCACGTTGAGCGAAGAGCGCCGCCGTGCGCTCGCGGCGATCGCGCGCCGCCACAACGTGCTGATCATCGAGGACGATGTTTACCGTCCGCTGCTGGATCGAGTCATTCCATCTTTCGCTGCCTTGGAGCCCGAACTGACCATCCACATCAGCGGCCTGTCGAAATGCATCGCACCCGGCCTTCGCTATGGGTTCGTGGTTGCGCCACGCGCGGTTCTGGGCAATGTCGCGGCGGCCCTTCGGATCGATTGCTGGAGCATCAGCCCGCTCACCGCGCTCATCGCGACCATCTTGCTGGAAGAAGGGACCGCGGGGCGGATCATCGAATTCCAGCGCGAGGAGCTGCGCAGGCGGCAGGCCATTTTGCGCGACGCGCTCGCGGCATTCGATGTTCAGACCGATGAGACGTCGCCTCATGCCTGGTTGCATCTGCCCGAACCCTGGCGAGGCGCAGCGTTCGCCCGCGCCTGCCGTCAGCGCGGCGTAGGCGTGCTTCCGGCGGACGCATTCGCTGTAGGACGCGAAACTCTCGCCCATGCTGTGCGCATCAATGTGGGCGCCGCGCCTTCATCCGGCGAATTGCGGCAGGCGCTTTCGATCATGGCCGAACTCCTGAGTGCCGGTCATCTCGAAATCTCGGGCGCGGTCTGAGGCGCTGTGGCGGAGTTGATCAAAACAGACGTCGCGATCGTCGGGGCCGGTATCATCGGGCTTGCGATTGCATTTCGGCTCGCCGCGGATGGCCGCGAAGTTGTCGTCGTCGACCCGAACGAGGCAGGTTCGGGCGCCTCCTACGGCAATGCCGGGACGTTGGCTCCTTACGCCTGCGCGCCGGTCGGCAACCCCGACGTTCTGCGGAATCTGCCAAACCTGCTTCTCAACCCGGACAGCCCTCTCACCATCAGGCTGGCCGCTTTGCCCGCACTCGTTCCCTGGCTGTCGCGTTTCGTTTGGCAATCCATGCCTGTCCACGCGCGCCGCAACGGACACGCGCTGGCGGATTTGCTTAAGGAAGCGATGCCGGCTTGGCGTGCGCTCGCCGAAGAGGCTCAGCTTTCGGACCTTCTTCGTTATGAGGGCTGCCTCTATTTCTATCGGGGAAAAATGCCCCCGAAAGACGGCGAGTGGGGCGCTCGGCTGCGGAACGAACTCGGCGTTCGACAGGAATGGCTGACGTCCGAAGAGGTCGCAAGGCTGGAGCCAGCGCTTCCTCGCGCGGCCGGCGGCCTTTTCTTCCCGGACGCTGCCCATACGATCGATCCAGCCGTGATGACGCGCCGACTGGCGGCCGCAGCCGAGGCCAAAGGCGCTTCGTTCGAACGTGCCCGCGTTGATCGGCTGGAGCCGCAGGAAAGTGGACGAATCCGCTTGATATGCCGCGATCGCACGATCGAAGCGCATACGGCCGTGCTCGCTGCCGGCGCCTGGTCGCAATCTCTGGCCGAGCAAGGCGGCGAGGTCATCCCCCTCGATACGGAGCGCGGCTACCACATCGAATTCGCAATGGATGCCTGTCCGATCAGCAGGCCCATCAGCCCGGTTGATCTGGGCTTCTATGTCACGCCCATGGTTGGCCGCTTGCGGGTCGCGGGGACGGTTGAGCTCGGCGGCCTCTCCGCACCGCTCAATCCGAAGCGAATTGCCTTTCTAGAGCGAGGCGTCCGCAAGCTCTTCCCGGATCTCGGTCCCGTTCAATCGCGATGGCTCGGCTTTCGCCCCTCTCTTCCCGATTCGCTGCCCGTCATCGGACCCAGCCGACGCTATCCGAATCTGATCCACGCCTTCGGCCATGGACATCTCGGCATGACCCTGGCCGGCGTAACGAGCCGCATTGTTGCAAGCCTCATCGAAAAGCGAAATGACGGTCCGAACCTTAGCGCATTCCGGCCTGATCGCTTTGGTTGAGTGATTTTTCGCAGCCGGGCTGTGCCTCGGCCGCGCAGCACTCGCGGTTCGCAGAATGAGCGGTTATGGAGTGAACGCTCATGGCGGAAAGGGGTGGATGGCGCCGACCTCGGCGTTGGGCTCGGTCGTGAGGAACGCGTAGAGGTCGTTAGTCGTCTCGCCTTCCTTGACCTTTCGGACGGACGTCCAGTTGGTCCAGATTCGAGCGAAGCAGGCGAGGGGGCGGGTCTCGTCGAGCGCGAACCAGATGTCACCGCCCTCGGCCTTGTTGAACTTGAACGAGTTGAACGGCACCACGCAGCGATTTTCGGCTCCCAGCCACCGCGTCCAGTGCTTGCTCTTCACGTTTCGGATGTTCGTCGTGCCGCCGTCCGGCTCCATCCGCAGCAGTTCCTTGAAATCGCCGGTCTTGCCCTTGGCCTGCAGCTTCTCGGCTCGTTTCTTGGTCGCGTCCATCGAAGCCTTCGATGACGATGGCATGCCCCACCGCGCAGTGGCGAGTTCGCGGCCCTCGGCCCCATTGCGCACGATCGGCGCCTTGTAATCGGGAAAGACCCCCGGCATCGGCCCAGCAAAGGCGAGAACGGCGCCGTCTTTTACACTGGTTTCATAACTCGCGCCGAATTTGTTGCTCCTTGCAGCCTTCTTGGCGACTCTTCCGACATGCAGATGGAGGCTAGGGCGACCATGATAGTGAGGCTGCACGACATCATAAAGCCGCTGCTTGAAGAGGGGTTTAGACTCTCGGTCAATGCTGGGGAGCGTGGTCGCGTCATATTGATGGTGACTAAGGTTCGCTCCGATGGTGCTGAGGACCAAGTGGCTATGCTCCCACTTCATAACAACGTCGTAGGCTGCAATCAGGAAATGGACTTTTGGGATGAGGTCGGTCGTTACTGGCGCAAGAAGGACGGGGACGGCCGATGGACGACGGCGTTATCCCCGTCTGACTCTTAAGGGGCACGTTGCCCGTCGCCACTAGGTGCACGGAAAGACGTCTGCACAGTCGAGAGCGCGCGCAGACCGAGCCACAGAACGGAAGTTGCGTAAATGGTAGAGGACACGCTCAACGCGAAACTGGGCTGGCGATCGCTGACCGTCGGTAAGCCAATTGCGATGATGTAAGTGGCGGGCGAACGTAATCTGAACGCGGTTTGTAAACTTTGGCTTGTACGTTGTAAACTTTGTGGAGCGTTCTTCGAAGATCTGGATTCTAAGCGGCTGTTTTTAATGTAGTTTTTGGTGAGCGCGCTGGGGCTCGAACCCAGGACCCCGTGATTAAAAGTCACGTGCTCTACCGGCTGAGCTACGCGCTCCCATGGCCGCTGATGGCTTCAAAGATATCACCATCGTCTTCGGACATTCGAGAAGCATGTCTTGCCGCTGCGCTTAAGCTTGCGTCGCGGGGAAAAACCGGCTGTTTCCGGATCATGCTTTCGGCCCGCGCTGTGTAGGGGGATGGGGCGCTGAGGTCAATAGCGCGGGTGGCTGCCGAAACTCTTGGCAGGAGCGGGGATTTGCTCGCGGTATCCGCAGCTTAAGCCGGAATTTTCAACCCGATTGGCGGCCGCTATCCACGCCGAACAGCGGCGGTGGCTTGCCGGCGCGGAGGTTTCACCCGCGCCGCGAGGCGTTCGTCCCGTCAGTTTGCCTCGCGCCGGACCTCGTTCGGCACGGCTTGCGGCGTGCCGGCGGGGGTCGGCAGTGCGACCGGGCGCAGGCCGATCAGCTCGGCGGTGCGGATCGCGCTGTCGCGCCAGAACTGGAACGAGTTGATGCGGCTGAGCTCGAGGATGGCGATCGCGACCGCGGCCAGGAACGGCAGGCTTTGCAGCACCAGCACGCCGGCGAAGACGTAGATCTCGGTGATCTGCCGGAAACTGTTGGAGGCGATCAGCACGCCGGCGCCGATCAGGAGCAGGGCGCCGATCACGGCCTCCCAGAACGCCTGGAACTCGATCGACATCCTGGACAGCCCGCCCTTGGAGGTGCGCGCGAACGCGATGTGCTCGGTGATCAGTCCCTGCGCCACCGCGCGCGACACCGTCCATTGCACGCTCATCGCCGCGATCATCGCGCCGAGCATCTGGCCGGGTTTGATCGCGACGCGTGCGCGGTACATCGACAGGAAATGCGCCAGCGAGACGACGAAGGCGCCGATGATCGGCAGCGTCAGGATCTTGTCGGGGATGGCGATGTCGGCAAAGGCGACGATCGGCACCCAGACGAGATTGAGCAGCGCCACGACCACGCCGAGGCTTTCGGCGCCCAGCCAGTTCAGCCAGCCGAGGCCATATTCGCGCTTCTGGTCCGGCGTCAGCCGGCTCCGGCCGGGCAGGAAGTGCCGCCAGTGCTTCTTCACGATCTGGAGGCCGCCATAGGCCCAGCGGTGACGCTGCTTCTTGAAGGCCTCGTAGGTGTCGGGCAGCAGGCCCTGGCCGTAGCGGTGGTTGGTGTAATGCGTGACCCAGCCGAGTTCCTGGATCGCAAGGCCGAGATCTGAATCCTCGCAGATCGTGTCGCTCGACCAGCCGCCGGCCATGTCCATCGCGGCGCGGCGGATCAGGCACATCGTACCGTGCACGATAATGGCGTTGGCTTCGTTGCGCTGGACCATGCCGATGTCGAAGAAGCCGGCATATTCGCCGTTCATGATGTAGTGCATGATCGACAGATCGCCGTCGCGATGTTCCTGCGGCGCCTGCACGAGGCCGACGCGCGGGTCGGCGAAAGCCGGCACGAGGTCCTTCAGCCAGTCGGGGTCGACGACATAGTCGGCATCGAGGATGCCGATGATCTCGGCATCGACGGCGGTGCGGTCCATCGCGATGCGCAGCGCGCCGGCCTTGAAGCCCTGCACCTTCTCGGCGTTGATGAACTTGAAGCGTTCACCGAGCGCGCGGCAATGGTCCTGGATCGGCTGCCAGAAGGCGGGATCCGGCGTGTTGTTGATGATGACCACGCATTCGTAGTTCGGGTAGTTCAGCCGCGACAGCGCATCGAGCGTCTGCTTGAGCATCTCGACCGGCTCGAAGTAGGCCGGGATGTGGATCGAGACCTTCGGGTAGTAATTCTCGGGAACGTTCTCGACCGGTTTGCCCTTGGCGAGCAGCCGCTGCGGCGGCCGGCCGAAGGCCACAGCCGCGATCTCGTCGATGCGCGCCATCGCGATCAGCACCAGCGGAACAAGCAGGATCATGCCGAGCGTCAGCGCGAAGGCCGAGCCGAAGATGAAATAGTGCCCGTTCCAGAACGCGAACACGGTGGCGGCCCAGGCACCGACGCCGTTGGCGGTTGCCGACAGCAGGAACGCCTGCTTGGCGGTCGGCTGCTGCAGCCGCAGGATCGGCAGCGACAAGAGGACGCCGACCAGCAGCGCGATCGTCATCAGCTTCCAATAATCAGGGTTCTCGACCGGGCCGGTCCAGGCGAATTTCGGCTCGCGGCTGGCGTTGAGGATGCCCCAGTACGGACCGACGCCGCCTTCGAAGAATTTCCAGGGCTGATCGATCGCCTCGACGATGTTGTATTCCATGCCGATGGCTTCGGCGCGGCTGACGAAGTTGCGCAAGGTCAGCGCCTGCTGGAACGGACCGGGGTCGGCGTTGCGCAGGTTGTAGCCCTGGCTCGGCCAGCCGAACTCGGCGATCACGATGCGCTTGCCGGGGAACAGGTTGCGCAACAGGTTGTAGCGGTCGACGGCCTGGTCGACCGCCTGGTCCGAGCGGAAGTTTTCCCAATAGGGCAGCACGTGCGCGGCGATGAAATCGACGTTGGAGGCCAGGTCGGGATTGTCGCGCCAGATGTTCCAGATCTCGCCGGTCGTGACGGGCACGCGGACCGAGCCCTTGACCTTCTTGATCATGTCGATGAGGTCTTCGACCTTCTGCTCGCCGCGGTAGATCACCTCGTTGCCGACCACGACGCCGACGACGTTGCTGTTCTTGCGGGCGAGTTCGATGGCGGCCTTGATCTCGCGCTCGTTGCGATCCTTGTCCTTGTCGATCCAGGCGCCGACGGTGACTTTGAGACCGAACTCGGCCGCGATCGCCGGCACCAGTTCCACGCCGCCGGTGGACGAATAGAGGCGGATCGCGCGCGTCATCGTCGACAGCGTCTTCAGGTCGGCGCGGATTTTCTCCACCGTCGGGATGTTGTCGATGTCGGGGTGGGCCGAGCCTTCGAACGGCGCGTAGGAGACGCTGGGGAGCAGGCCCCTGAAGTCGGGCGCGGGTTCCTTGTCGCGCAGGACTCCCCACAGCCCAGCGTGAAGTGCGGACACAAGCAACAGAACGGCGGCGACAACGCGCATCGCGGCTAAACCAAAAGGGGTTGAGGTGGCAGGGAAGCGGATCTGACCCCGAGATCCGACCGAGTCCGCGGCAAATGGAGCATACCTCTGCCGCGCGGTTTCACAACTGTCATGGCCTCATGTCCTTACGAGGGCATGGCCTTTTTCCAAAAACGCGTGGCAGTGCCAATCGTTTCTATGGCCGATCGTTCCTGAACGGAGGCTGAAGCGACCCGCTTCTATTTCTGGGGCGCCGGCGTCGGACTTGCCGCAGGCGAGGGGCTCGCGGCGGGCTGCGGTGCCTGCGCATTGCCTGATGTCGGCGCTGCTGGCTGGGAGGCCGCGGCCGCCGCCTGCTGCGGCTGGGAGGCCGGATTAATCCAGCAAGCATGCACACGGCTGTCCAGGGTCTCGGCGACCTTGGGATCGATCTGGCCGCCGAAGCGGGTCAGGCAGCGGAAGGCGGCCTGGATGTGGCCGCCGGGGCAGCCGAAGCGGTCGTAGAGGTCGAGATGACGGAACGCGGTATCGAGGTCGTCCCGCCACATCAGCCGTACCACGCGCCGGCCGAGCCAGACGCATTCGGGGTTGCCGGCCGGGCCGTTGATGACCTGGGCGGCCTCGGCGAACTCGTCGGTGCGGCGCTGGTTCTGGGCGGCGTCCTTGGCGGCAGCGTCGGCGGGTTGGGCGGCGGCCTTGCCCTGATCGGGGGCGGGCGCGCCGCTCTGGGCGGAGGCGCCGCCGAGACCAGCCAGGGCCAGAAGAGAGGTCACGGCCAAGGTGGCGGCGAACTGCCGCAGGACCGCATTTCGTGACTGACGCACCCGTTGCCGCATGAATTCCCCAACTTCTCCGCTGACCGCCCGCGTCAGGATCCCGCGGACGCGTCGGTGATGGCGTCCAAATGGGTCTCCAATGCGGCGGAAAATTCCCGCGGAATCCCATGACCTGTATTTCGAATTTTGTCCAGCAAAGTCACGATCCTAAGGCCCTGTCGAACGGCCGCAGGTAAATTCCTTGGGGGAGGGATGGATCCGCTTCGAGCCACCCCCCTTGGCAGACGGCTCGCGAGCAGGTAATCGACGGCGCTTCGCGGAGGACGGAACCGATTTCACTTCGTACGCCACTGGCGCTTCTGCTCGTTTCACTGGGTGCGATTGCTGCCGTGTGGTGGTGGCTGGCCACGCCAATCACGCTCGCGCGCGCCCCGATCGATCCCGCCGACAAGGTTCAGTGCGTCTCCTACGCGCCGTTCCGCGGCGAACAGTCGCCGCTGGACGCATGGACCCATATCGAGGCCGACCAGATCGAGCAGGACCTGCGCCAGCTCAAGGAGATCACCGACTGCGTCCGCACCTATTCGATGGAGAACGGGCTCGACCAGGTTCCGGCGATCGCCGCAAAGGTCGGCGGGCTCAAGGTGCTCCAGGGCATCTGGCTCTCCAGCAACCGCACCAAGAACTTTGAGCAGGTCGCGCTCGCCGTTCGCCTCACCAAGGAATTCCCCGACCTCATCACCGCGCTCGTCGTCGGCAACGAGGTGCTGCTGCGCGGCGAGATGACGACGGCGGACCTCGTCTCCATCATCCGCTCGGTGAAGCCGCAGGTCCGCGTGCCCGTCACCTATGCCGATGTGTGGGAGTACTGGCTGAAGAACCGCGAAGTCTACGACGCGGTCGACTTCGTCACGATCCATATCCTGCCCTATTGGGAGGATTTCCCGGTGAAGGCGAAATTCGCCAGCGCCCATGTCGAGACGATCCGCGAGCGCATGGCCGTGGCGTTTCCCGGCAAGGAGATCCTGATCGGCGAAACCGGCTGGCCGAGCGAGGGCCGCATGCGCGACGGCGCGCTGCCGTCGCGCACCAACCAGGCGCGCGTCGTCTCGGAAATCCTGAGCCTGGCGAAGGCGCAGAAGTTTCGCGTCAATCTGATCGAGTCCTATGACCAGCCGTGGAAGCGCAGGCTGGAAGGCACCGTCGGCGGCTATTGGGGCCTGTACGACTCGGTGCGGCGGAGCCTGAAATATCCGCCGGGCGAGCCGATCAGCAATTTCCCGTACTGGAAATGGTACATGGGCGCGGGCATGGGCCTCAGTGTGCTGGTGTTCGCGGTCGCGCTGATCACGCTGCGCCGGCGGCCCTGGACGCCGCGCTTCTCGGCCTGGCTCGGCGTTGCCATCTCGGCGACGACGGCAGGTAGCCTGCTCGGCGTCGGCGCCGACAAGGTGTTTTACGAGAGCTACGGCATCGGCGGCTGGCTGCTGTGGGGCACGCTGCTCGCGGCCGGGATCCTGTCGCCGATCTTCTGCGCGCAGGCGCTGGTAATCGGCCGCAGCCTGCCGACCTTCCTCGATCTGCTCGGCCCGAGCGAGGGACGGAAATGGTCAAAGCTCACCGCCGTGCTCGGCCTGACGCTGGCGGTGGCGGCGGTGATCGCGGCACAGACCGCGCTCGGCTTCGTGTTCGACCCGCGCTACAAGGATTTCCCCTATGCCTCGCTGACGATGGCGGTGGTGCCGTTCGCGATCCTGATGCTGAACCGTCCGCAGATCGGCGTGCGTCCGATCGCGGAAGCGGTGTTCGCGGGCGTGCTGGCGCTGTCGGCCGCCTATGTGCTCTTCAACGAAGGCCGCGACAACTGGCAGTCGCTGTGGACCTGCGCGATGTATCTCTTGTTCGCGCTCACGCTGTGGCGGGCGCGGGCCGAGCAAAGCCAAGAATGAGCAGGCCGATCGCCAGGCCCGACAGCACGACATTGTAGAGCACGATGCCGAGGCCGGCGGCGATGATGCCGACGGTGAGCAGCACGATCGACGGCCGCATCAGGTTCAGCGTCGCAACCACCAGCGCGACGATGCCGAACACCGAATTCTTGAACAGCACGGTCGAGACCGAACGCGCCTTGCACATCAGGGTCTGAAGCCCGGCATCGCAGGCGAGCGCGACTTGCGAGAACTCGATCGCGAGATAGCGCACATAGAGCGCGCAGCCGACGGAGGTGAAGCCGACGACGATCAGGAACTGCACCTGGTAGGGCGAGAGGCGGAAGGGCTTTTTTGTCATGGGCGCAATATGGTCGGGATGGCGGGAGGGGGCAACAGGGGCGACCAACTTTTCTGTCCGTCGCTCGCAAGCCGTTAGACTGGCAGTGCAGTCAGGACCTTTGGCTCGTCGGCACGCACCATTCCCTACCGCCTGAAGAACGACGACAACGTCGATCCCGCCGACGCCGTCTCCGGCTTGGCCGGCGCTGCCGGTTGCGCCGCAGGTGCAGGCGCGGGCTCCTCGCGCTTTGATGAGCGCTTCGAGGAATAGCTGCGGCGGCGCTTGTCCGGCTTGGCGGCGGGTGCGGGCGCAGGTGCCGTCTCGGCTTGCGGCGCGGCGTCCGGGGTCTTCTCGGCGTTCTTTTCCTGAACCCTGTCCTGAGACTTTTCTTGTCCCTTCTCCGAACCACCGCGCATCGACAGCCGCTGGCCGTCGAACACGGTGGTCTCGCAGTGACGCTCGTTCTCGGCGAGGCCCGCGCAGAGCTTTGCTGCTGCGGCGGCGTTGATCAGCGGGCCGGCACCCAGGCGCAGCTGCATGCCAAGGCCGGTGGTGCCTTCCTTGATCATGATGATCGGCCGCAGCGCTGCGATCTCCGGATTGGATTTGGTCACGCCGCGCCAGAGCGCGCGCAGGCCGTCGATCGAGTTGGCGCCGCCGAGATCGATCGCGAAGCGCGTCTGCTGAACGGCGATCGCGGGAGCCTCGCTTTCAGTTGCCTCCGAAGGCTTGGCTGATGCGGCCGCGACTTCGGTCGGGGCGGGCGCCGGCTCGGGCTTCTTCTCCGTGGCCTTCTCGGTTGTCTTCTCAGCCGTCTCGGGTTGAATCAGTTTCGACGCAGCCGGATCAGGCGGCGCCATGATCGACTTGGAGGGCACCAGCGGAAGCATCGGCAGCGCCGATGTCGTCGCCGGCGACTGCTGCACGAGGGAGGCCGCGGCCGCGCTCTGCGGCGGCGGGCTCGACGGCTCCTTTGCGGCGTCCTTCGCAATGTCCTTTGTCGGCTCCTTCGCCTGTTCCTTCGAAAGTTCCTTGGCGGCTGCCGCGCGCGGCTTGTCGCTGGATGGTGCCGGCATCGAGGCGACCGGCGCGACGCTGGGCGCCGCGGGCTGTGCGTCCGGCGCCGGCGTGTCCTGCGGCTTTGCGCTCTGCCTGGCGATGGCGCCGGTGACGGAATCGAGCCCTCGCTCCAGCACGGTGACGCGCGAATAGAGCCGGTCGCGATCGGTGTTCAGCGTCTCGACGGCGGCGGCGAGGCGGCGCGCCTCGTTCTGGCTTTCCCTGGTCAGCAGCTGGAGCCGGTCGGCCTGGCGCGCGAGATCGGCGGACGCCACCTGGTCGCGCCGCCAGCCGAGCTGAGCCTGGTTGGCCATCACCGCGATGACGACGGCGCCGACGGCCGCAACGCCCCAAGAGCCCAGCCGCCACATCATGCGGCGGTCGAACGCGCTTTCCTCGGCCAAAAGTCCGGAGAACAGCCCGCCAGTCTCCTTGGTGCCGAAGGCATCCGCCAGTGGGTCGGAATCCTTTGCCATGAACGTTAAGTGCCCAGCCCCGTCCAGCTTCCCCGAATCAATCAGGGAACATTAACAGGAAATGCGCCTCGCACTTGAACTCCGGGCGTTTGCGGGGGTAGCAAGGCGGGCAGCATGAGGGCGGCCCGCCGCCTGCCGCGCAGTTGATTCGGCCGTATCTGACAGGATTGCGATGACCGCCCGCTCCAGCCTCACGATCGTGCTCGCCGCCGGCGAAGGCACGCGCATGCGCTCACACCTGCCGAAAGTGCTGCATCCCGTCGCCCACCAGACGCTGCTAGCCCATGTGCTCGCCGCCGCCCCCAAGGGAACCGGCACCGCGCTCGCCGTCGTGATCGGCCCGGATCATCAGGCGGTGGCCGATGAGGCAAGGCGCATCCGCCCCGACGCGCTCACTTTCGTGCAAGCCGAACGGCTCGGCACCGCGCATGCGGTGCTGGCGGCGCGCGAGGCGATCGCGCGGGGCGTGGACGATCTGTTGGTCGCCTTCGGCGACACGCCGCTGATTTCGGCCGAGACCTTTGCGCGACTGCGTGCGCCGCTGGCCAACGGCGCCGCGATCGCCGCGCTCGGCTTCCGCGCCGCCGATCCCACCGGCTATGGCCGCTTCATCGTCGAGGGCAACCGCCTGGTCGCGATCCGCGAGCAGGCCGATGCCAGCGAAGCAGAACGCAAGATCGATCTGTGCAATGCCGGCGTGATGGCGATCGACGGACGCCGCGCGCTCGCGATCCTCGACAAGATCGGCAATGCGAATTCCAAGGGCGAATATTATCTGACGGATGCGGTCGAGATCGTCCGCGAACAGGGATGGGAGTCCGTGGTGATCGAGACCAGCGAGGACGAGGTGCGCGGCATCAACACCAAGGCGCAGCTCGCGGAAGCCGAAGGCGTGATGCAGGCGCGGTTGCGCAAAGCCGCGATGGAGGCCGGCGTGACGCTGATCGCGCCCGAGACCGTTTATCTGTCCGCCGACACCGTGTTCGGCAAGGACGTGACGATCGAGCCGTTCGTGGTGATCGGCCCGGGCGTCTCGATTGCCGACGGCACGGTGATCCATTCCTTCTCGCACATCGTCGAGACCAGGCTCGGCAGGAACGTCTCGATCGGACCCTATGCGCGGCTGCGCCCCGGCACCTCGCTCGGCGACGGTGCGCGGATCGGCAATTTCGTGGAGACCAAGGCGGCGACGCTGGAGGCCGGCGTCAAGGTCAACCATCTCTCCTACATTGGCGATGCCACCGTCGGCGCCAATTCCAACATCGGCGCCGGCACCATCACCTGCAACTACGACGGCTTCAGGAAGCACAAGACGGTGATCGGGCAGGGCGCCTTCGTCGGCAGTAACTCCTCGCTGGTGGCACCGGTGAAGATCGGCAACGGCGCCTATATCGGCTCCGGCTCGGTGATCACGCGCGACGTGCCTGACGATGCGATGGCGCTGGAGCGCAACCAGCAGACCATCAGGGAAGGCGGCGCGGCGCGCTATCGCGAGATGAAGACGGGCGGCAAGAAGCCGGAGAAGTGAACGCTATTCGTCGTCGGCGAATTCGGAGAAGATGGCGCGGGTCAGGCGCCAGCCGCGCGGCTTGGCGCGCTTGGCCGGTTCGCCTTCCGGATGCTTGACGAAGACGGGCTTGCTTTCCTTGCCGCGCTGGGGCGGCGGCCAATGGGCGAGGTGCGTGCCCGTGGTCTCGCTGGCACGCAGATACATTGACGACAGACCCTTGCGGTCGGATGAGCCTTTCATGGCCTTGTTCTCCTGACCGGAATCGTTGGTCAAATTGATTGACAACAAGTTAATGTACGCGGTTTAAGGCCGGCCATATCGACGCAGACTGAACATGGTGCCGATCGGATGCTGTCTCAATCAGCAATAATTATTGAGTATCTGGTTCCTTAGGAACTTCGCTAAAAACCGAGCGCGTCGTTTAGGCGATTTTTCGACGATTTGGGGGATAGTGATCCGCATGTGCGGGATTGTCGGCATTCTCGGGCGCGAACCGGTTGCAGAGCAATTGGTGGATTCGCTCAAACGTCTTGAATATCGCGGCTATGACTCCGCGGGCGTCGCCACGCTCGAGGGCAAGCATATCGAGCGCCGCCGCGCCGAGGGCAAGCTGAAGAATCTGGAGAAGCGGCTGGAGGCCGAGCCGCTCAAGGGCACGACCGGCATCGGTCACACCCGCTGGGCCACCCACGGCAAGCCGACCGTCAACAACGCCCATCCGCACGCGACCGAGCGCGTCGCCGTGGTCCACAACGGCATCATCGAGAATTTCCGCGAGCTGCGCGAGGAGCTCGAGAAGAAGGGCGCGGTGTTCCACACCGAGACCGACACCGAGATCGTGCTGCATCTCGTCGACGACCTGCTCACGCGCGGCAACAAGCCGGTCGAGGCGGTGAAGCTGGCGCTGGCGCGGCTGCGCGGCGCCTTTGCGCTCGGCTTCATCTTCGCCGGCGATGACGATCTGATGATCGGCGCGCGCAACGGCCCGCCGCTCGCGATCGGCTATGGCGACGGCGAGATGTATCTCGGCTCCGACGCCATCGCGCTCGGCCCGTTCACCGACACGATCAGCTATCTCGAGGACGGCGACTGGGTCGTACTGACCCGCAAGAGCGCAACGATCTTCGACAAGGACGGCCACGCGGTCCAGCGCGACAAGATCAAGCACGCCGCATCGACCTCGCTGGTCGACAAGGCCAATTACCGCCACTTCATGGCCAAGGAGATCCACGAGCAGCCGGAAGTGGTGGGCCATACGCTGGCGCGCTATGTCGACATGGCGACCGAGCGCGTCTCGCTGCCGGTCAAGCTGCCGTTCGACTTCAAGAACATCCAGCGCATCAACATCACCGCCTGCGGCACCGCGAGCTATGCCGGCTTCGTCGCCAAATACTGGTTCGAGCGTTTCGCGCGCGTGCCGGTCGAGGTCGACGTCGCCTCCGAATTCCGCTACCGCGAAGCGCCCTTGCGCAAGGGCGATCTCGCCATCTTCATCTCGCAATCGGGTGAGACCGCCGACACGCTGGCGGCGTTGCGCTATGCCAAGGCCGAGGGCGTGCACACGGTGGCCGTGGTCAACGTGCCGACCTCGACGATCGCGCGCGAGAGCGAGACGGTGCTGCAGACGCTGGCCGGCCCCGAGATCGGCGTTGCCTCGACCAAGGCCTTCACCTGCCAGCTGATGGTGCTGGCAAACCTTGCGATCGCGGCCGGCAAGGCCCGCGGCGAATTGTCCGACGAGGACGAGACCAGGCTCGTTCACGGCCTCGTCGAGATCCCGCGCCTGATGTCGGATGCGCTCACCACTGAGCTCCAGATCGAGAAGCTGGCGCGCGAGATCGCGAAATCGCGCGATGTGCTCTATCTCGGCCGCGGCACCAGCTTCCCGCTCGCGCTCGAAGGCGCGCTGAAGCTGAAGGAGATCTCCTACATCCACGCCGAGGGCTACGCCGCCGGCGAGCTGAAGCACGGCCCGATCGCGCTGATCGACGAGACCATGCCGGTCGTCGTCATCGCACCCCACGACCGGGTGTTCGAGAAGACGGTGTCGAACATGCAGGAGGTCGCCGCCCGCGGCGGCAGGATCATCCTGATGACCGACGCCAAGGGCGCGGCGGAGGCGACCGTCGAGTCGCTCGTCACCATCGTCATGCCCGACATGGCGGCGGCGTTCACGCCGATGGTCTATGCCGTCCCGGTGCAGCTGCTCGCCTATCACACGGCCGTCATCATGGGCACCGACGTCGACCAGCCGCGCAACCTCGCGAAATCGGTGACCGTGGAATAGGCAGAACGGATCAGGCCGCGCTCTTCCAAAACCTGCTAGAAAACCCTAGCTTGAGTGTAGCGACCGACCTGGAACCCGAATGACCCCCCGCGACGACGCGCCTGCGCCGCTTGATCCGATCCCGGAACCGCATACCGGCCTGATTGGCCGCTTCCGCAACTATTTCCTGACCGGCCTCGTGGTGACGGGGCCGATTGCGATCACGTTCTATCTGGTCTGGTGGTTCGTCACCTGGGTCGATGGCGTGGTGCGGCCGTTCGTGCCGCTGGCCTACCGGCCGGAAACCTACCTGCCGTATGTCGTTCCCGGCTGGGGACTGATTGTCGCATTCTTCACGCTGACGCTGGTCGGCTTCCTCGCGGCCAATCTGATCGGCCGGACGCTGGTCGATGTCGGCGAGACCTTCCTCGGCCGGATCCCGGCGGTGCGCGCCATCTACCGCGGCCTGAAGCAGGTGTTCGAGACGCTGTTCTCGGGCAAGGGCTCGAGCTTCCGGAAGGTCGGCCTGGTCGAGTTTCCCTCGCCGGGCATGTGGTCGATCGTGCTGATCTCGCAGTCGCCGAATGAAGAGGTCGCGCGCAGCCTGCCGGGGCAGGTGGAGCACGTCTCGGTGTTCCTGCCGTGCTCGCCGAACCCGACCACGGGCTTCTTCTTCTACGTGCCCAAGAGCAAGATCGTCGAGGTCGACATGAGCACCGAGGATGCCGCGACCCTGATCATGTCGGCCGGCGTGGTGCAGCCGGGCTCGGCGCCCGATCCGAAGAAGGCGGCGGCGCTCGCGGGCATGGCGAATGCCGCGCGCATCGCCAATGCATCGGCACTTCAGCCCCAGCCTGCGAAGGTGGAGTAGGGCCATTCCCCTGCGGGATGGCCGCGCTCACGCAGGGACTCGTATCCTCTGCTATTCTTCGGGTTGAACCGGGCGTATCGCTCGGTGTTCGACCTGGAGTGCACGATGTCCAAAACCATTGCGATCCTCGCGCCCGGTGCCATGGGCAGCGCCGTGGCCCGCCGCCTCAACGAAAACGGCGCGCGCGTGCTGACGTCGTTGAAGGGGCGGAGCGAGGCGACGCAAAAACGCGCGGCGGATGCCGGCATGATCGGCGCCGAGGACGAGGCGATCGCCGAGGCCGACATCATCCTCTCGATCGTGCCGCCGGGCGAGGCGGTGGCGCTCGCCGAGCGCCTGGCCGCGCTGATCGTTCGTCGTGCGAAGAAGCCGGTCGTGGTCGACTGCAACGCCGTCAATGTCGACACCGTGCTCAGGATCGAGGAGATCATCGGTTCGGCGCAGGCGCCGTTCGTCGATGCCGGCATCATCGGCTTCCCGCCGCAGCCCGGCGGCAAGAGCCCGGCCTTCTACATGTCCGGCGAGCACGCTGGCGATGTGGCGGTTCTGAAGGAGCTCGGCCTCGACGTCCGGATCGTCGAAGGCCCGGTCGGCGCGGCGTCGGCTTTGAAGATGTCCTATGCCGGCATCGTCAAGGGCCTCGCCGGCATCGGTTCGGCCATGGTGATCGCGGCAACGAAAGCAGGCGCGGCGGACGCGCTGCGCGACGAGCTCGCGCTGAGCCAGCCCGCGGTCCTGGCGCGGCTCGAAGTCGCGCTGCCGGACATGATTCCGAAGGCCTATCGCTGGGTCGCGGAGATGCGGGAGATTTCCGGATTCCTCGGCGCCGATCACCCCGCCAGCCAGATCTACGAGGGTTTTGCGCGCTGGTTCGAGCATCTCGCCGAGGACGCGAAGGGCGAGGCGGCGGATGCGTCGTTGATGAGGACGTTCGCCGCGAGCATCGCGCAGAAGAAGGCCTAGTCGTCCCTTCTGACGCCATCGCCGTGGATCACTGGCCGTGCATCGGTACTGAATCCAGAAAACCCTGGATTCCCGGAATCGTCGCTCGCGATCGCTTCAGTAACGCGTGTCCGAAAGCTCGCCGTGTCGGATGACTTCCAGCCCGGGCGCCAGTAGAGCACGTCGAGATGCACCACGGGCGGCCCAAGCTTTCGCCCGAGCTTCAGGGCAAGGCTCGTCTTTCCGCTTCCCTGGCCGCCAACGACGATGATCCGGCGCATGGCGGGAAGGTTGCATGAAGTCGGCCGCGGCGAAAGGGTAAGTCTTCTGAAACGGCTCTATCCACGTCGTCATTGCGAGGCTCATCTGTTATTGTCTTTGCGGAAGCAGTTCTTCTGCAACGGGAGTTCGAATGAGAGTGCTGGTGATCGGCGCAGGAGCGCTCGGAGGCTATTACGGAGCTTGCCTGGAACGAGCCGGCGGCGATGTGACTTTTCTTGTGCGATCCGGGCGGGCGGAGCAATTGCGGCGGGATGGATTGAGAGTTGTGAGCCCGCACGGCGACTTTGCCGTGCAGCCGAAGATCATCCTGGCAAGTGATCTCGAGGAACCGTTCGACGTCGTGCTCGTCGGGGTGAAATCCTACTCGCTCGACGATGCGATGGCCCAGTTTGCCCCGGCAGTTGGCGCCAACACGATGATTTTGCCGATACTCAACGGGTTGAAACATATTGACGCTCTGACCGCGCGGTTCGGCGCGACGCGCGTCCTCGGCGGATTGGCGAACGTCAGTGCCGGCCTCGATGCGGATGGTCGTGTCATTCAGTTCATGGCCAATCAGACGATTGTCTTTGGCGAGATCAAGGGTTCGTTGAGCGAGCGTGCGCTCGTGCTGGAGACACTTCTCCAGGTCCCCGGCATCGACGTGCGCGCCAGCGAAGCGATCATGCAAGACATGTGGGAAAAGTTCGTCCAGCTCAGCACGCTCGCCGGCATCACCTGCCTGATGCGCGCGAGTATCGGAGACATTCTGGCCGTGCCGAATGGCGAACAGTCGATCTTTCGCCTGTTCGCGGAATGCTGCGCCGTCGCGACGGCTTCGGGTTTTGAGCCGCGAGCTCCGTTCATCGAGTTTGATCGGAAGCTCTTCACGACCCTGGACTCGCCGCTCAAGGCCTCGATGCTGCGCGATATCGAGCGCGGCTCGATCACCGAGGCCGAGCACATCCTCGGCGATATGGCCAATCGTGCCCGTGTGCTGGACATTGACACGCCACTGCTGGACCTGGCCCGCGCGCATGTGGCGGCTTACGAGGTCGGGCGACAAAGAATTTCATCTGCCCAATAATCCGCCAGCCTGCCTAAGCACGTACTCGCTAAACGATGGGTCTATGACCAAGGAAATTCCTGTTCATTGGCTTTGCCAAGCGTGCCGTCGGGTACCGGCGGCTGAGGAGGTTCGCGACGATGACCCTCTGGAGCCGTACAGACTATGTCACGAATGCGCCGATCGTCTGAGATGTCGGGCACTTCGGCCAATCGAATGGTTCAATCTTGCTGCCTTGCATGGCTGGACCAAATTCCTGCTGCATGATGATTTTTATGATCAGGATGGACAGGCCTGCCAACCGGACGTGGACAACTACGTGACCGAGGAGAACCACGCTCCCACTCTGGAAATGTGTGCTGGATCGCTTGAGCGCCTGATCGATTACTGCATCACGCGGTGGCATCTCGGAAAGGAGGAATTTGAAGCCTTTAAGCCATTCGTTGCCAGCAAGGTTCTCGCCGCAATTGTCGATCGCGCGAATGCGGGCAATCGCCATATATGGGAGACGATGGTTCGACTGTGTGCGAATGTGGTGGGCGACCCGGCTGCGCCGTGGGTAAGCGCGCAATCAGACCGGGCTTGTCGTGATGGATCGCTGTTCATCTGGGCCGAGGCGGCAGCAAAATGTTTGGCCGCCCCTGAGGGACTACACAAGACGATCGACGCTTTGCGAGTTTTCCATGGCCGCGATCTGCAGAAGCAAATGTCAGCACTTTCGTGGTTTCGCGCACCTGCGGTGCTGGATTGGATCGAGATCAATGTCCCGCGCGAGGATGTCACTGCTGCCTGGGGCCAGCTCGCATCGCTTTCCGATCTAGGCTGGAGCAGGGTTCAGAGTTGGCTTGCGAGCGGTCGTCCGCTCAGTCTTGTTGCGCTCGATGCGTTAGCAAGCTGTATTCCACGTCAAGGCCAAGCGAGGATTTTGACTATCCTCAACCCCAGGCTGAAGGGGTGCGGAGATCGCTCAACAATTGGACATGCTCTGCGCACCTATGTGGCCAAAGACAGCGCCCCTCGCGTCGCAACGAAGTGTAGCTTTATTATCCAGCACTTAGATGAACTTCGCACCGAGTAAACATCTGTTTGGGGTACGCTTTACTAGCCCGCTCCGATCAGCGGAATCGCCTCGTCCCGCTCGTAGAGATACAAGAGGCACCTGAGCGCCTCGCCGCGCTCGCCCTTCAGTTTCGGATCGTCCTTGAGGATGCGCAGCGCCTCGTCGCGGGCCTGGGTGATGAGCTGGCCGTGCACCTCCGAGCGCGCGATGCGGTAGCCGGGCAGGCCGCTCTGGCGCACGCCTAGCACGTCGCCTTCGCCGCGCAGCTTCAGGTCTTCCTCGGCGATGCGGAAGCCGTCGGTGGTCTCGCGGATCACTTTCAGTCGCGCCTTCGACATCTCGCCGAGTGGCTCCGAGTAGAGCAGCACGCAGGTCGAGGCTTCCGAACCGCGGCCGATGCGGCCGCGGAGCTGATGCAGCTGGGCGAGGCCGAAACGCTCGGCGTTCTCGATCACCATGATGGTGGCGGCGGGCACGTCGACGCCGACTTCGACCACGGTAGTCGCGACCAGCAGCCCGATCTCGTGAGCGGCGAACTGGCCCATCACGCGATCCTTCTCGGTGCCCTTCATCTGGCCGTGGACGAGGCCGACCCGCTCGCCGAACCGCTTCTGCAAATTCTCGAAACGTTTTGTCGCATTGGTCAGGTGCTCGGTGCCCTCGGCCTCGGATTCCTCGACCAGCGGGCAGATCCAGTAGACCAGCTTGCCGGACTCGAGCGCGCGGCCGACGCCGTCCATGACTTCGCCGAGGCGGCTCATCGCCACCGCGCGGGTGTCAATCGGCTGGCGGCCGGCCGGCTTCTCGCGGAGCTCGCTGATGTCCATGTCGCCGAAATAGGTCAGCACCAGCGTGCGCGGGATCGGGGTTGCGCTCAGCACCAGCACGTCAACGGCTTCGCCCTTGGAGGTCAGCGCGAGCCGTTCGCGCACGCCAAAACGATGCTGCTCATCGACCACGGCAAGCGCGAGGTCCCGAAAGATCACGTCGTCCTGGATCAGCGCATGGGTGCCGACGAGCAGATCGATCTCGCCCTCAGCGAGTTGCGTGATGATCTCGCGTCGCTCCTTGCCCTTTTCGCGGCCGGTGAGGATCGCGACGCGCATGCCGGCGCGCTCCGCCAGCGGCGCGATGGTCTTGATGTGCTGGCGCGCCAGAATTTCCGTCGGGGCCATCAGCGCGGCCTGCTTGCCGACTTCGGCCACCGCCGCGGCCGCCAGCAGCGCGACCACGGTCTTGCCGGAGCCGACGTCGCCCTGGAGCAGGCGCAGCATCCGCACCGGCTGTTGCAGATCGTTCGCGATCGCCGCGGCGGCATCGCGCTGGGAAGGCGTCAACGCATAGGGCAGCGCGTCGATGATCTTGTTGCGCAGATGGCCATCGCCGGCATTGCGCACGCCGGCCGGACGGCGCAATTGCGCGCGGATCAGGGCCAGCGTCAGCTGGCCGGCCAGCAGTTCGTCGAAGGCGAGGCGGGACCAGAACGGTTGATCGGGCAAAATGTCCGTGAGCTCGACCGGCTGGTGCACGCGGGTGAGGGCTTCCGCGATTGGCGGGAAGTGGCAGCGGCGCATCACTTCCGGGCTGATCCATTCCGGCAAGGCGGGCAATTTCTGCAGCGCTTGCGCGATCGCGCGGCGCAGCGAGCCGAGCGCCAGGCCCTCCGTCAGCGGATAGACCGGGTCGATGCCGGAGAGTTTTGAAATCGCCTCCTCGTCCAGCACGCGGTCGGGATGCACGATCTGCGGCATGCCGTCATACATCTGGAGCGTGCCGGAGACGTAGCGCTTCTCGCCGACAGGCAGCAGCTTTTCGACATAGCCGGGCTTGGCGCGGAAGAACGTCAGCACGACGTCGCCGGTATCGTCGCTGGCGTACACGAGATAGGGCGCCCGCGCGTTGCGCGGCGGGGGCGGGCGGTGGCGGTCGACGGTCACCTCCAGCGTCACCATGGTTCCCTGCACGGCATCGCGAATCTTCGGCCGGGCGCGGCGGTCGATGACCTGGCTCGGCAAGTGCAGCAGAAGGTCAACCAGCCGCGGCGTCTCGTTGCGGCTGAGCAGGTACTGCAACAGCTTGTCCTGCTTCGGACCGACGCCGGGCAGGCTGGTCACGGGAGCAAACAGCGGATTGAGCAGGCTGGGGCGCATTTCTCGCAACATTCGTCATGCGCGGGCTTGCCGTCTTCGCTCAAGCTTCGCCGGCCCGAGATCGAAAGCCCGGCGAAGCCTTTGGCGGAGCAGGGACCCGCGCATCCATCTTTCAATGACGATGGATTGCCGGGTCAAGCCCGGCAATGACCGTCCCCAAACAATTGCAAAAACAAAGAGCTGACACCGGCCGCCCAAGTAGCTATATCTCCCCCGCCCGGCACGTCCGGGCTTTCGGCGTTTGACTGGAATTGAGACATGACGGGAACGACACGATCGAGCAACGGGCTGGACGACCGCCGCAAGCGGCTGCTGTTCCGCTGCTGGCACCGCGGCACGCGCGAGATGGACCTGATCCTCGGCCGCTTCGCGGATGCCGAGATCGGCAATCTGTCCGATGCCGAGCTCGCCGAGCTCGAGCGCCTGCTCGAGGTCAACGATCCCGACCTCTATGCCGCCATCACCGGCGACAAGGCGCTGCCGGCCGACGTCACCGGCGCGCTGTTTGCCCGCATCAAGGCGTTTCCGATCGCGGACGGCAACGCATGAAGCAGGGAATGAAATCGCCGGCCGAGCTGCTCACGCCCGGCCGCGCCCTGACGCTTGCCAATGTCGCGGAAGGTGCCGAAGGCCTCGTTATCTCGGATCTGGCGCGCGCCATCGCGGCGCGGCCGAAGAAGCCGGCCGTCAGCCTTGCGGTGGTCTGCCGCGACGGCGCGCGGATGCAGCAGCTCGAACGCGCGCTGCAGTTCTTCGCGCCCGATCTGCCGGTGCTGACCTTCCCGGCCTGGGACTGCCAGCCCTACGACCGCGTCTCGCCGCATGGCGGCATCTTGGCGCAACGCCTGACAACGTTGGCGCGGCTTGCCCCCCTGACCGGTAGCGACAAGCCGCTGATCGTGCTGACGACGGTCAACGCCGTCGTGCAGCGCGTGCCCGCGCGCGAGCTCGTCGCGGCGCAGGCGCTGTCGGTCGCCCCCGGCAACGTCGTGCCAATGGACACCATCGTCGCCTGGCTCGAGCACAACGGCTACAACCGCTCCTCGACCGTGCGCGAGCCCGGCGAATATGCCGTGCGCGGCGGCATTCTGGACCTGTTTCCAGCCGGCCTCGACCAGCCCGTGCGCTTCGACTTCTTCGGCGACAGCCTGGAATCGATTCGCTCATTCGATGCCGAGACCCAGCGCACGCTGCTCGACATGCGCTCGCTCGACCTCGTCCCGGTCTCCGAATTCCAGCTCGTCACCGACACCATCCGCCGCTTCCGCATGGGTTATGTCGCCGAGTTCGGCGCGCCCGAGCGCGACGATGCGCTGTACGAGGCCGTCAGCGAAGGCCGCCGCCATCCCGGCATGGAGCACTGGCTGCCGCTGTTCCAGGATCGGATGGACACGCTGTTCGACTATCTGCAAGGCGCGGCCGTCGCGATCGAGCCGCAGGCCGAGGACGCCGTCCGCGAGCGCTTCAAGCAGATCCTCGACTATTACCAGGCCCGCCGCGATGCGATGGAGCATCCGGGCGGCGGCGCCATCTACAAGCCGCTGCCGCCGGACCGGCTGTATTTCACCGAAGAGGAGTGGACCAGGCGCCTCGGCGACATCCCGCTGGCGCGCCTCACGCAATTCTCGGTGCCGGCGGATGGCGCGAGCATCGTCGATGCCGGCGCACGCAAGGGCCGCGACTTCGCGCCGGAGCGCAACGACACGACCGTCAACGTGTTCGAGTCCGTGGTCAGCCACGTGATGGGCTTGCAGGCGCAGCGCAAGAAGGTCGTGATCACGCTGTGGAGCGAAGGCTCGCGCGACCGCATGACCTCGATGCTGCGCGACCACAAGCTGGCCCACACCACCAGCGTCAACAGCTGGCGCACGGTGCAGGCGACCCCGCGCAACGAGACCATGCTCGCCGTGCTCGGCTTGGAGAGCGGCTTCGAGACCGACGAGATCGCGCTCATCAGCGAGCAGGATATCCTCGGCGACCGCCTGGTGCGGCCGCGCAGGGCGAGCCGCAAGCTCGACAATTTCATCTCGGAGGTGACGAGCCTTGCCGCCGGCGACATCGTGGTCCACGTCGATCACGGCATTGGGCGGTTCGTCGGCCTGCAAACGCTCGACGTCGCCGGCGCTCCGCATGATTGTCTCGAGCTGCATTACGCCGCCGAGACGAAGCTGTTCCTCCCCGTCGAGAACATCGAGCTGCTGTCCCGCTACGGCTCCGACCAGACCACGGTCGAGCTCGACCGTCTCGGCGGCAGCGGCTGGCAGACCCGCAAGGCGAAACTCAAGAACCGCATCCGCGAGATCGCGGGCGAGTTGATCAAGATCGCCGCCGCGCGCCATTTGCACGAGGCGCCCAAGCTGCCGGTGCAGCCGGGCCTCTATGACGAATTCTGTGCGCGCTTCCCCTATGACGAGACCGAGGACCAGCTCGGGGCGATCGAATCGACCCTGAAGGACCTCGAACTCGGGCGTCCGATGGACCGGTTGATCTGCGGCGACGTCGGCTTTGGCAAGACCGAGGTGGCCTTGCGCGCGGCCTTTGCCGTGTCGCTCGAAGGCAAGCAGGTCGCTGTCGTGGTGCCGACCACGCTGCTGGCGCGCCAGCACGCAAGAACCTTCACCGAGCGCTTCAAGGGCTTTCCGGTGAACGTGGCACAGGCCTCGCGCCTGATCCCGACCAAGGAGCTGAACCAGGTCAAGAAGGGCATCGCCGACGGCTCGGTCGACATCGTCGTCGGCACCCACGCGCTGCTCGGCAAGGCGATCAAGTTCCGCGATCTCGGCCTCGTCGTCGTCGACGAGGAGCAGCATTTTGGCGTCACTCACAAGGAACGGCTGAAGGCGCTTCGCTCCGAGGTGCACGTGCTGACGCTGTCGGCGACGCCGATCCCGCGCACGCTGCAGCTGGCGCTCACCGGCGTGCGCGAGCTCTCGATCATTGCCTCGCCCCCGGTCGACCGCCTTGCGGTGCGCACCTTCGTCGCCCCGCACGATCCCTTGATGATCCGCGAGGCGCTGTTGCGCGAGCGATATCGCGGCGGCCAGGCGTTCTACGTGGTGCCGCGCATCGACGACCTCGCCGAGGTCAAGGATTTCCTCGACAAGAACGTGCCGGAGATGAAGGTCGCGGTCGCGCACGGGCAGATGCCGCCCGCCGTGATCGAGGACATCATGACGGCGTTCTACGACGGCAAGTTCGACATCCTGCTGTCGACCACGATCGTCGAATCCGGCCTCGATATTCCCAACGCCAACACGCTGATCGTGCATCGCGCCGACATGTTCGGCCTCGCCCAGCTCTATCAGCTCCGCGGCCGCGTCGGGCGCTCCAAGCTGCGAGCTTATGCGCTGTTCACGCTGCCGGCGCAGCAGAAGATCACGGCGCAGGCCGAGCGCCGGCTCACCGTGCTGCAATCGCTGGAGACTCTGGGCGCGGGCTTCCAACTCGCCTCGCACGACCTCGACATCCGCGGCGCCGGCAATCTGCTCGGCGAGGAGCAGTCCGGCCACATCAAGGAGGTCGGGTTCGAGCTCTACCAGTCGATGCTGGAGGAGGCGATCGTGAACCTCAAGGCCGGCGTCTCCGAGCCGGCGGCCGACCGCTGGTCGCCGTCGATCACGATCGGCATGCCCGTGCTCATCCCGGAGGATTACGTCAGCGATCTCTCGGTTCGTCTGTCGCTCTACCGGCGCCTGGCCGATCTCGACACCGAGGAGGAGATCGAGAACTTCGGCGCCGAGATGCGCGATCGCTTTGGCGTGCTGCCCGACGAGGTGCGCTATCTCTTCAAGGTCGCCGCGATCAAGGCGTTCTGCCGCAGGGCCAATGTCGAGAAGATCGACGCCGGTCCGAAGGGCGCCGTCATCGCCTTCCGCGGCAATTCCTTTGCCTATCCCGATCGGCTGGTGGCGTTCATCCGCAGCCATGGCCAGGCCGCCAAGGTGCGGCCCGACATGAAGGTGGTGTTCCTGCAGGACTGGGAGACCCCGGAGGAGCGGCTGGCCGGCACCACGGAGATCCTGCGGCAGCTGGCGCAACTGGCGCAGGCCAAGAAGGCGGCGTAGGGAGCGACTACTATCGCTTCCGCTCTGAAGAATCGAGCCGGTGTCCTGCGACGCTTGTCAGAGGACCACGTCCCGGTTGACGTTCTTGTACAGAAGGTAGACCGAGCGGTTCGAACCGGTCGGATAGAATTGCTGCGGACAGAACGACCCCATCCAGATGAAGTCATCAACCCAGATTTCGTGCCAGCTATCGCCAAGATAATACAAACCTTGCCCCTCCAGCATGAACAACCCGTGTTCCATGATATGGGTCTCGACGGCTGGAAAGCAGACGCCGGGTTGGAAGAACATCAGATTCATCTCGAAATCGAACCGCAAGTCGCCCATTGGAAGCAAGTGCTTGAAGCCGCGCCCCTCCAATCCGGTATGGTTCGTTATCGGCATCGATTGTTGTTGACCGATGATTGCCGCCGGTGACGCGATGCCGTCAACCGTTTCATAACGCTTCTTGACCGCGAGAACGCGGGCGGGAGCAGCGGGATGGCAGCTCATCGTGAAGGACGTGTTGGCCGGAACGTAGGCAAAGGCGCCTGCTGTCAGTGAGGTCGGAGGTTCGGTGCCGATGCTGATGTCGACGGCTCCCGTGACGACGTAGAAGAAGTGCTGAATGTCCACGCAGATCGGCTGGGCCGTGCCGCCCGAGGGCTCGATTTCCAGCATGAACTGGGCAAAATCGGCTCCGAGGGTCGGCGCCGCCAGAAAACGCACAGTCGTTGACACCCACGCCGGCAGCCGGCTCTTCAAGACGCCTTCAGGCGGCATGAACGCGAAATTGCGGCCGACGACTGCGCGGCTGTGACCGATCGCGCCAGGACGAACGACGCCGGGTTGGGTAGGCAGATCGGTGGGATGCATCTGAGAGTCCTTGGCGAGCTCGCAACAGCGCGTCGCTGTGAAGCGTCGGCGCAAGACCGGAGCGTTGCGACCTGGACGATGTGGTTCTGCCGGCTTCTTCGATTTGATAGATGAGAGCGAGGCGCACTGCAACAGCAGTGGCGTAGGGACGCGTCGGCCAAGAGCCGCGCCAGCAACGACCCGCCGTGTCCAACGGCGACGGTGATCCACAGAGACCACGGGATCGCTGCGCGCCGCGCCAAAGTCCATCTGCCGCATCAGGCGGCCGACAGACTTCAGAAGGAGCCGTCCGTAGAGCTGGAGAGGTCCGCGTAAGCTCGAACTTCCTCAAGCCGAGCTTCGAGCGCTGGCTTGCCGCGACCGAGCCTCTCCCACACGGAAGGGGCGCCCGCGCGGCCGTCCACGGGGCACTTGGGTCCGAAAACAGCGACATATGGCCCCTTGTGAAATGCCCGGACAACAGCCATATTGGCTTCATCGAGTTTCGGCCGAACGACTTGGCCTCGCCGCTGATAAGCGCGCCTGACTGACGACCCTCCCTCCAGATCTCGAATTCGCTGACTGCGCTCTTGAGCGCGGTTCCAAAGACTTATCTATGTTAAAGGACGACCCCATGAATACGGGAACTGTGAAGTGGTTTAACGGCCAAAAAGGTTTCGGCTTCATTCAGCCGGACCAGGGAGGCCAGGATGTTTTCGTTCATATCAGCGCAGTCGAACGCGCCGGCATGAGCACCCTCAACGAGGGGCAGAAGGTTTCCTTCGAAATCGTCGCGGACCGCCGGACCGGCAAGTCTGCTGCGGAAAATCTGCGCGCCGCCTAGGCTGCCGCAATCGGTACTATGTTGCTTTGACCACGGATGTACTGGCAGAGCTTCTGGTTCTCTCGACCCGCGACTGGTTTACCGGCCGCGGGTTTTTTACATCGGTTGCGGGTCGGCCCGCCCATCGAAACAGCTGAGGTCGCGAGCGTGTCTATCAATATCGATTCAGGCGGGGAATCAGATCAGGAACACGACGACGTCATGTATCCGCAGGTCCTGCCGTTTGTATTGATTCATGCGGGATGCGTCGCGGCGATCTGGTCGGACGTCTCGTGGCAAGCCCTGGCGATCTGCGCTGCGCTTTATTGGTTGCGCATGTTTGGGATCACTGCCGGTTATCATCGGTACTTCTCGCATCGGGCTTACGCGACGAGCCGGGTGTTCCAGTTCATCCTTGCCTTCCTTGCCCAGAGCAGCGCTCAGAAAAGCGTGCTGTGGTGGGCCGCCAAACACCGCCATCATCATCTGCACTCGGATACGGCGCATGATGTGCACTCACCCCGCCACAAGGGCTTCGTGTACAGTCATGTCGGCTGGATCTTTTACCGGCAGCACGATGCGACTGATCTCGTGAAGGTATCGGATCTGGCGTCGTATCCCGAGTTGATGTGGCTGCACAGGCTGGAGCTCTTGCCGGCGGCCGTGCTCGCGGGGCTGTGCTTCCTCCTTGCCGGGTGGTCAGGACTCGTGGTCGGATTCCTCTGGAGCACCGTGCTTCTGTATCACGCCACGTTCTGCATCAACTCCCTCGCACATGTTCACGGACGCAGGCGGTATGTGACCGGCGACGACTCCCGCAACAACTGGCTGCTCGCTCTGTTGACGATGGGCGAGGGGTGGCACAACAACCATCACGCCTACCAGGCCAGCGCCCGTCAGGGGTTCTACTGGTATGAGGTTGATCTGACCTACTACGTCCTGGTGGCCTTGTCCTGGCTCGGGATTGTCCGGGACCTGAAGTTGCCGCCCAGGCAGGTTCTGCGCAACGAGCATCGGCTGGGATCACGCGTGGTCAAGCAAGCGGCCGAGCAACTCGCCGCTCGCTTTGATCCTGAACACATCGCGCTCGCGATCAGAACGTCGATCCACGAGACCGAATTGTCGGTCCGGGACGCGCTCAGTCTGTTGCAGCACCGTGCCGACTTGCGCCTGTCCAGCATGCCGACCCGCGAGCAGTTGCTGGCTGAGGCGCAGCGCATGTTCGCCAAGACCATATCCCTGGACGATATTGTCGACCGTGCCTACGAACTCCTGCACGATTCTGTCGGCTTTCTCCTTGCTACTCCCGCTCTATCGGCCAGCACGAACGCGAAGAGTGGCATTTAGCTCGATCATCCCCATATAAGGGGCATGGCAAACTGGCAGAAGTCGACGACGCGGCAAGCACCCAAGACAAAGGCTGAGCTTCGCGAGATGCTGGCTGAGGCGGTCCGTAACACGCAGCCCGGCGGTGGGTCGAAGCGCCTGGCGAAAGCCGGGAAGATCGCGGCCGGGATGGCCCGCGCCGATCAAGCGTCCGGGGTCACCGCACCGGTTCGCTGAGCCCCGAGAAGGAGCCGCATGCGCAAATTTCCCAAGCCCACCGAGCAAGAGCTCAAAGAGGGGCCCCAGGCCGTGTCCTTTCAGATCGCGAACGGGAACGCGCGGCAGACTTGTATTTTGCAAACCACGCTCCCAACCAAGGCGCAGGCGCAAAAATACCTTCTCGCGAATTGGCCGGCCGTCGAAAAGATGGCTCGCGACGCTCTCGCGATGGGGGCCTTTGAGGACGGCCAGATCAAGCTCATGATGAATTGAGCCGCCGAGGCCCGGCGGCGGACGTCAGGACGCATATCAGATCAGCGAACGCCGGCGGATGACTGCGACGCCGCGCGCGCGGAGTCGGCCACGAGGGGAGCGAGCGCTGAGTTTGCCCGTGAGATTATCTCTGCTCCCTTACAAATGCGAGGACTGCCTCTGTAAGAGTCGTGTCGCCGGTGTTGATTGAGTAAACTTCCGACATGTGGCTATGGCCTTTGAGCGCCACAAACCTTGGACAGCGGTTCTCGGCGCACATCGCAGCCTTCAGAGTTTCTGCCTGGTCGATGTAATATGGTACATCGACTCCTCCATGCGCAACGAGCAACGGCATGTTGGAACGCACCAGGCCCTTAATCGAGGATCGCTCCGGCCACAATTCGGTATTGGGGCCAAAATAGGATTTCTGCCCCGGAACTTCGACTTGGGGACGAAGGTCGAATGTGCCTGATATGAGTATCGCGCCGACGACCGTCGGCACGATTGCGCGTGCAAGGTAATTTGCAACATGGGATGCTCCCGCGGAGTGCCCCATCAGAAAGATACGATCTGGATCGCCTCCGAAGTCCCGGATTTTCTCTCTTGCCCAAGCAACCGCTGACGCGACATCGTCCGAGGCCGCCGGCCAGGGATGGTCGGGTGCAAGTCGATAGGTCATGTTGACGCCGAGCATGCCATTGTTCGACGCCCACAGCATGACATTGTCATAGTAGGGGCTTGTGCCGCTCCGCTTGTCGCCTCTCTCATAGCCACCGCCATGAACAAAGATGAGGACTGGGCGATTCCGGGACGTCGTTGCTCGAAACAGATCCAACAGATTGCGGTCATGCGGACCGTACTTGACATTTCTCTCGACGACTACGTTTTCGTAAGGCTCTTTCGCTTGCAGCGGGGCGTACAGCTTCCCCGTATCGGGAGCATTTATCACCGCTCCTATCGCGCTGATCGCCTCAGCCTTATCTGGAGGCATCGAGCCGGCCGGCGATGAGCCTGAGCCAAGGGCGAGCAACACGGCGGCGATGACAATTGATCGGCGCATTTAAGACACCTCAAAATGGATTGAAATCTATGGTGAGTACCCAAACGTGAACAGAACTGAGGCAGGGCCTGAAAGAACGATCCTGATCATGGTTCGCGCTCTATAAAATTACGAATTCAATCCTTTCCCTTCGCAGCTTCGAGCTGGCCTGTCGAGGTGCAAATTCTGTGCACGCCTCAGCGCGCTTCATTGCGATCGGCAAAATTGGTAGAGAATCAAAGCTGGGTCCGCCTATGGCGCTGTCGGACCAGTTTCGAAGCAAACACCCAGCTTGGATGAATATTTACGACGCCGCGCGCGAGGCGTCGGCGGACAGCCGCGCCAGCAACGACCTTGCCGTATCCGACGACGACAGCGAATCCACGCTGACCACGGGATCGCTGCGCATCTCGTGCTTGCCGTTGGAGGTGTGCCGCATCACCGCGGAGAGGCGGCGAGCGATCATGTGGGCGGTGCGGAAGTCGGTCTCGGCGAAGACGACGATGACCGAGCCGTCCTTCTGCGCTGTGCCGAAGTCCATCTGCCGCATCAGGCGGCTCAGGATGCGCGCGGCATCGAGCTGGGCGCGGGGATTTGAGGGATCGAAGGCGAAGCGCGCCACCGACAGGCCGCCGCCGCGAGCAAGCGTCTGCTCGACAGCCTTGGAGAAATCGCGGGCAAAGGCTTCCGTCGTGAGCAGGCCGCTGCGCGGATCGAGCCAGCCGCCGGCATCGATCGAGCGCAGCGTGCGGCTCAGTTGCGCTTCCAGCGCGTGCTGGCGGATCAGCGGCAGCGCGTTGGCGGCGACTTTCGCCGGCTCGCCCGGGATGAGCTCGAGATTGGGCAGGTCGTACGTCTGAACGAGCTGGTGCGCGGTGACGATCACGGGCAGGCTGCGGAAGCGGGTGTCCTCGGCCAGCACCGTGAGGAAGGCGTCAATGACGCGCGCGGTAAAGCCTTCGGCGAGCACGACGCCGTCGATGTCGCGGGTGTTGAGATGCTTCGCCGCGGCCTCGATCGAGAGCGCGCCGATGACGCCGACGCGTTCGCCGAGCGCGACGGAGAGTGCGGGATAGGCCGCGCCGCGGCCGATCAGGAGCACGGTGGCATCGCGCGACGGATCGCTCTGCGGCAGCGCGACCTTCACCTCCGGCAGCCGGCGCAGCACGGTGGCATGAAGGGTGCGGACACGCAGCGCGGCGCGCAGCCGCGCGCTCAGGCGGTCGGGATTGCCGCGCGAGGAGAAGGGCAGGGCGTTGTGTGGCAGCGTGCCCGCCGCATCCAGGGCCACGAAGGGAAGGTAGGGCGACTGGTCGGCGATCTTCCTGGAGAGCAGCGCCAGATGCGGCTCATATCCACTGTTCATTGCGGCAAGGACCGCGGCCGGCTGCACCTGCTCGACCGCGCGCGCCGCGCTGGCCCAGTCGGTGTCGACCACCGGAAAGAGACGGGCCTCGTCCAGCGCCGCAACGAAGGCGGGGCGCTCGGCATTGGACACAAAGAGGATCGGGCCCGCCTGGGACATCGCAAACTCTGATCACGCGACAGATGCTGCGCAATCTAGTTTGGCCGCCTTAATGCAGCGTCAACGAATGGGTCGAAAGTTCGCTCAAGCCGGCCCGGAGCGGTCGCGAAAAGCCTCAACCATCAGGGGGTTAAGCCCGAGCTCGTTGAGCGCCTCGCGGGCGCGGGCGTTGTCCTGGGCCCGGCCCGCCAGCCGGTGACCGGAGAGGCGGTCGGGCAGCGCGGTGAGCAGGGCGCCCTGGCCGAGCCGCCGCGCCCATTCCTGGAGGTCGTTGGAGAGGAAGCGGTAGCCGCCGACGGCCATGATGCCGGAGGGCGGCGCGGTGATGCAGATCGCACCGCTTGGACGGTCGAGCCGCGCCGCATAGCCGGTGTCGACATAGTCGCGCGGCGGCTGAGCGATCAGCGTCTCGCCGACCGGCTGCGGCGGGGCGTAGGCCGCGATCGGCACCATTGCTCCGCGCAGGCCGAGCGTGCCCTTCGGCGTCAGCAGGATCTCGCCGGCGATGGAGGAGCCGGACTGTTCGCGCGGGGCGCCGTGCGGGCCCGGCATCACCGCCACCGGCATGCCGTCCTCGCCGCGGCGGGCGCCGAACAATCCGGCCTCGCCGAACAGATAGACGTCGGTGAGCGGCGCATGCGGCGCGATCCAGGCATCGCTTGCCGCCACCTGCTCGGGCGCACGCCACAGGCCGATGACGTTGCGTAAGGTCGGCATCCGCGCAGCCAGGTCGGAATCGCCAAGGCGCAGCGCGAGCTGCGCGGGCGCGATCAGCACCTCGCACTCATGCTCGTTGATCTGCTGCTCCAGCACGTCGTTCTCGAAGGGATGATGCAGCGCCAGCGCGCCGCCCGAGAGCAGCCACACCGCGAGCGAGGAGGCGAGGCCGGCGAACGACATCGGTGTGAACGCCGCCATCACGGTCGCGCCCTGTTTGATGTCGGCCTCCAGCGACATCGCGAGGCCACCGGCGATCAGGCTGAAATGCGGCCGCGGCACCGGGCGGAAGCCTTCCGCCGTGACGTCGAAGGAGATCATCGCCGCCTTGCGGCCGTCCTGGATCACGGCACGCGTGGTGCCGGGCGGGCGGGCCAGCACCTCGTCGAGCGCAGCCATGCCTTCGGGCAGGTCGGTGCCGAAGCCGCAGACATGGCGGATGGAGAACGCCTCGGCCGCAGCGTGCATCGCGAGGTCGGCATAACTGATGCCGTCGACCTTGCTCATGGTGACGATGGCGCGCGCCGCGGTGCGGTTGAGCGCTGCTGTCAGTTCCGCGTGGCGCCAGAGCAGCGGCAGCACGGCGACGACGAGGCCGGCGCGATGGGCGGCGAGCACGGTCAGCACGAACTCGACCGTGTTCGGAAGCTGGATTGCGATGACGGAATTGGCCGGCAGGCCCGATTCGACGAAATAGGCCGACAGCGCCTCGATGGCGGTATCGGCCTCGGCGTAGCTCAGCCGCCGCGGCTGGTGCCCGGTCACGCGCGCCTTGTTGAGGGGGTCGAGCAGCGCGGTCGCGTGCGGCTGCCGCATCAGCGTGCGCTGGAACAGCGTGTCGAGCGTCGGCGATACGGCTGGCTGGTTCACGGCGTCACTTCGCTTGACTGGGCTCACCCTTCGACCACCAGGTCTCCGGCAGGTAGCCGGACAGCGCGGTGGCCTTCGGCCGTTCTATCCGATTCCAGCGCGCGATCCATTGCTCGGATACGTTAAACAGGGGGATTGTGTAGAAGCCCGCGATCAGGGCGCGGTCGAGCGCGCGCACCGACGAGACGAAGGCCGTATGTTCACGGGCCTCCAGCAGGGCGCCGATCATTGCATCGATCGCCGGATCCCTGGCGCCCATGTAGTTGCGGGTGCCCGGATTGTCGGCGGCAGCGCTGCCCCAATAGAAATACTGCTCGTTGCCGGGCGACAGCGACTGGTCCCAGCGGTTCTGGATCATGTCGAACTCGTAAGCGAGCCGGCGCTGGTCGAATTGCACGGGATCGACCGACCGTACCCTCGGCTCGATGCCGGCACGCTTGAGGTCGCGCTGGAAGGCGAGCGCGATGCGTTCCTGGTCGCGGGTCGTGACCAGGATCTCGAACGTGAAGGGCGCCTTGGTCGTGCGGTTGCGCAGGACGGTGCCGTCGAGATCGTAGCCGGCCTCCGACAACAGTTTCAGCGCAGCCCGCAGCGTGGTCCGGTCGCGTCCGGAGCCGTCGGTCACCGGCAGGCGGTAGCTGCCGTCCATGACATCGGGTGGAATTTGTGCGGCGAACGGCTTGAGCAGCTCGCGCTCGCGCGCGTCGGCCGGCTTGCCATAGGCCGACAGCTCCGAGCCGGCGAAATAGCCGGCGACGCGCGAATAGAGCGAGAAGAAGTAGTTGCGGTTGACCAGCTCGAAATCGAACAGCAGCGTCAGCGCCTGGCGCACGCGGATGTCGGCGAACATCGGACGGCGGGTGTTGAAGACCAGGAATTCCGAGGGCTGCGGCACGCCGGGTTTGACCGTGTCGCGGATCACCTCGCCGGTTCTGACGGCCGGAAAATCGTAGCCGTCGTGCCAGCGCAGCGGCTCGTTCTCGACGCGGAAATCGTAGAGGCCGCGCTTGAAGGCCTCAAACTGGCCGTTGGCCTCACGGAAATAGTCGAGCCTGATCTCGTCGAAATTGTAGAGGCCGCGATTGACGGCGAGGTCGCGGCCCCAATAGTCGGGATTGCGCCTGAGCGTCACGCTGGCGCCGGGCTTCACTGCGGCGACGCGATACGGGCCCGAGCCGACCGGCCCCGTCAGCGTCGTCTCCTCGAAGGTCGCGACATCGACCGCGTGCTTCGGCAGGATCGGCATCAGGCCGAGGATCAGCGGCAGTTCCCGGTCATTGGCGCCGGTGAGGTCGAAGCGGACGGTGAGGGGATCGGGCGCCTCGGCCCTGGCGACCTTGGCATAGTACTGCCGAAGGTTCGGGCGGCCGTGGTCGCGCAAGAGCTGCCAGGAGAACAGCACGTCCTCGGCGAGCACCGGCTTGCCGTCGGAGAAGCGGGCGCGGGGATCGAGGCGGAACGTGACATGGCTCCGCTCGTCGTCGGCTTCGACCGATTTGGCGAGCAGGCCGTAGAGCGTGAACGGCTCATCCTGGCCGCGCGCAAGCAGGCTTTCGACCACGTAGCTGCGCATCTGCTGCACGGCCAGTCCCTTCACGATGAAGGGATTGAGGCTGTCGAAGGTGCCGAGCATGCCCCAGGTCAGCCGGCCGCCCTTGGGGGCATCGGGATTGGCGTAGGGCATGTGGGTGAAACCGGCGGGCATCGCCGGCTTGTCGTGCATGGCGATGGCATGGGCCTCCTCGGCCCGTGCGCCTGCCGGCAGCCCCGCAGCGAGGGTCATAACGAGGACCGAGGCGAGGATGATGCAATGGCGGATGCCGGGGCCCTCGAGAAGGCGCTGGAACATGAACATCGGCACACGTTGATTCGAGGACCGGCGGGCCTGAATCCTATCACAGGGAATTTGGTGGGGCGCTGGCGCCAGGGCGGCCAAAGACGGTTGTCGGCATTGATCTTTTCGTCGGCCACGTTAAGAAGGCGGGCAATCGCGCAAGAGCGCCGAGCCCGTCACTTATCCGCCTCAATTGACGGGGAGAGAGCCGCGCCCAAGGCGGCCAGGTTCGGCGCTTCGGAGCGGTTCGGGCACTTCCCGTTCAGAAAGGGTTTTCCGCAATGAATTTTCGTTACTTGGCCGCGTCCGTCCGGCCGCGCGGGCGACTTCTCGCCTTGTTGACGGCGACGGCGTTGGTCGTTCCGTTTGCTGCCGAGGCCCAGACCCCGACGCCGGCTCCCGGCGCGCCCAAGGCGGCTCCGGCCCCGAAGGCCGCTCCGAAGGCTGCCCCCAAGGCTCCCGCGCCGTCGGCGTCGCCGCAGGCCCAGCAGGCCCCGGCGCAGGGCGCGCCGCAGCAGGGCGCAGCCCAGCCGGCTGATCAGCAGATCCAGCTCATCTACGCCCCCTGGACCAAGTTCTGCCTCAAGGGCCAGGACGCCAACGCCAAGCAGGTCTGCTTCACCGGCAAGGACGGCCGCATCGAATCGGGCCAGCCGGTCATCGCCGCCGTGATCATCGAGCCGGAAGGCGAGCCGAAGAAGATCCTGCGCGTAACGCTGCCGCTCGGCATGCAGCTCGTGCACGGCACCCGCATCATCGTGGACAGCAACGCGCCGTTGCAGAGCCCGTACGTGATCTGCTTCCAGAACGGCTGCATGTCGGACTACGAAGCCACGCCCGAGCTCATCGCCAACATGAAGAAGGGCCAGAATCTCGTGGTCCAGGCGATCAACGCCAACGGCGCGCCGCTGACCCTGCCGCTGCCGCTGTCAGGCGAATTCCAGAAGGCCTATGACGGTCCGCCGACCGATCCGAAGGTGTTCGAGGAAACCCAGAAGAAGCTCCAGGAAGAGCTTCAGAAGAAGGCCGACGAGCAGCGCAAGAAGCTCGAGCAGAGCGGCGCTGCGCCCGGTGCGGCTCCGGCCGGCCAGAAATAATCGGGACCAGATCCCGGACATGAAAAAGGCGCTCACTTCGAGCGCCTTTTCTATTGGCCGCATGCCGGCGGCTTGACTCAGTTCAGCGACGGATTGCGCGGGCGGTAACCGCCGCCCTTGTCCTTGATGAAGATCTCGGCGACCTGCGAGTGCCGGATCGGCTCGCCGGACTCGTCGGGCAACAGGTTCTGCTCGGACACATAGGCGACGTATTCCGATTCCGCGTTCTCCGCGAGCAGATGGTAGAACGGCTGGTCCTTGTGGGGCCGCACCTCCTCGGGGATCGACAGCCACCACTCCTCGGTGTTGTTGAATTCCGGATCGATGTCGAAGATCACGCCCCGGAACGAGAAGATCCGGTGGCGAACGACCTGTCCGATCTGGAATTTCGCGGTCCGCGCTTTAATCATTCTCCGTCGATAGACCAGGATTGTGGCCGATGCTAGTGGCCTCACCTGGAATTAATGCTCGCCTAGGGGGCGGATAGCCCTCAAGTCTTCAGAAAAAACCTTAGAAATGGCCGATATCCTCAATCTGGCATTACCTTATTTCGGCTTGATCTTCGTCGGATTTGCCTGCGGCAAGGTCAAGGCGCTGCCGGAAACGGGCCTCGCCTGGATGAACTTCTTCCTGCTCTACGTGTCGCTGCCGGCGCTGCTGTTCGCGATCATGTCGAAGACGCCGTTTGCGGAGCTGAACAACCCGCCGTTCCTGGTGGCGACCACGCTGTCGACGGTTACGGCGTTCGCGCTGGCGCTGGTCGTCGGCAAGGTTCTCGGCCGCCTGACGCTGCGCGAGGCGACGCTGGCAGGGCTCTCCGGCGGTTACGGCAACATCGGCTATATGGGGCCGGGGCTGGCGCTCGCAGTGCTTGGGACGAAGGCGTCGGCGCCGACCGCGCTGATCTTCTGCTGCGACAGCATCTTCCTGTTCACGATCGTGCCGCTCCTGATCGAGCTGTCCGACCGCGATCATCCCTCGATCGTGCACGCCTTCGGCGTGGTGCTGAAGCAGATCGTGCTCAACCCGCTGATCATGTCGGCCTGTTTTGGCGCGGCGGTGGCAGCGCTGCATATCGAGCTGCCGGTCGCGCTCGACCGCACCATCACCTTCCTCCAGAACGCAGCCGCGCCGACCGCGCTGTTCGTGCTCGGCGTGACCGTGGCGCTCCGCCCGTTCGACCGGGTGCCGTGGGAGGTGCCGGGCGTGATCGTGGTGAAGCTCCTGATCCATCCGCTCGCAGCGTTCGGCCTGATGCTGGCGTTCGGCCCGTTCGCGCAGCCCTGGGCCGCGACCGCCGTGCTGATGGCCTCGCTGCCGCCGGCGCTGAACGTGTTCGTGATCGCCCGGCAGAACGGGGCCTGGATCGAATCCGCTTCCGTCGCGGTGCTGCTCGGGACCTTTGCGTCCGTGGTCACGCTGACCAGCGTGATGTGGGCGCTCCAGACCGGCCGGCTGGCGTTTCCATGAGGGAGGCGGCCAGGCTCGCTCAGCGAGAGCTGACGGGCGCCGGATTCAGGAATTCTGCTCTTGCGTCATGGTGCTGCCGTCCGTGCGGCGAGAAAGGCCTGTTCCAGGTGCACACGCATGCGGGTTGACGCCATCTGAGCGTTGCCGTCGGCAATGGCCTCGATGATCGCGAGGTGCTCGCGGCACCATTCGCGGACGCGCCGGCTGTCGAAATAGCTGCCGAACTCGAGCAGGCGCCGCAGCCGGTTCTGGTACTGAATGGCCTGCGCAAAGAAGGCGTTGCCGCAGAACTCGGCGCACATCTCATGGAATGCGGCATCGGTCTCGAACAATTGCGTGCTGGAGATCGAGGCGATGTCGGGATGGGAGGCGAGATACAGATGTTGCAGCCGCATCCGTTCGATCGCGGCGGGGTCCGGCTTGAACGTCGGCAGCAGAAAGCCCGAGGGCTCGAGCGTCAGCCGGAATTCGTAGCTGGCTCTGAGCGAGACAAGTGAATCGAGCGTCGGCAGGAAAGTCCAGCCATGCCCCTGCTTGCGTGCGATCAAGCCGTCTTCGGCGAGCCGCGAAAGGGTGCGCGCCAGCGCCGCCCGGTCGACATTGTACCGCCGCGCGATCTCGCTCTGTGTCACCGAGTTCGGAATGCGATGCTCGAGGCGATCGCGAACGAGCCTCGTGTAAAGCTCCTCGTCAATCGTCGAGGGGACTTCGATCTCGATCCGGTGAAGGGATTCGAACGGCTTTCGCAGGAAGAACCCGTGGTTCTTCCGCGTCTCCACGATGCCGCGTTCGGCCAGGAGGTCGAGCGCGGACCTGATCGGCGTTCGCGAGACGCCGATCAGGTCGGCCAGCTGCTGCTCGCGCAGATGATGGCCGGGCTCAAGCCTGGCATTCCGGATGACATCGAGAATCTGGTTGGCGAGGCGAAAGCGACTTTGTTGCGTTGACCGCGCCATGGAAGGGGCTCTCGAATCCGTCCTAAAGTACAAGTTGTAGCTACTGATACAATAGCCGCAGGCTGCGATCCGCGCCAAAACTCCTGACTGAACTTCCTGACTAAGCCTTGGTCAGGAATTGCCCGCTGAACAGGCTTGACGCTGAAGGCAGCAATGATTGTATAATAATCAACAATAGAACAATCAAGTCAGGAGCCACCGATGTCTCGTTTGCGCCTTGCCTGCGGAGTCCTGTCGCTTGTTCTGTCCGGGCCGTTGACGGCCGCGGATCTGTCTTCGGTCTCGCTGGTCGAGAAAGGCGCGCTGACCTACGGCGTTGCCGGCACTTTCGCGCCGTTCGAATTCCAGAAGGACGGCAAGCTCTCCGGCTTCGACATCGATATGATCGGGCTGCTCGGCAAGAAACTCGGGGCCGAGGCCAAGCCGATGAACATGGAGTTCAAGGGGCTGATCGTCGCGCTGCAGGGCGGCCGCGTCGATCTCATCAACTCGGCCATGTACATCAACGAGCAGCGCGCCGGCCAGGTCGACTTCGTTCCCTATCTCAAGATCGGGACGCTCGTGGTGGTGCAGGCGGACAATCCCGCCAAGATCACCGGTCGCGACGATTCCCTCTGCGGCAAGACCATCGCCGTCACGCTCGGCGGCATTCAGGAAAGCTACGCGCGCCAGGACGACAAGCGCTGCCGCGACAAGGGGCTTGCCGCCATCAACGTGATGACGCTCCCCACAGCGCAGGATTCGGCGCTGACGCTGCGGCAGGGGCGTGCCGATGCCCTGTTCAATTCGACCCCGGGCGTGGTCGAGCTGATGGAGAAGGTGCCGGGCGTCTATGCCGTGGCCGGCCCGGAGTTCGAGGCCAACACACAGATTGGCATGGCGGTGCGCAAGGGCGATGGCGCCATGAAATCGGCGATCGAAGCCGCGCTCAAGGAGATCGTCGCTGACGGCTCCTACAAGAAGCTGATCGAAACCTGGAAGTTTCCCGCCTCGGTAGCGCTGTTCGACTGAAGGAGCCGGCCGATGTCCATCGAGCTCGTCCTGAAATATCTGACCTCGCCGAACTTTTTGCGCGGCGCGGAGATGACGCTGCTGCTCACGCTCGCGTCACTCGTCTTCGGCATCCTGATCGGGCTTGTGCTCGCGCTGATCCAGGAGAGCCAGACGCGGATCGGCGCCGTCGTGACGATCGCCTATCTCTGGCTCTTCCGCGGCACGCCCGTGCTGTTCCAGATCATCTTCATCTACAACGTGCTGCCGTCGTTCGGCATCAGGCTATCGGCGTTCGTATGCGCGGTGCTGGCGCTGTCGCTGAACGAGGGCGCCTATATGGCGGAGATCCTGCGCTCGGGGCTTCAGGCGGTGAAGAAAGGGCAGCGCACGGCCGGTCTCGCGCTCGGCATGACCGGGATGCAGATGATGCGCCATGTCGTGATTCCGCAGGCCGCGCGGATCGTGCTGCCGCCGATCGGCAACCAGATGATCGGCATGCTGAAGCTCAGCGCGCTCGTCTCCGTGATCGCCGTGGAGGAGCTGCTGCTGGTCGCGAACCAGGCGGCGAGCGCCGACTTCCGCTACTTCGAGGCGCTGACCGCGGCTGGCATCTACTATCTCGCGATGACCACGATCTTCATGGGTCTGCAGATCCTCATGGAGATCGCCCTCGATCCGAAGAAACGGCGGGGCATGCGACGGCTTTCGTTGACCGAACGGATGCTTGGCACATCGAAGATCGTGGCGGTGCGGTAGCGACATGCAGCACCTCCTCGAGATCATCGGCGTCAGCAAGAGCTTCGGCGCGACGCAGGTGCTGAAGACGTGCACGCTGGCAGTCGAGCCCTCCGAGACGGTTGTCGTGATCGGTCCGTCGGGCTCCGGCAAATCGACGCTGCTGCGCTGCGTCAACCTGCTGGAGACGGTCGACAGCGGCGACATCTTCTTCGAAGGCGAGAACGTCACGCGCGCCCGGCGTACGGCTTATCTGCTGCGCCGGCAGATAGGCATGGTGTTCCAGAACTTCGAATTGTTTGCCCATCTCTCGGCCGTCGAGAACGTCATGCTGGCACCGGTGAAGATTCTCGGGATCAGCCGTGCCGACGCCCACGACATCGCGACCGAGCTTCTGCGCAAGGTGCAGATCCCCGAGAAGGCGGACGCGTTTCCGGACGAACTGTCCGGCGGCCAGCAGCAGCGCGTCGCCATCGCGCGTGCGCTCGCGATGCGGCCCAAGCTGATGCTGTACGATGAGCCGACCTCCGCGCTCGATCCGGAAATGATCCGTGAGGTGATTGACGTCATGGCAACGCTCAGCGCCGAAGGCATGACCAGCATCGTGGTCACCCATGAGATGGGATTCGCCCGGCGAGCGGCCGACAGGATCGTGTTCATGGAGCACGGTGAGATCATCGAGAGCGCGCCGAGCGACCGGTTCTTCGGCGGCACGGTCAACGACCGCACGCAGCGCTTTCTCGATCAGATCCTCCACTGACTCCCGATATCCGGAACCCTTTGATGTCCAGCTCTCCCGACGTCGCACGCATGAAGCACGAGCTCGCAAGGCTCATTGCGATCGATACGCAGAATCCTCCCGGTCACGAGGCGCCTGCGGCGGAATATCTGCGTGAGCTGCTGGTCGGTGGTGGCTTCGGCGTCACGGTGCAGGAGTACAAGCCGGGACGGGTCAACGTTATCGCGCGGCTTGAGAATGGCGCAGGCCCGGTCTTCGCGTTCAATACCCATATGGACGTCGTGCCCGCAGGCGAGGGCTGGTCCTCCGATCCCTTTGGCCTGACCGAGAAGGACGGACGGCTCTACGGCCGCGGCGCCTGCGACTGCAAGGGGCCATTGGCCGCCATGCTGGAGGCCATGCGCATGCTGGCGGGCGATCGCACGGCCTGGTCGGGCACGCTGCTTGGCGTCTTCGTGGCCGATGAGGAGATCGCCAGCGAGGGCGCCAGGTACTACGCCGCCGGCCATCCCAGGATCGATGCTGCCGTGGTCGGCGAGCCGACATCGAATGCGGTCTTTTCCGCGCACAAGGGCAGCCTGCGGCCAATCGTGCGGGTCTACGGCGTGTCGGCACATTCCGGAACGCCGCACCTTGGCGAGAACGCAATCTACCGGGCCGCCGAATTGCTGGGGCTTGTCGCCGAACATCACGACAAGGTCATCCGTCACCGCACGCATCCACTGGTCGGAGCGGCCAGCCTCACGGTCACGCGGATCAATGGCGGCCACGCCGACAATGTTCTGCCCGGCGCCTGCGATCTGCTGCTCGATCGCCGGATGGTGCCGGGCGAGGACGAGGAGACGGTCAAGCGCGAGATCGGCGAGATCCTCGTGATCGCGCGCGAGCGTTTCGGCCTGCGCGCCGAAGTCGTCGACTACAAGGCGACCACGGGCGGAGCAACGGAAACCGCGCCGGACAGTCCGATCGTGAGTGCGAGCCTTGCCGCGAGCCGGGCCCATGGTGTGGCCAAGCCGGGCCCGTTCGGCTTCCAGGGCGCCTGCGATCTCGTGCATTTCCGCAGCATCGGTGCGCAGGGGACCGTGATCGGCCCGGGCGATCTCGCGGTCGCCCACAAGCCCGACGAGTTCGTGCCCGTCGATGAATTCATCACCGCCAGCCTGATCTATCGTGACGTGGCGAAAGCCATGCTGCGCAACTAGGATCCGCACATTTGCGCGTTTCACTGCACTTGGCCGATCTGCACTATGGCGGCGGGCTCGTCCTGCACACCGCCTCGTCAGGCAGCATTCCCTCGCTGAAGGAAGTCTACCTGCGGCTCGACGACGGCGAGACGGTCGGCGTCGGCGAGGTGAGGGCCAACATCGCCTACCTCAACGGCTACGACGAAGGCACCGTCGTGGAGTCCGCTATCGCCGCAATTCGCGAGGTCGACTGGCGGCGCGATCCGCTCGATCTGATCGCGATGATGACGCTTTGGGAGACGCCGTATATCGCGCCGGTCCGTACGTTGATCGATTGCGCGTTGCATGATCTCGTCGCGCGTCGGGCGAACAAGACTGTTGCCGCCTGGCTCGGCGCCCCGGGGCAGGATGTGGCCTGCAAGACGAACCAGACCCTGTTCTGGTCTTCCGACCAGGATTTTCTCGCGCAGGCGCAGGCTTATGTCGACCGCGGCTATACGGATCTCAAGGTGCGCATCGCGGTCGGGGAGTTTGCCGAGGATCTGCGTCGCATCGCGGCGCTGCGGGAGCGTTTTGGCGGACGGGTGAAGATTGCAGCCGATGCCAACGGGCGATGGAGCGCCGACGAGGCGCTGGCAAGGCTTGACGCGCTTGCCGCCTACGATCTCGTCTATGTCGAGCAGCCGGTGCCGGCCGGCGATTGGGCGGGCATCGATGAACTCGCGCGGCGAAGCCCGATTGCGGTGATGCTCGACGAGAGCATCGCCACGATCGGCGATGTCACACGGATATGTGCCTATGAGGGGCGGGTGTTTGCGCACCTCAAGCTGGTGAAGCTCGGCGGCATTGCGCCGACCGTCGCGGCGGCGCGGAAGCTGTCGGAGGCCGGCGTGCCCTTCATGATCGGCCAGATGAACGAAGGAGCCGCGGCCACCGCGGCGGCACTGCACGTCGCCTGCGCGACCATGCCTGAATTCGCCGAGCTCTACGGGGCCGACGGGCTGCTCGATGATCCGGCCTCGGGCATCTCCTACACCGCGGGAACGGTCCATGCAGAAGGCGCCCTTGGCCTCGGGGTCAGGTTCGACGCTGCCACCACCAAGCTTATCGGAGACGAGAGATATGACTAGCGCGAGCGTGCAGCAGGGATCTGAATCAGCCTTCCCGAAACAGGAATATGACGGACGGGTCGCACGTGCACGCGCGCTCCTCGCCAAGGCCGGCATCGACGTCATGGTTGTCACCGGACCGGAGAACATCTTCTACCTCACCGGTCAGCAGACACCGGGCTATTACACGTTCCAGGCGCTGGTCCTGCCGGTCGAAGGTGAGCCGGCCTTCGTCATCCGTCAGCTCGAATATTTCAACTTCATCGCGAACACGTTCATTGCCGATGCGGAGGTTTACCAGGACGGCGACCAGCCGGTGAATTTCCTGGTGAACGTCATCAAGGCGCGCGGCTGGGCCGCCAAACGCATTGCGATCGACAAGCGCGGCTGGTTCCTGCCGGTCGCGACTTACGAGGCGCTCCAGGACAAGCTTGGGAAGCTCCACGACGGGGCTGGCATCATCGAGCAGCTCCGTATCGTGAAGTCGGCGGCCGAGCTGGAGAAGATCGCAACGGCCGCTTCCTATGTCGAAGCCGGCATGCGCGCAGGACTTGCCGCGGTGAAGCGCGGCGCGAGCGAAAACGACCTGGTCTCCGCGATGGTGGGAACGTCGATCGCGGCGGGCTCTGAATATGTCGGCATGGAGCCGCTGGTCTCCGTCGGCCGCCGCAGCGGTGTGCCGCATGGCACCTGGCGGCGTGGACGGATCGGAGCCGACGATCCTGCGTTTCTGGAAATGGCGGCCAGCCATGATCGCTATCACGCGGCGCTGATGCGTAGCGCCTGGATTGGTGCCATGCCGCAGCGCGCGATCGACATGGAGAAGACCTGTCAGGACGGACTTTCCGCGGCGCTCGAGGCGATCAAGCCGGGCGCGCCCTGCGAGGCGCCACACCTGGCCTGTCAGCGGATCATCGATCGCGCCGGCTATACCGACAACTTCAAGAAGCGGGTCGGCTACAGCATCGGCATCGCCTTTGCGCCCGATTGGGGCGAGGGAGGCGTGCTCAGCCTGTACACGGGAGTGACCACCGAATTGCGCCCGGGCATGACGTTCCATCTCCCGGTCGCGATGCGGGATTTCGGCCAATTCACCGTCGGCGTCAGCGAGACCGTCATCGTTACCGAAACCGGCTGCCGGCCGCTCAGCACCATCGATCGCTCCATCCTGCGCGTCGCGGGCTGACGTCAACTTGAGCCGAGGACAGACATCATGAAGGACATCACTGAATGCCACGCGCGACTGCGTGGGCTCTTCAATATCACGGTTACGCCGTTCAGGGTCGACGGAGCCTTCGACCATGCGGGCCTGGCGCGCAATATCGAGCGGGTCATCGGTCTCGGCTTTGACGGCATCCTCATTGGCGGCACCTATGGCGAGTTTCCGGCCATGTCGACCGAGGAGCGGGCTGCTCTATTCCGGCGCGTCATGGATATCGTCGGCGATCGCGTTCCGGTGATGCTGTGCACCGCCGATTCCGATGTTCGCGTGGTTCGCAAACTGACGACGCTTGCCGCAGATCTCGGCGGCTTGCCGATGGTGACGCCGCCTTACGTCTCGGAAGTCACCGATGCTCAGATCGTGACGTTCTTTCGAGACATGGTTCCGCTCTCTCGGACCGGCGTGCTCGTCTACAATGCGCCAGGCATCGGCATCACATTGTCGCCGTCGACGCTGGAGCAGCTTGCGGACATTCCGGGCGTGGTCGGTGTGAAGCAGGGCGACCTCTCGCCGACGGCCATCGATCAGATCGCAAATCGGCTGTTCGGACGCATTCGGTTGTTCTGTGCTTCGGACCTCGCATTCCTCGGACCCGTGATGTGCGGCTTCGACGGCGTCAGCTCGACCAACAGCTGCGCCTTGCCCGAGCTCATTCTCGCGACCTATCGGGCGTTGGAAGCCGGCGACGCGACGACGGCGCGAAACCTTCACCGGCTGTGGTATCCGCTCCGCGCGTTGGCGCGCGAGTTTGGGCAGCCCCAGACGACGAAGGCCGCGATGAATTTGCGCGGCTTCAGCGGCGGCTCGGTACGTCCGCCGCTGCGCGACCTCGAGGTCGGCAAGGTCGCGGCGGTTGCCGAGGCACTCCAGAAGCTCGCTACGGATCGGCGCAGCTGCGTCGATCTCGCGGCCTGATGGCGGTGGAAATTCGAAAAATGTTGTCAAAACATAAGCTTAGGGCGGCGATCCGATATTCTGGTCGCGCCCCGGGTTCCACCAAGCTACCGCCGCCAGGTCGGCGTCAGCCCCTCCCGCATGGCAAAACGCCGGAGCGGGCCGATGGCGCCGAGCAGGTGCATGCCGACGGCGCGGACCGGCTGGAGCGGCAGGAAATCGTTGAGCAAGGAGCGGTTGGCGATGTCGATCGCAAAGGTCCGGCTCAGGATGTCCGGGCGCCGCGCCCGGTCGTAGCGCTGGAGCACGTCGGCTGCGCCGGGATCCTGGCCCGATGCGATGGCCTCGCCCGCGAGCCTGGCAATGTCGGCGGCATCGCGCAGGCCAAGGTTGAGGCCCTGGGCGCCGATCGGGGGGACGACATGGGCGGCCTCGCCGACCAGCGCGATGCGGTCGCGGCCGAAGGATTTGGGACGTTCGATCGCCAGCGGGAACAGGTTGCGTCCGGGCTCGACGGTCATGCGTCCCAGAATGGAGTGCGACTGCTTCTCGATCGCGTCGGACAGCTCCTCGTCGCTTAAGCCGCGAAGCCGTTCAGCTTCCGCCGGAGCTGCGACCCAGACGATGCTGGAGCGGTTGCCGGGCAGGGGCACGAACACGCAGGGCCCGTGCGGCGTGTGGAACTCGGTCGAGACATTGCGATGCGGCCGCGCATGGCCGACGTTGAAGGTGAGTGCGGTCTGCGTCAGCTCGCGCCGCGTCACCTCGATGCCGGCAGCCTCCCGGCACAGCGAATGCCGGCCGTCGGCGCCAACCACGAGCCGGGCCGTGAGGAATTGTGCGGAGGTCGTGCGGATCGCGACGTCGTCGGCCTCGACGAGGACGCTTTCGGCCTCGTCGTCGAAACGGACGATCCCGGGCAGCTCGGCCGCGCGCTCTTCCAGCGCCAGCATCAGCGAGCGGTTGTCGATGTTGTAGCCGAAGGCGTCGAGCCCGATCTCGTGACAGGAGAAGCGGACCTCCGGCGCCCGGAACAGCCGGCCGGTGTCGTCGACGAGCCGCATGATTTCGAGCGCGGCCGCCTTGTCCTTGCAGCGCGGCCAGACGTCGAGGCTCTCCAAAAGCTCGATCGAGGCACCGAGCAGCGCGGTGGTGCGATTGTCGGCATAGGGCACGCGGCGCGCCACCAGTGCGGTCCGTGCACCTGCCTGCGCCAGGGCGACGGCCGCCGCCAGGCCAGCCGGTCCGCCGCCGATCACGGCTGCGTCAAAGAGTGTCGATGCGTCTGTCATGGAACGACATTTGACACGCCCCGCGGCAAATTCAAGCCCACCTATTTTTCCCTGATTTTATGGCGAATTGTGCGACCGGGCGCCACAATGGCTTATGTGCAAACCAGTCTCATTCTGATAGCAGAAGCCATGGATACCCAGCAGGATTCCCTGAAGCCGAGACCGGCGATCCGCGCCGCAGCCTTCTCGGTGCACATCTTCACCGCCTTCGGCGCGGCCATCGCGCTGTTGGCGATGCTGGAGGCCGTGCGCGAGCACTGGGCGGCGATGTTTCAATGGCTGGGCGTCGCGCTGGTCATCGACGCGATCGATGGTCCGATCGCGCGCCGGCTCGACGTCAAGAACGTGCAGCCGAACTGGTCGGGCGACGTGCTCGATCTCGTGGTCGACTTCGTCACCTATGTGTTCGTGCCGGCCTACGCGATCGTGGCGAGCGGGCTGCTGCTGCCGGTCGCGGCGCCCTTGCTCGGCGTCGCCATCATCGTCACCAGCGCATTATATTTCGCCGATCTGCGCATGAAGGCCGACGACAATCATTTCCGCGGCTTCCCGGCGCTGTGGAACGCGGCGGCGTTCTACCTGTTCCTGCTGCACTGGCCCCCGCTGTGGTCGACGCTGCTGGTCGCGGCCCTCGTGGTGCTGACCTTCGTGCCGTTCCACGTGCTGCATCCGGTCCGCGTCGTGCGGTTGCGCTGGCTGACGATGTCGCTGATCGCGATCTGGGCGGTGCTCTCCCTCTACACGCTGGACATGGACTTTCACGTCGGCACCGGCGTGACGCTCGCCCTGTGCGGGATCGCGCTCTGGATCAGCTTCAGCGACGCATTGATCCGCCTGGCAAAGTCCTTCGCATGATGCATCTGCTGACCAGCCCCGAAGCCTGGGCCGCGCTGCTCACCTTGACGTCGCTCGAGATCGTGCTCGGCATCGACAACGTCATCTTCCTGTCGGTGATCGTCTCGCGCATCCCCGAGAAGCAGGCGCACCGCGCCCGCCAGATCGGGCTCGCGCTGGCGCTGGTCTTCCGCATCATCCTGCTCAGCGTCCTGGTCTGGCTGATCGGCCTGACGGCGCCGGTATTCTCGATGAAGGGTTATGACTTCTCCTGGCGCGACCTCATCCTGATCGGCGGCGGCCTGTTCCTGATCGCGAAGACGACGCACGAGATCCACACCGAGGTCGAAGCCGATGACGGCGAGGGCGATCAGGCCTCCGGCCGCAACGCCTTCTTCTGGGTGATCGTCCAGATCATCGTGATCGACATTGTGTTCTCGCTAGACTCGATCATCACCGCAATCGGCATGGCGCAGGACATCGAGATCATGATCGCGGCCGTCGTGATCGCCTGCCTGATCATGTACCTTTCGTCGGGGCCGGTGTCGCGATTCGTCGCGGAGCATCCGACCACGAAAATGCTGGCGCTGGCCTTCCTGGTGCTGATCGGCGTTGCGCTGGTTGCGGACGGATTCCAATTCCACATCCCGCGCGGCTACATCTATTTCGCAATTGCGTTCTCGGCGGCGGTGGAGTTCTTCAACGTGCTGGCCAAGCGCAACCGCAGGAAGGCCGGCAAATAGTCGCGTTTGGTCCGTTCCATTCCGCGTCGAGTTGACAAGGTGGTCGTGATGTCTTTGGCTTGCCGCCACGACGACCGAGAGGAGGTCAGTCAATGACCAAAGCCGTCCGTGTGCACAAGGTCGGAGGCCCCGAAGCCCTGGTCTACGAGAGCGTCGACGTGCCGGCGCCCGGCCCCGGCGAGGTGCGCATCCGCCAGCATGCGGTGGGCCTGAACTTCATCGACGTCTACTATCGCACCGGCCTCTACAAGGCGCCGGGGCTGCCTTTCATCGCCGGCAACGAGGCCTCGGGCGAGGTCATCACGGTCGGACCGGGCGTCACGAATTTCCATCCCGGCGACCGCGTCGCCTACTACCACAATCTCGGCGCCTATACCGGCGAGCGCAACATCCCCTGGGAGAAGCTGGTCAAGCTGCCCGACCACATCACCCACGAGCAGGGCGCCGTGCTGATGCTGAAGGGGCTCACGGTCTGGTATCTGCTGCACAAGACCTTCAAGGTCGAGCCGCATCATCGCGTGCTGATCCATGCCGCCGCCGGCGGCATCGGCCTGCTCGCCTGCCAATGGGCGAGTGCGCTCGGCGCGCACGTCATCGGTACGGTCGGCTCGCGCGAGAAGGCCGAGCTTGCGGAAGCCAACGGCTGCGACCACGTCATCCTCTACAACGAGGAGGACTTCGTCGCGCGCGTGAAGCAGATCAGCCGCAACGAGGGCTGCGACGTCGTCTATGACGGCGTCGGCAAGGCGACCTTCCCGGGCTCGCTGTCCTGCCTGAAGCCGCGCGGCATGTTCGTCTCGTTCGGCAATGCCTCGGGTCCCGTGCCGCCGTTCCCGATCGCCGAGCTCAACAACCACGGCTCGCTGTTCGCGACGCGGCCGAAGCTCAACGATTACGTCGGCACCCGCAAGGAGTTGCTGGAAGGCGCCGACACGCTGTTCGCCGCCGTCATCAACGGCAAGCTGCACGTGCCGATCAACCACGCCTACGCGCTGAAGGACGCCGCCAAGGCGCATATCGATCTCGAGAGCCGCAAGACCACCGGCGCGTCGATTTTGAAGCCGTAGGAACTGGTCCCACCGAAGTCGTCATGCCCGGGCTTGTCCCGGGCATCCACGTTCTTCGCGCCGTGGCTCAAGGCGTGGATGGCCGGGTCATAGGCGAGCGGAGCGACGCCGTCTTTCGGACGGCTATGCCCGGCCATGACGGACTGGCCTTACGCCACGCGTCTCGCCGCGCCGGCCTTGGTCAAGATTGCGTCGAGACAGTCGATCATCTCGGCGATCTCCGCCCGCGTGACGTTCAGCGCCGGCATGAAGCGCAGCGTGTCGACCTGCGGTGCGTTGAGCAGCACGCCGGCTTCGAACGCTTGGGCAACGATTCCGGGCGCGATCGGCAGCTTGAGGTCGAGCGCCAGCAGCAGGCCGCGCCCCCGCACGCCGCCGAGGCCGTGCCGGGCCGAGACCTTCTGCAACTCGCTTTCGAGCAGGAGGCCGGTCTCGGTGACCGCCTTCAGGAAGTCCGGCTTGCCGACCTCGTCCAGCACCGCAAGGCCCACCGCGCACATGATCGGGTTGCCGTTGAAGGTGCCGCCCTGGTCGCCATGCTCGAAACAGGCGGCGCGTTCGGTCGCAAGCAGGGCGGCGAGCGGCACGCCGCCGCCGATGCCCTTGCCGAGCGTCATGATGTCGGGCGCGATGCCGGCATGCTCGTAGTGGAAGAGCTTTCCGGTCCGGCCCATGCCGGTCTGGATCTCGTCGAAAATGAGCAGCAGACCGTGCGCCTCGGTGAGCGCGCGCAGCTCCTGCAGGAACTGATCGGTCGCGGGCCACACGCCGGACTCGCCCTGGATCGGCTCCAGCATGACAGCGACGGTGTTGTCGTTGATCAGCTTCTCGACCGAGGCGATGTCGTTGAGCTTGGCCTTCTTGAAGCCGGCGACCTTCGGCTCGAACAGGGGCTCGAACGCCTTCTTGCCCGAGGCCGACATCGTCGCCAGTGTCCGGCCGTGGAAGCCGCCTTCGAAGCTGATGATCTCGAACGCGCCGCCCTTGTGCAGGCTGCCGTATTTGCGCGCGAGCTTGATCGCACCCTCATTGGCTTCCGCGCCGGAGTTGGCGAAGAACACCTGATCGAAGGCACTGTGCGCGACCAGCGCCTGCGCGAGCTTGAGGCTGGTCTCGTTGTAGAAGGCCGGGCTTGGCGTCAGGAGCCGCTGGGCCTGCGTGGCCAGCGCGTCGGCGATCGCGGGCGGGGAGTGGCCGAGGCAGTTGACGGCCCAGCCCTGCACGAAATCGAGATAGCGCTTGCGGCTGTCGTCCCAGAGGTAGGAGCCTGCGCCGCGGACGAACACGGCCTTCGGCCGTGCGGTGATGTCCATCAGCGCGTCATACGGATGGGTGGCGGTGGTCATGTCGAACTCCTCTGGAGGCGGGTGGAAAAGGCGCGCAAAAAGCAGAAAGGCCGCACCTTGCGGGTGCGGCCTTTCTCGAAAACTGGCTGAAATCAGTGCTTCAGCGGCGTCGTCGGACATGGCGCACCCCATCATCGTCGCGGGAGCGACGACGCATGGCCTGGCGCAGATGGGTCCGAGAATTGATCATGGGCCGCGTCCCTACAGCCGAACGGCAGGGCTTGTCAAGCGGGTGCTTTGCGAGACACACCCCTGGCGTGCATCGGTCAGGTCGGATGCGCAGCTTCTTCGGCGTCCTCCGCACCCCAATCCGCATCCGCAATCGCGGTGTCGATGAGCTCGCCGCGCATGAGCTTGAGCGGAGATGTCCAGTACAGGGCGATGTTGTGGAATGGATCGGTCAGCACTTTGAATCCCCATACCAGTCCGGTCGTGACATCGCGCGCGACGAAGAGCTGGATCATGCGCGCAAGTCCGCCGCCGACGCCGATCGCCAGCCAGAGCGCGCCGACGTGGCGGACGAAGTCGAGACGCGTGGCGGGCGGATCGAACAGTCCGAACAGAGCAGGGAATGCGTACAGCGCGAGCGGTGCGCTGCCCCAGACCAGGAGCAGGATGATCTTGCGGGTCTGGTTGTAACCGACCTTGACCGCTTCCTTGTACGCGTTGCTGACGTCGTTGACGGCGTCATAGCCGTTCGGCTCGAAGAAGAAATGCCCGGTCTGCCGCGTCAGCATCGCAACCCAGCCAACGATGCCGGCGAGCGCAGGGTCGCTGAACAGCAGCGCGTAGCACCCGAGGAAGATCACGGCGCTGAAGAGATGCAGCGTCTGGTTGACGGTGCTCTGGTGGTAGAAGCGGTAATCGTCGAAGCGCTGCGTGCGCAGCATGTCCGAGAGGCGGCTCATCATCATCCTCGCTCGCGTTGAAAGCGCGGCAGAGTTAGGACGAGTCCGTGACCTCCGCGTGAATGCACTATAGTGTCACATTCCGGCGTGCGGTCTTGTGCAGCACGATGGCGTTGCGGCAGAGAAGCTACGGCACGCCGTAACGGGCGAACACATCGGCGATGCCGGCGTTGATCGCCTTGGCCGCCGCGATGTCGCGCTCGGCGCCGTCAGCATCGCCCTTTTTCCGTTTCGCAAGGCCGCGGCCGTAGAGCGCGCTGTCGAGCTCCGGCTTTGCGTCCAGCGCTGCGTCGTAGTCCGCAATCGCCGCGTCGAGATTGCCGAGCTTGAGGTGAGTAAGGGCGCGGCTGTCGAGCGTATCAGGGTCGTTGGGCGCCATTCGCAGCGACTGCTCGCAATCGGCCAGCGCCTCCTGCAAACGTCCGAGGATCGCGCGCGTCATGCAGCGCGAATTGAACACGCCGGCATAGCGCGGATTGGCCTTGATCGCGCGGTCGTAATCCTCCAACGCCAGCGCATAATCATGCGTATCGAAATACATGCTCGCGCGCGCATAGTAATCGAGGTCGTTGTTCGGAGAGAGTTGAAGCGACTTGGAGAAATCGGCCAGCGCGCGGGCTCGGTCGCCGCGGTCACGATAGACGCGAGCGCGGTTGCCATAGGCCGGGCCGTAATTCGGGTCGAGCTTGATCGACATGTCGAGATCGGCGAGCGCGCGATCGGCCTCGTCGTGCTCGCGATAGGTCGAGCCGCGGTTGTAATAGGCCAGCGCGAATTTCGGATCGAGCTTGATGGCTTGATCGTAATCGGCGAGCGCATGTGCGTAGTCGTCCTTGCCGATGTAGGAATTGCTGCGGTTGTTGTAGTAGAGCGGGTCACCGGGCTCGAGCCGGATCGCGCTCGTATAGTCGGCGATGGCATGGTCGCGATCGCCGAGGTCGTCATGGACAATGCCGCGATTGTACCAGGCGATGGCGTCCTTCGGATCGAGGTCGAGGGCGCGATTGAGATCGGCCAAAGCCCGCTCCGTATCCCCCTTGCGCCGGAAGATCTCGCCGCGATTGGCAAGCGCCCGCGCATTGGACGGATTGGCTTGCAGCACTGCTGAGCAGCCGGCGAGGCGCCGGTCGTCGTCGACCTTGTCGGTGCCGAAACACCATTGCCGGGCCTGCGCGGGTGAGGGCGATTGCGCCGCCGCGGGAAGTGCAAGCAGGATCAATGCAGTGCCGGTCGCGCACAGCCCGCCCCGGATACCAACCTTGTGATTGTATTTCATCGATTGCCGCGCAGAAACCATTGAGCCTCTGGCGCGTTTGTGATCGAAGGACGCGAATTGGTTCGAACCGGACGCCGGATCGTTGAGACCAACACTGGCGGGACCAACCAGACAGTATTCAGCCTTGTCCGACACGCCTTACCCGATCGACCTCGACAGCATTCGCGGCGCATTTCCGCCGGGCATCGAAGCGCCATCCCTGCTTGTCGATTTCGCCGATTGGCTGAACGGGCGCCCCTGGGGCAGCGTCGGTTGCTTCTCCCTGCAGGGCCAGTTCTCCGATCATGCGCCGATCGTCGACGGCAGCCCTCTGCGCGACAGGTTTTCGTTGTTCATGCGGTTGCCGGACGGCTCGGCCGTCGGCGGGTGGTACGGTGCCGGTCTCGACCGGGACAATCCGCCGATCGTCGGTCTCGGGTCGGAAGGCGACTACGAGCTGCTGGCGCCGAGCCTTGACGGTCTGCTCGCAAAACTGACGTCGCAGCAATTCGGGAACGCCTGGAGCGACCTGCTGCCGCATGACGAGGTCGAGTGTCAGACGGTCGAGCTTGCGCAGTGGCTCGCCGGACGGCCGGTCGGCGAGCCGATGACGCCGGACGACGCACCGTCGGAGCTTCCCGACTTTCGCGGCTTCGTGGAAAAATGGAGCCGGGATCGCGAAGACTATTGGGCCAATCATCGCCTGATGGCCGAGCTCGGCTGGCGGCTGGCTGCGCATCTGCCGAAGGGGAAGAAGCCCTGGGACAAGACGAACTTCGAGGTCGCGATATCAGGCGCGCAGTATCAGGCACGCGTCCTCACGCGTGGACCGCAGCCGTTCGAGGAAGCAGCTTCGATCGAATCCTTGCTGCGCGATCTGCGCGAGGAGATGCGCCGCGCGCAGCCCGAGCTCGGGCTGTGGTACGCGATGAATTTCGGGCTCTACGCCGACGGCCGCGTCATGCCGAACTTCGAATACGATCTGCGCCCGATCATCGACGGCGCGCCTGCGCTGCTGTCCGAGGCGAAGGCCGATCTCGCCCGCGCACCCCGCCCGGAACGCTGGGTGCCGAAATGGCTGGCGGCATCCTGAAGCTCGGAATCCCGCGATACTGCCGCCCAGCCGGCGCGCCGAAATCTTCTGCTGTCGTGCCATCTTGACCTCGCGGGAACGGCACCCTCGATCCCCCTTGACTTAGAGTGCGCTCGAAGGGGTATCTGTACGTGCGTCAGTACGAGAACGGGCACACATGAAGATCGGCGACCTCGCAAAACGAACCGGCATGTCGACTCACACGTTGCGTTATTATGAGCGCATCGGGCTGCTGCCATACGCAGACCGGGATCGTTCCGGCCAGCGTGACTTTGACGCATCGATCCTCACATGGATCGCATTCCTCGGTCGGCTTAAGACCACGGGAATGCCGATCCGGGACATGTTGCGTTATGCGGCGCTTCGTGATGAAGGCGAAGCCACCGGGCTAGCCCGGCGGCAGATGCTGGAAATCCACCGGGAACAGGTTCGCACGCAGATTGCCGAACTCCAGGAATGCCTGCTCGTCCTTGATACCAAGATCGCCGGCTATGCCGGCGACGAACAGAGGACGAAGGAAAATGACGCGCGCCCAAACACAAGCCGAAAGCCGCTTCGATCGCGGCCAGCGGGCCCTGTCACGCATTGACGGCAGAGCCGGCGAAAAGGTCGTCGCCTCACTCGCCGACATCGCTCCGGATTTCGCGCGATACGTGATCGAGTTTCCCTTCGGCGACATTTACAGCCGCGAGGGCCTCGGCCTGCGCGATCGAGAGATCGCGACGATCGCCGCGCTGACGGCGCTCGGAAATGCCGCGCCTCAGCTCAAAGTGCATATCGAGGCGGGTCTGAACGTCGGGCTGTCTCGCGACGAGATCGTGGAGATCATCATGCAGATGGCCGTCTATGCGGGCTTCCCGGCGGCGGTGAACGGGCTGTTCGCAGCCAAGGAGGTGTTTTCCGCGCATGACGGACGGCAGGCGTCGGCAGAAGCGACATGACGAACTTGCTCCAAACATTCTTTCTGCTCGGCAGCCTGGGCATTGCGGCCTCCCGGAGCGCTGGGCGCCGAAATGGCGGGCGTGACCAAGCCCAGCGACGGTCTGATCTTCGAGAGTTTGGGGCACTGAGGCTCCCGCAGCGTCATGGCCGGGCTTGTCCCGGCCATCCACGCCTTGCCGCGCAGCACGAAGAACGTGGATGCCCGGGACAAGCCCGGGCATGACGACGACCTCTTGTGCATGTTCACATGCGACGAGTTTGCGGCTGGATCGGTAGGAGCAGCGATCGTTGATGCGTCAAAATCCTGCGACGCTGCCGTGCAGATCGTACTCGTCGGCGCGCTCGATCTTCGCCGTGACGATCTCGCCGACGCGCAAGGGGCGGCGGCTCGACAGGTAGACGGCGCCATCGATCTCCGGCGCATCGGCCTTGGACCGCCCCTTGGCGACGGTCGGGCCGACCTCGTCGATGATGATCTGCTGGCGCGTGCCGACCTTGCGCTTCAGCCTGCGTGCGGAGATCTTCTGCTGGCGCGCCATCAGCGCGTTGTAGCGCTCCTGCTTGACCTCGTCCGGCACCGGATTGGCGATCGCGTTCGACGTCGCGCCGGCGACCGGCTCGTACTTGAAGCAGCCGAGGCGATCGATCTCGGCTTCATCCAGCCAGTCGAGCAGATAGGCAAAGTCCGCGTCGGTCTCGCCGGGGAAGCCGACGATGAAGGTCGAGCGCAGGGCCAGATCTGGGCACTCCTCGCGCCAGCGCTTGATCCGCGCCAGCGTCTTGTCCTGCGCCGCCGGACGCTTCATCGCCTTCAGCACCTCGGGGCTCGCGTGCTGGAACGGGATGTCGAGATAGGGCAGCACCGTGCCTTGCGTCATCAGCGCGATGACCTCGTCGACATGCGGATAGGGATAGACATATTGCAGCCGGACCCAGGCGCCGAGTTCGCCGAGCTCGCGCGCGAGGTCGAGGAATCTGGCGCGGACCTGGCGATCCTTCCACGGGCTCTCGGCGTATTTCAGATCGACGCCATAGGCCGAGGTGTCCTGCGAGATCACCAGCAGCTCCTTGACGCCGGCGCCGACCAGCCGCTCGGCCTCGCGCAGCACGTCGTTGGCCGGGCGCGAGACCAGATCGCCGCGCAGCTTCGGGATGATGCAGAAGGTGCAGCGGTTGTTGCAGCCCTCGGAGATCTTCAAATAGGCGTAGTGCCTCGGCGTCAGCTTGATGCCCTGCGGCGGCACCAGATCGAGATGCGGATTGTGGGCGGGCGGCAGCGCGCGGTGGACCGCGTCCAGCACGCTCTCATATTGCTGCGGGCCGGTGATGGAGAGCACGCCGGGATAGGCCTGCTCGATCTGCTCGGGTTCCGCGCCCATGCAACCCGTTACGATCACCTTGCCGTTCTCGGCCATGGCCTCGCCGATCGCCGAGAGCGATTCCTGCTTGGCGCTGTCGAGGAAGCCACAGGTGTTAACGATGACGATATCGGCCCCGTCATGCTTGCGGGCGAGCTCGTAGCCCTCGGCGCGCAGGCGCGTGATGATGCGCTCGGAATCCACCAATGCCTTGGGACACCCGAGCGACACGAAGCTGACCTTGGGCGCAGCCGTCTGTTGCATATCTCTTGAAACTGCCTGATTGATCGGCAGGAGCTAGTCCTAAATGCGGTCAATTACAACCCTTTGCAGGGCGTTCCGGCGTGCTATGGATGATTCACCTGACGTGAGTGAGCCATGAGCGCCGAACAGTCGCCCAAAATCGTGATCGTCGATGAAAGCCCGATCCGGGCCGCGATCCTCGAGGAGGGGTTGCGGGAGGCCGGATTCACGCAGGTCGCCCATATCCGCGAGATGCAGAGCCTGCTGGCCCGTATTTATGCGGTCGATCCCGACATCATCCTGATCGATCTGGAAAACCCCAGCCGCGACGTGCTGGAGGCGATGTTCCAGGTCAGCCGCGCCGTACGCCGACCGATCGCGATGTTCGTCGACCAGAGCGATTCAGCCTCGATCCAGGCCTCGGTCGAGGCCGGGGTATCCGCCTATATCGTCGACGGGTTGAAGAAGGAGCGCATCAAGCCGATCCTCGACCTCTGCGTGTCCCGCTTCAACGCCTTCGCCAAGCTCCAGGAGGAACTCGAGCGCACCAAGTCGCAGCTCGAGGACCGCAAGATCATCGAGCGCGCCAAGGGCATCTTGATGAAGGTGAAGGGCCTCACCGAGGACGAGGCCTATGTGCTGCTGCGCTCCACCGCGATGCGCGAAAAGAAGAAAATCGGCGAGATCGCCCAGTCGATCATCACCGCGTCGGAGATGCTGAAATGACCGGACCGCTCCGCATCGGGTTCATCCCGCTGGTCGATGCCGCCGCGCTGATCGTCGCCGTCGACAAGGGCTTTACCGCCGCCGAAGGCCTCGACGTCGAACTGGTGCGCGAGGTGTCCTGGTCCAACGTCCGCGACAAGCTCAATATCGGCCTGTTCGACGCCGCGCATCTGCTGGCGCCCGTGGCGATCGCGTCCTCGCTCGGGCTCGGCCACGTCAAGGTGCCGATCGCCGCGCCCTTCAATCTCGGCATCAACGGCAACGCGATCACGGTGTCGCCGGCGCTCCATGCCGCGCTGATGGAGGAGATCGACGGCGACCGCTTCGATCCGCTCGTCACGGCGAAAGCGCTGGCGCGGGTGGTTGCCCGGCGGCGCAAGGCCGGCGCCGATCCGCTGACCTTCGGCATGACCTTTCCGTTCTCGACCCACAATTATCAATTGCGGTTCTGGATGGCGGCGGCCGGCGTCGATCCCGACGAGGACGTGCGGCTGGTGGTGCTGCCGCCGCCCTACATGGTGGACAGCCTTGCCAACGGCCATGTCGATGCGTTCTGCGTCGGCGCGCCCTGGAATTCGATCGCGGTCGATCTCGGCATCGGCCACATCCTGCATTTCGTCTCCGACATCCTCGTCCACGCGGCGGAGAAGGTGCTGGCGGTCCGCCAGACCTGGGCCGACAAGAATCCGGACATGGTCGCCAGCCTCGTGCGCGCGGCCGTGAAAGCCGCCGAGTTCATCGAGCATCCGGAGAACCGCATCGAGGCGGCGCGCATCCTGGCGCAGCCGGAGCGGATCGGCGTCGATGCCGAGGTGATCCAGCGCACGCTCACGGGACGGCTGAAGATCTCGCCCGACGGCACCTTCCGCGAAAGCGGCCGTTACCTGCTGGTCGGACGCGAAGGGGCAGGGCGCCCTGATCCGGTCCAGGCCGCCTGGCTCTACGCGCAGATGGTGCGCTGGGGACAGACGGCGCTGACACCGGATGGCGTCAAGACGGCGATGGCCGTGTTCAGGCCGGATCTTTATGATGCGGCCTTGGGTAGCCGGCCGCCCGGTGAGGCTCCCGCGGCGTTCGGGGCATTCGCCGGCCCCGTGTTCGATCCCGACAATATCAGGGGGCATCTTGAGGCCTTCGAGGTCGGGCGCTGGAAGGCCTGATTCGGGCCTGCATTGTTTTTGGGCGCCTGGGCTCCTCGTCTAAATTTTGGGCTGGCTGCTCGAATTTCGTGAGAGTTCCCCGCCCGGGAGTTCCCGGGGGCACTCCTAATCATCTGAATCTACAGCAATTCTCATTTCGATGAAGCTGGCACGCAACTTGTATGTTGCACTGCGGCCAGCTTGTCACAGACGCCTGCTGAGCCAAGTCCCGCAGCAACGAAGCTGACCGGACCGTTGGGTGCAGAGCAGGCTCTTGAGCCAGCCGAGTGCCTCGCGGGTCGTGCAATTTTCCGTCGATACCACCCCGGTGGCCGCAGGAGCTTCGTTACTGACCATGAAACTCGAAACAGTCTCAGTCGACTTTACCGACGAGCAGAAGCGCTATCTCGAAGGCTTCACGACCGGCCTGCAAATCAGCCGGGTCGGTCGCGGTCTTGGTGGCGGCTCCGGCAAGGCGAATGCCGAGCCGACCGGTCCTGACGCCGTGCACATCAAGGCGCAGGACAAGGTCATCGCCTCGGGCAAGAAGCTCGCCGACCAGGAGAAGTTCAAGCGCGACGAGCATCCTTTCGATGCCTATCCGCGGCTGCGCCAGCAGGCGCTCGACAATGCACCGCCGAGCCCGGCGGACAATTTCCGCTGGCGCTATTTCGGCATCTTCTACGTCGCGCCGACGCAGGACTCCTACATGTGCCGCCTGCGCATCCCGAACGGCATCATGAAGCACTGGCAGCTGTCGGGCCTTGCCGATCTCGCCGGCGATCTCTGTGGTCCCTACAGCCATGTCACGACGCGCGCCAACCTCCAGCTTCGCGAGATCCCGCCGAAGCACGCGATCAAGCTGATCGAGGGCATCCAGGATCTCGGCCTGTGTTCGCGCGGCTCCGGCGCCGACAACATCCGCAACGTGACGGGAACGCCGACCGCCGGCATCGATCCACAGGAGCTGATCGACACGCGGCCGTTCGCGCGCGAGTGGCACTACCACATCCTCAACGACCGCTCGCTCTACGGACTGCCGCGCAAGTTCAACGTTGCCTTCGACGGTGCCGGCAAGATCGCGGTGCTCGAGGAAACCAACGACATCGCCTTCACGGCGTTCGAGGTGAAGGATGGTTTCGGCGTCGAGCCCGGGATCTGGTTTCGCCTCGGCCTCGGCGGGATCACCGGACACAAGGATTTCGCAAAGTATTCCGGCATCATCGTCAAGCCGGAGCAGGCGACGGCTGTCGCCGACGCCATCGTGCGCGTGTTCATCGACCATGGCGATCGCACCAACCGCAACAAGGCGCGGCTGAAATACGTGCTCGACGCCATGGGCCATGACGGCTTCCTGAAGCTCGTCGAGGAGCGGCTGAAGACGCCGTTCACGCGCGTGCCGGAAGAGGCGCTGGCGCCGCGGCCTGCGTCGGACCGGATGGCGCATATCGGCGTGCACAAGCAGAAGCAGGACGGCCTCAACTGGATCGGCGTGTCGCTGACGCTAGGCAAGCTCACCTGCGACCAGATGCGGGGCCTCGCCAAGGTCGCGCGCGACCTCGGCGACGGCGAGATCCGCCTGACGGTCTGGCAGAACCTGCTGATATCGGGCGTGCGCGACGAGAACGTCGAGCTTGCAATTGCCGCGATCAAGCAGATCGGGCTTGCGGTCGAGGCCTCGCATGTCCGCGCCGGCCTGATCGCCTGCACCGGCAATGCCGGCTGCCGCTTCGCCGCCTCCAACACCAAGCGCCACGCCGCCGAGATCGGCGACTGGTGCGAGCCACGCGTTGACATGGACAAGCCGGTCAACATCCACGTCACCGGCTGCCACCATTCCTGCGCGCAGCATTATATCAGCGACATCGGCCTGATCGGCGCGCGGGTGCCGGTCAACGAGGACGACACGGTCGAGGGCTATCACCTCTTCACCGGCGGCGGGTTCGGCCCTGATGCCGACGTCGGGCAGGAGGTCTATCACGACCTCAAGGCCGAGGACGCGCCGAAGACGGTCGAAGCGCTGCTCAAGGCCTATATCGCCTATCGCGCCTCGCCCGACGAAACCTTCCTCTCATTTGCGCGCCGCCATGACGGCGAGACGCTGCGCAAGCTTGCCGATGCACAGGTGTCCGCATGAACCAGATCACCCCTCCGCCGAAACTCGATATCATTCCCGCCAGCGCGCCGTTCTCCGACGCGCAGCGCTCCTGGCTGAACGGCTTCTTTGCCGGGCTGCTGTCGCCCGATGTGGCTACGCCTTTGTCGGCGGAGCAGGGTGCCGCCGTGATGCAAGCTGGCGACGGCGACGATGGCGAAGCGCCGTGGCACGACCAGACTATACCGATCGCCGACCGGATGAAGCTTGCAGAGGGGCGTCCCGTCCGCCGCAAGATGATGGCGGCGATGGCGCAGCAGGATTGCGGCCAATGCGGCTATAATTGCCACGACTATTCGGAGGCGATCGCCACCCGCAGCGAAGCGCGGCTCAACCTTTGCGTTCCCGGCGGCAAGGAAACCGCGCGAATGCTGAAGTCGCTCTACGAGGAGCTCGACAAGGCGCCGCCGGCCAAGGCGGGTAACAAGGCGGATGCGGTGGCAGCGCCGGCCGTGACGGTGACGATCGCGGAGCCGGGCCGCTCGCGCGACAATCCGGCCGAGGCGACCTTCCTGTCGCGGCGCCTTCTCAACAAGGGGAAGTCGGAGAAGGAGACCTATCACATCGAGTTCGATCTCTCCGCGAGCAAGCTCGACTACGTCGTCGGCGACAGCTTTGGCGTGTTCGCGCGCAACGACGTCGGCCTCGTCGACCAGATCATCGCGCTGCTCGGCGCCTCCCACACCACCAAGGTGAACGGCAAGACGCTGCGCGAGGTGCTGATCGACGACGTTTCGCTGTCGCCGGCGCCGGACTCGCTGTTCGAGCTGATCTCCTTCATCACCGGCGGCGCGCAGCGCGAGAAGGCGCGGGCGCTGGCGCAGGGCGAGGATCCCGATGGCGATTCTGCCACCCTCGACGTGATGGCGGCGCTCCAGAAGTTTTCCGGCATCCGGCCGCATCCCGAGGCCTTCGTCGAGGCGCTCGAGCCGCTCCAGCCGCGGCTCTATTCGATCTCGTCCTCGCACAATGCGACGCCGGGAAAACTGTCGCTGACGGTCGATTCCGTGCGCTACGTCATCGGCAAGCGCAAACGTATCGGCGTTGCCTCGACCTTCCTCGGCGAGCGCATCGCTGAGGGCGAGAAGCTCAAGGTCTATGTGCAGAAGGCGCACGGTTTCGGCCTGCCGCAGGACCCGAAGACACCTGTCATCATGATCGGTCCCGGCACCGGAATCGCGCCGTTCCGCGCCTTCCTGCTCGACCGCAAGGCGACCGGCGCGCCCGGCAAGAACTGGCTGTTCTTCGGCCACCAGCGCAGCGATTGCGACTTCTTCTACCAGGAAGAGCTCAACGCGATGAAGACCTCGGGCCTGCTTACCCGCATGTCGCTGGCCTGGTCGCGCGACGGCGAGAAGAAGTTCTACGTGCAGGACCGCATGCGCGAGGTCGGCCGTGAATTGTGGACCTGGCTCGCCGAGGGCGCGCATCTCTACATCTGCGGCGATGCCAAGCGCATGGCCAAGGACGTCGAGCGTGCGCTGGTCGACATTGTCGCCCAGTTCGGTGCGCGTTCGACCGACGAAGCCGTCAGTTTTGTCGCCGAGCTTAAGAAGACGGGCCGCTTCCAGGCTGACGTCTACTAAGCCGCGAGAAGATCAGCGTGAATCGTCCCGGCGGCGCAAGCGCCGGGCGTCACGCCGAAAGCGCGGTTCTACTGTGCATGGGGTTGTTTTCGGCGTTTTTGTTTGGACCGGTTCCAGGGCCTTGAGTCCGACTGTCATCCCACCGTCATCCGGGCCGGTTCCAACTGGCTCGGATCTTAACGAATAAGATTCTCGGAACCCTCGGTTGAAGAGAATTTGCACCTGCGACGGGGCGCCTTCAGAGAACCGCCATCGCTATTTCCGCCGCCATCTTGCCTCCCGCCAGGGTTGATCCTTCATACTCCCACAAATGGGGCGTTGGAGATCCACCATGCGCGAACTATCTGCGGAAGCCAGGCTGCACTTCTACGCGCGCTCGCTCTCGCGTCGGACCGGGGCGAGCATGCACCATGTCGGGCTCTACAGCGCCTTCGCGGTCATCGCCGCGATCGTGTTCGGGACACTCTCGGTGCACCCGTTCTAGCCAGGCTTCGCCGCTCTCGTAGGGTGGGTTAGCCGAAGGCGTAACCCACCAACTTCGTTCGGCATTCGCCGAAGCATGGTGGATTACGCTTCGCTAATCCACCCTACGAACAAGCCTCACCCGCGCTTGAACGGCGCGACTTCGATCCCCGCTTCCTTCAATGCCTGACGCAAGGTCCGCGCGATCTCGACGGCGCCGTGCGTGTCGCCGTGGATGCACACCGTATCCGTGCGCATCTTGATGACCTTGCCGGTGACCGAGACCACTGCGCCGTCCTGCACCATGCGCACCACGCGCTCGGCAATCGCCTTGGCATCGTGCAGCACCGCGCCGGGCTTCTTGCGCGAGACGAGGTTGCCGTCGTCCTCATAGGCGCGGTCGGCGAACACCTCGTGCACCATCGGCAAATTGGCCGCTTCGCCGGCCTTCACCAGCTTCGAATTGGCGAGCACGACGAAGATCAGGCTGGGATCGACCGCCTTGATGCCGGCGGCGATCGCCTTGGCCGTCATGTCGTCTTCGCAGGCGACGTTGGACAGCGCGCCATGCGCCTTCACATGCGTGACCTTGTGGCCGGCCGCGGTCGCGATCGCCTGCAACGCGCCGATCTGGTAGGCGACGAGGTTCTCGATCTCGGAGGCCTTCAGGCCCGCGATCGGATGCCGGCCGAAGCCGTGCAGGTCGCGATATCCAGGGTGGGCGCCGACCGAGACGCCGCGCGCTTTCGCCAGCTCGACCGTCCGGCGCATGATGTCGGGATCGCCGGCATGGAAGCCGCAGGCGACGTTGACCGAGCTTGCCAGCTCGATCATCGCGGCGTCGTTGCCCATCTCCCACGCGCCAAAACCTTCGCCGAGGTCGCAATTGAGATCGATCGTCTTCATGGTTGCTCTCCGCCTCTGGTCGTCTTGTCGTTACGGCTCCGCCGTGACCTGCCACGTTCCAGCGTCCATGGCGCTGACCGCATAGCCCGCCACGTTGGCATCGCTGAGCGCCTCGATGTTGAGCGCGACGGTGTCGGCGGAACGGAGGCGATCGGGCAGGCTGCGGATGGCTTGCGCGAATTTGCGCGCCTCGTCCTGCGCCTCCGCCATGCTGACAGCCTTGAAGCGGAACGCGGTTCCCGCCGAGGTCTGCGCCAGACGGCCGACATCGGCCGTGATCACGGTTGCGATCTTCGGGTAACCGCCGGAGGTGCCGCGGTCCATCATCAGCGCGATCGGCGAGCCGTTGCCGGGCACCTGAATGCTGCCGTTGACGGTGCCGTCGGAGACGATGTTGTGGCCGTGCAGATGCTTGATCGCGGGGCCTTCAAGCCGGTAGCCCATGCGGTCGGAGGTCGCCGAGATCTTCCACTCGCTGTCCAGGAACAGCGCCTTGTTGGCGTCGTCGAATTCGTCGTCCTGCGGGCCCAGCACGACGCGGATCGGACCGCTCGCGGGCTTCGGCAGCTCGATGCGCAGCTCCGGCGCACCGCTTGCGGCATCGACGCTGAACTCGTCGCCGGCCTGGAGCGGGCGCGGGTAGGGGCTGCCGAGGCCGGCGCGGGCATTGACGGCGAGGCTGCCGAACACAGGCTCGCCTTTGATCCCGCCTTCGATCGCGAGATAGGTGAAGGCGCCGCCGCGGGCAAAGCCCAGCGTCAGGGTCTCGCCGTCCTTCAGCGTCACCGATGTGTCCATGGCGAGGGGGCTTCCGGCCACGTCGGCGTTGCGCGGCGCGCCGGCAATCGCCACGCGCACGGCGCCGTCACGGGCGGTGAAGGTGGCGCCGAACGGGCCGATCTCGACGGCGGCCGCGAGCGGCTCGTTGCCGACAAGCGTGTTCGCTGCCGCGAGTGCCAGCCGGTCCATCGCCCCGCTCACGGTCAAGCCGTAGCGCTGCGCACCGAGCCGCCCGCCATCCTGGACGGAGCTCGCAGGGCCGATGCTGGTGACGATGAGCCGGCTCATGCGACCACCTGCTCGGCGATGATCTCGCCGGCCTCGGCGGCGCGGTCCTGTTCCGCGAACGTCTTGTGGTCGATGGCGAAAAACGTCACGCGATCACCGGGTTCGGTCAGGAAGGTCGGATTGCGGTGGAGCTGATAGGTTCTGACAGGCGTGCGGCCGAGCAGGTGCCAGCCGCTCGGGGCGGCCAGGCACTGGATGCCGGCCTGGATGCCGCCGATCGAGATCGTGCCGGCCGGTGTCAGCAGCCGTGGGTTCTGCCGCCGCGACATGTGCAGGGATTTGTCCAGGCCGCTGAGATAGGACCAGCCTGGCGTGAAGCCGATCATGGCAACCTTGTAGTCGCCGGCGACGTGCCGGGCGACGATGTCGTCAGGCGTTGTGTTCAGCGCCTTGGCGACATCCTCGAGGTCGATGCCATGTTCGCCGCCATAGGCGACGGGGATGCGCCAGCGGCGGGCCTTGGTGACCGGTGGCAGCGGCTGGGTGGCGATCGGGAGGATCTTTTCGCCGAGCGCGTCGAAGTCGATCCTGCCGGGATCGTAATGCACCAGCAGCGAGCGATAGGTCGGCACGGTCTCGGTGATGCCGTCGATGGGGCTTGCCGCGAGCGCCTTGTCGAGCGCGAGCACGCGCTGGTTGGCGGCATCGTCGATGGTGCGGCTGAACTCGACCGTGACGGCGCTGTCGCCACTGGGCAGAAGGCGGGGCGGGGGAAGCGTCGCGGCCATGGGCTGTCGAAATCGGGCTTCTCGGGAAACGCGGCCTCAGCCTTGAGTTCCGCTGGTCCCTGCTTCGCGTAAATGCGTCCGCAAGTCCAATAAATTAATGCAAGGGGAAACGATAAAGCCTTGTTATCGCGTCGCATAACCGCTCTGCGGCCCTGCGTTCTTGGCCCTTGACGGAAAGCGCCCGGCTCGCAAGATGCGCGCGTTCTTTCCCGCCCATCCGGAGCTCGTCTGTTTCCATGTCGCTGTCCCCCGAAGCCCGCAAGACCCTCGCCGGCATCACCACTGCCACCATCACCACGGTCCTGCTGAAGAAGGGCCTGCGCAATGTGTGGATGCGCGGCGCGCGCCCGCTGCGCCCGGGCCTGCCGCGGCTGGTGGGACCGGCCTTCACGCTGCGCTTCGTGCCGGCGCGCGAGGATCTGGCGACGCCGGAATCCTGGTCGTCGCCGATCTCGACCCGCACCGCGATCGAGGCAATGCCGGAGGGCTGCATCGCCGTGGTCGATGCCATGGGCATCACCGATGCCGGCATCTTCGGCGACATCCTCTGCGCGCGCATGATGAAGCGCGGCGTCACCGCGCTCGTCACGGACGGCGTGGTGCGTGACGTCGAGGGCGTGCTCGGCACCAATCTTCCGGTCTGGTGCGACGGCTATGCCGCGCCGCCGTCGGTGGCGGGCCTGACCTTCGTCGGCTGGGGCGAGCCGATCGGCTGCGGCGGCGTCGCGGTGTTTCCGAACGACATCGTCGTCGCCGACCAGGACGGCTGCGTGCTGATCCCGCAGGCGATGCTCGACCACGTCCTCGCCGAAGGTGTCGAGCAGGAACGGATGGAAGCCTGGATCGTCAACGAGGTGAACAACGGCGCGGTGCTGCCGGGCCTCTATCCCATGAACGCCGAGACCAAGGCGCGCTACGCCGCCAGCAAGAAGTAACAGAAGCGAGGACCCCATGGAGATCACCGTCGCAGGCACGCGGCCGACCCGCCGCGCGCCCAAGGAAAACTTCACCGGCACCGTGTGGCAGGATCCCGTGATCATGGCACCCGCGCCGGCACGGCTGAACTGCTCGCGCGTTTCGTTCGAGCCCGGCGCGCGTACCAACTGGCATCACCATCCGCTCGGGCAGACGCTCTACGTCATCTCCGGCGTCGGGCGCGTGCAGACCAAGGGCGGCCCCGTCAGAGAGATCCGCCCGGGCGACACCGTCTGGATTCCGCCGGGCGAGTTGCACTGGCACGGCGCATCGCCGACCAACGGCATGTGCCACATCGCCATGCAGGAAGCGCTCGACGGCGTCTACTCGACCTGGCTGGAGCCGGTGACCGACGCGGAGTATGGAGCCGCGGTAGGCTAGTTCTCGTGCCCCGGACAAGACGCATCGCCCCATGGCGATGCGTCGCCGATCCGGGGCCCAGAGCTGCTTTGCAACGAACGACGCTGGGTCCCCGCTCTGCGCAGCAACGCCATAGCGTGTCGAAGACGCGCGTGTACGCGCTTATGGCGTCGCTGCTTGTCCGGGACACGAAACGCTACATTCTTTCCGCCGTCCATGTGCCCGTGCACAGGGCCCCGCGCCAGGTGCCGGAGCCGGACGCGCCGCTCAGCCGGCCGAAGCCGACCGCACGCTTGATGCCGGTGCTCAAGGTGACGTTGATGCTGCCGGCATCGGCGACGCGGCCGGATGCGGACACCGCAGCGCTGCTCGAGGCGATCTGACCGTTGTTGATGCCGATCGCGACGGTCGCGCCGTTGCCGCAGGTCTCGCTCGATGACGAGATACGGACATTCCATGTGCCGTCGAAAGTGCTTGTCGCTGCGCCTGCCTGCGTGAGCGGGACGGCGATGGCCACAATGGCAGCGAAGAGACCTTTGCGAAATCCGTTCATGACACGCCCCTTGGGTTGACCTGCGGGGATCGTGGCACGGGTTGCGGAACCGGCGATGTGAGGGCTGTCACGCCTGCAACAGGCTCTGTGAGGTGGCGCACCTCGCCATGACATCGCGGCCAAAAGCAAAGGGGCCCGGATCACGGGCCCCTTGTCTCCGTCAAGGTGTCGAAGCCGAACTCAGTTCACCCGCGTCCAGGTCTGGCCGCCGCAGAACATGCCGCCGAAGGCGCAGCCCTGCACGCGCAGGCGATCCGTGCCCTTCATGGCGATCGTCGAATCATAGGTCGAGCCGCTGTTGGGATCGAGGATGCGGCCGGACCATTTCTGGTCCTTGCCGGGCTTCATGTTGATCAGGACCTGCTCGCCGTTCTGGTTCGACTTGCTGTCGACCGAATAGCCACAGAGGTTGTTGCCGCATTGCTCGA
>NZ_LBKA01000232.1:0-80766 GCF_028128955.1 Bradyrhizobium sp. CCBAU 11386
TTTGTAAGTCCGCCCCATGGCAACACCTCCAGTTGGAAGTGTTGCACTTCGTTTGTGAACTCAGGGGACCCATAACCACAGGGAGGGGTTGTCGCGCAAGCTGGCAACTCCGAGTCTTCGCCAAACCTCGCCCTGGGGTTATGGGTCCCGGATCTGCGCGCGCTTGCGGCGCGCTTGTCCGGGACGACGGCGGTGGTTAGTTCAGCAAGAACCCGCCATCCACGGTCACCACGCTCCCCGTCATGTAGCGCGAGGCCTTCGAGGCCAGCAGCAGGATCGCGCCGTCGAGATCGGACTCGGCGCCGACGCGGCGCTGGGGGATGCGTTTTGCCAAACGCTCTCCCGCCGGCGTCGACCAGAAGGCGTGGTTCATCTCGGTGTCGATATAGCCGGGCGCCAGCGCGTTGATGCGGATGTTCTGCCCCGCGAGCTCCAGCGCCAACGCTTTCGTCGCCTGGATGATGCCGGCCTTGGAGATCGCATAGGGCGAGACCGCTTTCAGCACGCCGGTGCCGAGCACGGAGGCGATGTTGACGATGTTGCCTTCCTGCTTGCGCGCGATCATGCGCCGCGCGACTTCCGTCGCGAGGAAATAGGCGCCCTTGAGATTGGCGCCGATCACCGCGTCCCAATCGGCCTCGGTCTGCTCGGTCGCGAGCTTCTCGATGGCGATGCCGGCATTGTTGATCAGCACCGTGACGGGACCGAGCGCGGCCTCCGTCGCATCGACGGCCTTCGCGATGGATGCGGTGTCGGTGACGTCGAGCGCGACGGCGGCGGCGCGGCCGCCGTTGCCGCGGATCTCCTCTTCCAGGCTCTTCAGCTTGTCGGTCTGCCGTGCCGCGAGCGCGACGGCCGCGCCATGCGCCGCCAGCACCCGGGCAAACTGCCGCCCCAGCCCCTGGCTGGCACCGGTGACGAGGATGGTTTCTTTACTGACGTCGAATAGGCCTGACATGACGATGTCCTTGGGCGTAATCCCTGAGCTTCCGGAGCCAAAAATACAGACGATTTTAGCGGTCTGAAACCGGAATGATCGGTTCGGCGTTCATTCGTTCCACCGAGGCAGGGTTCTGCTCATGAACAGTTTCGATCTCGCCGTCTATGCCGCACTCGCCATCGCCATCGGCTTCGGATTCAGGACCGGCCTGCTGCGCAGCGCCATGACCATCCTCGCCTATCTGCTCGCCGCGCCCATCGCGGTTGCGCTGATGCCGCTGATCGTGCCGCAGATCGCAAGCAATCCGAACGCGCCCCTGCTCCAGAACTGGATCTGGTTCTTCGGCATCTTTCTCGTCGTCGGCATGCTGTTCGGACATATCGGCCGTATCGCGGTGAACGACACGGTCCGTGAGGCCGGGATCGGCGACCGCCTCGGCGGCGCCGCGCTCGGCGCCGTCAGGGTCGGCCTCGTCGCCACAACGCTGGTGCTGGTGTTCGACCAGATCGTGCCGGCCAACCGCCAGCCGCCTTTCCTGGCCGGCTCGCATCTGCGGCCGCTGTTCTCGGCGGTCGGTCAGATGGGCTTCAAGTCGCTGCCGCCGGAGGCCGCGTCCGCCATCGACCGCCTCAAGCAGGAGCGGCGGATCTGAAGCGCGATAAGATCGCGCCTTGTCGTTTGGGCATGATCTCCGCGCAAACGCGTTCCGCGTTTGTCGCGAGGGAAAACCGCTACACACTTTTCGCTAACGCGCCCTTCGGGTCCGGATCATGCTCGGCCGGCGCATATGCATCGCCGCGCCGCGCGCCATGCATTTTGGTGCGAGCCCGTCCCTTATCAGCGGCACCACAGTTGGCTAGAGTGCCGCCCGTCCAAAACCTGCCTGACATTACGGGAGTGAAACTGTGGATCTTGGGATCAAAGGTCGCCGCGCCATCGTCTGCGCATCCAGCAAGGGCCTCGGCCGCGCCTGCGCCGTCTCGCTGGCCGAAGCCGGCGTTCACGTCACGCTGACCGCGCGCGGCGCCGAAGCCCTGAAGAAGACCGCCGACGACATCCGCAAACTCTATCCGGCCGTCACGGTCACCGAGATCGTCGGCGACATCACGACGCCGGCGGGCCGCGAGGCCGTGCTGAAGGCCTGCCCGGAGCCGGATATCCTGATCAACAATGCCGGCGGCCCGCCGCCCGGCGATTTCCGCAGCTGGACCCGCGACGACTGGATCAAGGCGATCGACGCCAACATGCTGACCCCGATCGAGCTGATCAAGGCGACCGTGGACGGCATGATGGCGCGCAAGTTCGGCCGCATCGTCAACATCACCTCGGCCGCGGTGAAGGCGCCGATCGACATCCTCGGCCTCTCCAACGGCGCGCGCGCCGGCCTCACCGGCTTCATCGCCGGCCTGTCGCGCAAGACCGTGATCAACAACGTCACCATCAACGGCCTGCTGCCGGGCCCGTTCGAGACCGACCGTCTGACCGGCACCGCCAAGGCCGAGGCCGACAAGCGCGGCACAACACCCGAGCAGATCCTGGCCGAGCGCGCCAAGCTCAATCCCGCCGGCCGCTTCGGCCAGCCGGACGAGTTCGGCTATGCCTGCGCTTTTCTCTGCGGCGCCAAGGCCGGCTTCATCACCGGGCAGAACATCCTGCTCGACGGCGGCGCGTTCCCGGGCACGCTGTGAGCCCAACATCGCGTCCGCAATAACATCATCCGCAGAAGACCTCATGCCCGGGCTTGCCCCGGGCATCCACGTTCTTTGTTCGGCCAGGTAAGACGTGGATGGCCGGGTCAAGCCCGGCCATGACGATGTGGAAGCTTCGGGACCTCGATCACCCCGCTCGCCGCAAAGGCCGAGTTACTCATCGCCGTTTCGTCGGCTCATCCTCGTCCCGTTCGCTGGGACCGGAGGAATCGGCGGTGAGGCGCTCATCGGTCCAGTCGATGCCGAGTTCGTCGAGACCGTCGGCCAACAGATCACCCAGCATCGGCTCGCCCAGCAGATATTGCACAGCTTCGCGCCGGGGCGCCTTGTATTCGGCGCGGGCCTCGGCGGCGCGGGCGCGCAGGTCGTCCCACTCGTCGACGGAGCCGTCGCCGCGGCCAAGCCACATCAGCGTCACGAGGTCGAGCTGCTCGTCCTCGTTCAGCGCCCCGATGAAGCCGATCAACTCGCTCGCGACCGGATCGGACGCCGTGTCTTCCAGAACGTCGATGTCGTCATCGTCGGATGGGTTCGAGCCCGAGTCCGGATCGGATGCAGCTTCCTTGACGTCGAATTCGCGGGCCTTCTCGATGATGAAAGCAACCTTCTCGGCGGAAATTGCAAGCTCTGGCATCGTCTTTCCCTCTGGCTTGTCCTGGGTTCCAGCGATAACGCGGCGCGCCATCAGATGATCCATTGCGCTTCATGGCGGAAACCCACATGTTTCGGCGCGAAGCAAGAACATGGGGACACGCCGGATGTCGTGGAAGGTGGGCCAGGTCAAGATCACGAAACTCGTCGAGATGGAGACAGTCGGCTCGACCCGCTTCATCCTGCCGGCCGCGACCAACGATGAAATCCGGAAGCTGCCCTGGCTGATCCCGCATTTCGCCACCGAAGAGGGCCGGCTGAAAATGTCGATCCACTCGCTGGTGGTGGAGACGCCGACGCGCCGCATCGTGGTCGACACCGGTCTCGGCAACGACAAGCAGGGCCGCGGCGTCCCGGTCTGGAATAACCGCGGCACGCCGTTTCTGGAGACCATGACGGCGGCGGGATTTACCCCTGACAGCATCGACACCGTGCTGTGCACGCATCTTCATGTCGACCATGTCGGCTGGAATACGAAACTGGTCGATGGCAAATGGGTGCCGACATTTCCCAAGGCACGCTATGTGTTCGGCAAGACCGAATATGAGTATTGGCGCGATTATACGGCCGAGCCGGACAAGGTCGCGGTGTTCAACGATTCCGTGAAGCCGGTCGTCGATGCCGACCAGGTCGAGCTGATCCCAGGCGATCACCGGCTCTGCGAGGAGATCAGCGTGATCCCGACCCCCGGCCACAGCCCCGGGCACATGAGCGTCCTGATCGAGTCCGGCGGTGAACAGGGGCTGCTCACCGGCGACGTCGCCCATCATCCCTGCCAGATGGCGCATCTCGACTGGTGCTCGGTCGTCGATACCGATCCCGCCCAATCGGCGGCAACGCGGCACAAGGTGTTCTCGCGCTTTGCCGACACCCCGACGCTGGTGATCGGCGGGCATTTTTCGGCCGGGCACATCAGACGGGACGGGGACGTGTTCAGGTTCGTGGCGCTGACCTAGGTCTCGCGCCCCGGACGCTGCGCAGCACGAAGTGATGCGCTGCAGAGCCGGGGCCCATGTGGCCACAATCTGGGTCCCGGCTCTGCGCCGCATCGCTTCGCGCTGCGTCGCGTCCGGGACACGAGACTAACCGCCACCCACCGAATCCAGAAGCCTGCAATGCGCCCCGCTTTGAGCGGTTGAATTTCCCGCCGCCCTGTTCCATGAAGCTATTTAACCGATCGGTCCATCTCCAGGGAGAAACGAGAATGAAGCTTGTTCGTTATGGCGAAAAGGGTGCGGAAAAACCCGGCCTGATCGACAAATCCGGCCAGTTGCGCGACCTGTCGGCGCATGTGAAGGACCTGACCGGCGAGGCCTATTCGCCGGAAAGCCTGAAGAAGCTCGCCGCGCTCGACCCCGCCTCGCTGCCCGCCGTCTCCGGCAAGCCGCGGTTCGGCGCGCCGGTCACCGGCATCTCGAAATTCGTCGCCATCGGCCTCAACTACAGCGACCACGCCAAGGAAACCGGCGCTGCGATCCCGACCGAGCCGATCATCTTCATGAAGGCGAATACCTCCCTCTCCGGCCCGAACGATGCGGTCGAGAAGCCGCGCGGCTCGACCAAGCTCGACTGGGAGGTCGAGATCGCCGCCATCATCGGCACCCGCGCCAAGTACGTCTCGGAAGCCGATGCGCTGAACTACGTGGCCGGCTATTGCGTCTGCAACGACGTCTCCGAGCGCGCCTTCCAGACCGAGCGCCTCGGACAGTGGACCAAGGGCAAGTCGCACGACACGTTCGGCCCGGTCGGCCCGTGGCTCGCCACCAAGGACGAGATCAAGGACGTGCAGAACCTGTCGATGTGGCTCGACGTCAACGGCCAGCGTCGCCAGACTGGCTCGACCAAGACCATGATCTTCTCCATGGCCAAGTGCATCTCCTATGTCTCGCAGTTCATGACGCTGCTGCCGGGCGACATCATCACCACGGGCACCCCGCCCGGCGTCGGCCTCGGCATGAAGCCGCCGACCTTCCTCAATGTCGGCGACGTCGTGACGCTCGGCATCGAAGGCCTCGGCGAGCAGCGGCAGGAGATTATTGCGGCGTGAGCCGCAATCCGTACACCTCTCGTCGTCATGCCCGGGCAGCGGCGCGAAGCACGTCTTCGCGCAAGATGTCCCGGGCATCCACGAAATCTACCCCATCGTCATTCCGGGATGGCGCGTGAGCGCCAGACCCGGAATCTCGAGATTCCGGGTTCGATGCTACGCATCGCCCCGGAATGACGGTGGAGAAGGCATCGCCACAGAATCTTGCTCGCAGGGAATTGTCCGCATGAAACTCTCCTTCTCCGCCGCCTCGCCCTTCGCCCGCAAGGTGCGCATCGCCGCGATCGAGCTTGGGCTGATCGACAAGATCGAGCTGACGCCCGCAACCGTCGCGCCGGGCACGGCCAACGAGGACTATTCGCGCATCACGCCGCTGAAGAAGCTGCCGGTGCTGATCACCAATGACGGCGACGTGATCCTGGATTCCTACGTCATCGTCGAATATCTCAACGAAATGGCCGGTGGCAGCCTGATCCCGGATTACGGCCCGCGGCGCTGGAAGGCCAAGACCAATCACTCGCTGATCAACGGCATGCTCGATTCCATGCTGCTGTGCCGCTACGAGAGAATGGTGCGGCCGCAGGGCCTGCAATGGCAGGCGTGGTCGGACGACCACTGGAACCGGGCCTGGACCGGCATGGCGCGCTTCGAGAACATGCCCGATGTCCTCAACGGTCCATTCGACATTTCGCAGATCGGCCTCGTCTGCGTGCTCGGCTATGCCGACTTCCGCTTCGCCGATTGCGGCTGGCGCAAGGCCTATCCGAAGCTCGACGCCTTCCACCAGAAGATGCTGGAGCGGCCCTCGGTCAAAATCTCGGTGCCGCCGGCCGCATAACCCGCGGGAGTTCTCATGAGCCTGAAATACCCGGTCGGGGATCTCACCATCCATCGCGTCATCGAGCAGGAAACCTCGTTCGTCCCGGCGCTGGAGATGCTGCCGGGACTGACACCCGAGGTGCTGGCCGAGAACCGGGCATGGATGCGGCAGGCCAAGGCGCTGGATGAGCAGGATGTGCTGCTGCTGTGCTTCCAGTCCTATGTGGCGAAGACACCGCACCACACCATTCTGATCGACAGCTGCATCGGCAACGACAAGCCGCGGCCGCAGCGGCCGAAATGGAACATGAAGACCGACGACACCTATCTGCGCGCGCTGGGCGCCGCCGGATTCTCGCCTGACGACATCGACTTCGTGATGTGCACGCATCTCCACGTCGATCACGTCGGCTGGAACACGCGGCTCGAGAACGGCCGCTGGGTACCGACCTTCCCCAAGGCGCGCTACGTCTTCGCCAAGCAGGAGTTCGACCATTGGTCGGCTCAGAACGCGAAGACTGAGATCCCGCCCTTCGCGGACAGCGTGCTGCCGGTGGTCGAGGCGAACCGCCACGAGCTCGTCGGCAACGACCACCAGATCGGCGATCACGTCCGCATCCTGCCGACACCGGGCCACACGCCAGGCCATATCGCTGTTACGATGGGCCGCGGCAAGGACGATGCCGTGTTCTCCGGCGATCTCATGCATTCGCCGCTGCAGACGCTTTATCCGGAGCTGTCGATCAAGTTCGACGTCGACCCGGCCAGGGCGGCAACGACGCGCCGCAGCTTCCTGGAACGCTATTGCGACACCGACACGCTGTGCTGCACCGCGCATTTCCCCTCCCCGTCGGTCGGGAAGATCAGGCGCAAGGGCAACGCGTTCGTCTGCGCGGCGATTTAACACGTCCTGCATCTTCACGTCATGCCCGGGCTTGTCCCGGGCATCCACGTTCTTACAATCAACGGCAACGAAGAACGTGGATGGCCGGGACAAGCCCGGCCATGACGAGGAAACATCATGGCCGATCTCCCCGACGTCCCCCTGCCCGCCGGCATTCGCTCGCGCCATGTCGACGGCATCAACGGCTTGCGCATGCATGTGCTCGAGGCCGGCTTCGAGACCAAAGGCCGCCCCTGCATCCTGCTGCTGCACGGCTTTCCCGAGCTTGCCTTCTCCTGGCGCAAGGTGATGCCGGCGCTCGCCGCCGCCGGCTATCACGTGATCGCGCCGGACCAGCGCGGCTATGGCCGCACCACGGGATGGACCGCGGACTATGACGGCGACCTCGCGCCATTCCGTCTGTTCAACCTGGTGCGTGACGCGCTGGGGCTGGTGTCGGCGTTCGGTTACAGGCAGGTCGATCTGGTCGGGCATGATTTCGGCAGCCCGGTCGCATCCTGGTGCGCGCTGATCCGGCCCGATGTGTTCCGCTCAGTCGTGATGATGAGCGCGCCGTTCGGCGGACCACCGCCGCTGCCGTTTGGCACGGTCGATGCGCCGGCGCAGGTTTTGGCCGAAGATCCCGTGCATCGCGAGCTCGCGGCCCTGCCGCGTCCGCGAATCCACTATCAATGGTACTATTCGACGCGTACCGCGAACGCCGACATGCATCACGCACCGCAGGGCGTGCATGATTTCCTGCGCGCCTACTACCATCACAAGAGCGCGGACTGGACCGACAACAAGCCCTACCCGCTCAAATCGTGGTCGGCAGGTGAGCTGGCAAAGCTGCCGACCTATTATGTGATGGACCGGAACGAGACCATGGCGGAGACGGTCGCCAAGGAGATGCCGTCGCCGGCGGTGATCGCCGCCAATCAATGGCTGCCGGACAACGAGCTCGCCTACTACAGCGCCGAATATGGCCGCACCGGTTTCCAGGGCGGGCTGCAATGGTATCGCTGCGGCACCTCGGCCGCCTTCAACAGCGAGCTGCAGCTGTTCTCGGGCCGCAGCATCGACGTGCCCTCCTGCTTCATCTCCGGCAAACAGGATTGGGGCACCTATCAGCGCCCCGGCGTGTTCGAGGCGATGCAGAAAAGCGCATGCACCAAGATGCTCGGCTGCCATCTCGTCGACGGCGCCGGCCATTGGGTGCAGCAGGAGCAGCCGGCCGAAGTGAGCCGCTTGCTGCTCGACTTCCTGGCCAAGACTTACTGACTGAGGCCCGCGCCGGCTGATTTGACCCGGGAACCACGGCGGCCTATATAATTTAGAACCATTCTAAATTAGTGGGACAGGGCCGTCGTGAAGAATTTTGCCGATCTGACCGAGCGCGAGGTGCTTGCGGTCGCGATCTCCTCCGAGGAGGAGGACAGCCGCATCTACATGACCTTCGCCGAGGATCTGAGGGAGCGTTATCCGGATTCGGCCAAGATCTTCGAGCAGATGGCCGAGGAAGAGCGCGGACATCGCCACATGCTGCTGGAAATGTACGAGCAGCGTTTCGGTCCGCACCTGCCTCCCATCCGCCGCGAGGACGTCAAGGGCTTCCTGCGTCGCCGCCCGGTCTGGCTCACCAAGAACCTGTCGCTCGACACCATCCGCAGGGAAGTCGAGACCATGGAAATGCAGGCCGAGCGCTTTTACGTGAAGGCCGCCGAACAGGCGCAGGATGTCGGCGTGCGCCGTTTGCTCGGCGATCTCGCGGAAGCCGAGAAAGGCCACGAAGAGATGGCCGCAAAGCTGGCGGGCCAGATCCTCAGCCCCGATGTGCGCGCGGAGGAAGATCGCACCAACCGCCGCATGTTCGTGCTGCAATATGTGCAGCCGGGCCTTGCCGGCCTGATGGACGGATCGGTCTCGACGCTGGCACCGCTGTTTGCCGCTGCGTTTGCCACCCACCAGAACTGGCAGACGTTTCTGGTGGGCCTCGCCGCCTCGATCGGCGCCGGCATCAGCATGGGATTTGCGGAAGCGCTGTCCGACGACGGATCGCTCACGGGGCGCGGCTCGCCGTGGCTGCGCGGTCTCACCTGCGGCTTGATGACGACGCTCGGCGGGCTCGGCCATACCGCGCCCTATCTCGTGCCCGACAGTTGGGCCAACGCCTTCTGGATCGCGACGGCGATCGCCGGAATCGTCGTGTTCTTCGAGCTATGGGCGATCGCCTTCATCCGCTCGCGCTACATGGACACGCCGTTCCTCCAGGCCGTGTTCCAGATCGTGCTCGGCGGCGCCATCGTGCTGGCGGTGGGGATATTGATCGGCGCGGCGTAGCGACCTCACACTCGCTGTCATCGCCCGCGAAGGCGGGCGATCCAGTACGCCGCAGCGGATATGGCGAGAGCGAGCTCTCAAACGCGGCCTCTCGAATACTGGATCGCCCGGCCAAGCCGGGCGATGACACCGAAATTGTTGTTGGACCGCCCCGATGACCACCGGCGAGACATATCAATCGCGATCAAACAGCGGTTGCAGCGTTCGGCCAAACTGCGCATCATCCTCCAACAACCAGAGCGGGAGACGCGCCATGGCCAAATCCGAATGGAGCTTCAAAAGCGCGGTCGAGCTGTCGGCCGCATTGAGCACGAAGAAGGTCTCCGCGGTCGAGCTCACGCGGGACGCGATCGACCGCATCGAACGGCACGACGGCAAGATCAACGCGGTCTGCGTGCGCGATTTCGATCGCGCGCTCGGTGCCGCGCGCGAGGCGGACGCGGCGCTGGCGCGCGGCGAGCGCAAGCCGCTGCTCGGCCTGCCCCTGATGATCAAGGAATCCTTCAACATCGCGGGCCTGCCGACGACCTGGGGGTTCGTGCCGCAGAAGGATTTCAGGCCCGTGGAAGACGCACTGCCGGTGGACCGCATCAAGCAGGCCGGCGGTGTGATCCTCGGCAAGACCAACGTGCCGGTCGGTCTCGCCGACTGGCAGAGCTACAACGACATCTACGGCACCACGAACAACCCCTATGATCTCGGCCGCACGCCGGGTGGATCATCCGGGGGATCTTCGGCAGCCCTCGCCGCAGGCTATTGCGCGCTCGCCACCGGCTCCGACATCGGCGGCTCCCTGCGTGTGCCGGCATTTCATTGCGGCATCTTCGCTCACAAGCCGACCATCAATCTCTGCGCAGCGCGCGGCGAGACTCCGCCGCCGTTTCCGGCCATTCCACGCGAAGGCGACCTCGCCGTCATCGGTCCGATGGCGCGCACGGCAGCGGATCTTTCCTTGCTGCTCGACGTCATGGCCGGACCGGATCCGCTCGATGCCGGCGTCGCCTACAAGCTCGACTTGCCTGTTGCGCGGCATCAGTCGCTGCGCGATTTTCGTGTCCTGGTGATCGAGAGCCATCCGCTGCTGCCGACTGACCGGGACGTGCGCGGCGCGATCGACAAGCTCGCCACCGACCTCACGAAGGCCGGCGTGACGGTCGCGCGCGAGAGCGCGTTGTTTCCGGACTTCGCGGAGACGTCGCGGCTTTATATGCGCATTCTGCTGGGCTTCCTCGGCGCGTTCTTCCTGCCCGACGAGCTGGCGGATTCGCAAGCCCGAGCGAGCCAACTGTCGCCGGAGGACCGGAGCCTCGGCGCGGAGCGACTGCGCGGCATTACTGCAAGCCACCGCGCCTGGGTGCTCGACGCCGGCGCCCGCGCCGTACTGCGCGCGCGATGGCGCGCGCTGTTCAAGAACTTCGACGCGGTGATCTGCCCGATCATGCCGACGCCGGCCTTTCCGCATGATCATTCGCCGGAGCAGCGGCTGCGAAGAATCGACATCGACGGCACGGACTATCCTTATTCCGACCAGCTCGCCTGGCCGGGCATTGCGACGCTTCCGGGCCTGCCGGCCACGGCCGTTCCGCTCGGTCTGTCGAAGGAGGGCCTGCCCGTCGGCGTCCAGATCGTCGGCCCCTTCCTCGAGGACCGCACGCCCTTGAGGCTCGCCGAACTGATCGAGCGCGAGTACGGCGGCTTCACACCGCCGCCATTGTTCGATGATTAGTCCTGTCGTCAACGACCACAGCGAAGAGAACGTCATGAGCCAGGACATGGAAGAGCTCACCGCGCTCAACCGCGACTACGTCGCCTCCGTTCAGAACTGCGACGTCAAGCGGTTCGACCAGATCCTGGCGCCGGAGTTCTATTGCTCGAATCCCGACAAGACGCTGGTCGACCGCGCCGCCTTCCTGGCGCAGACGGCGCGGCCGATCGCGATTCGCAATCTGCGTGCGCACGACGTCATCATCCGTATCATGGGCGACTTCGCCATCATCCACGCCGCGACAAGCTACACCACGGGAGACGGCCAGCAGGCGACGGGCCGCTACACCGATTGCTGGGCGAAGAAGAACGGCAGGTGGCTCGCGGTGTCGGCGCACGTGTCGCGGTGAGTAGTCATTGCCGGGCTTGACCCGGCAATCCATCGCCCAAGAAGATGGATGCGCGGGTCAAGCCCGCGCATGACGAGCTGACTAGCTATCAAACACGATCACGCTTCGCAGCGTCTTGCCCGCCTTCATGTTGGCAAAGCCCTCGTTGATCTCCGACAGCTTCAGCTTGGCCGAGATCCAGTCCTCCAGGTGCAGCCGGCCGCGCAGGTAGAAATCGACCAGGCGCGGCATGTCGACGCGGAAATGATTGGAGCCCATCGACGAGCCCTGGATCTTGCGCTCGCGCAGGAAGTCGAAGCCGTGCAGCTCGATCTTCTGGCCGAACGGGATCATGCCGACGATGGTGGCGGTGCCGCCGGAGGCGAGCATGCCAAACGCCTGCTCCGCGGTTTCCTTGCGGCCGAGCACTTCGAAGGAATGATGCACGCCGCCATTGGTGAGATCGCGCACCTGCTTCACCACGTCGCCGTCGGCGGGGTTGATGATGTCGGTCGCGCCCAGCTTGGTTGCGAGCTGGAGCTTGGCCGGGTTGGTGTCGATGGCGATGATGCGGCCGGCGCCGGCGATCTGCGCGCCGTTGATTGCGGCCATGCCGACGCCGCCGCAACCGATCACCGCGACGGTCTCGCCGGCCGTCACCTTCGCCGTATTCACCACCGCGCCGTAGCCGGTGATGACGCCGCAGCCGATCAGCGCGGCGAGATCGAGCGGCATCTCCTTCCTGATTTTGACGATCGCGTTCTCGTGCACCAGCATCTGCTCGGCGAAAGACGAGAGATTGAGGAACTGGTGCAGCTTCTCGGAGCGTGACCATTGCATGCGGTCGGAGACGCCCGGCAGCAGCTTCACCGTGGTGTCGGTGCAGAGCACGGTACGGCCCGTGGTGCAGTTGTCGCAGGTGCCGCAGAACACCGACAGGCAGGTAACGACGTGGTCGCCCGGCTTCACGTAGGTGACGTCGGAGCCGACCTGCTCGACCACGCCGGCGGATTCATGCCCGAGCACCGCGGGCAGCGGATGCGGATAAAGGCCTTCCATGAAGTGCAGGTCGGAGTGGCAGAGGCCGGCGACGGATGTGCGGATCAAGACCTCGCGCGGGCCCGGCTTCGGCAGGCTGACATCCTCGATGACCAGCGGCTTGTTGACTTCATAGAGGACGGCGGCCTTCATCGGTGTTTCCTCGTTGTTATTGTTGTCGTTGAGCGCGGACTTCACCTCTCCCGAAGGGAGAGGTCGGAAGCGCATCAAAGATGCGATTCCGGGTGAGGGGTTCAGGTCTCTCGATGAAGCGCAACCCCTCACCCGGATCGCTGGCGCGATCCGACCTCTCCCTGTGGGAGAGGTAAGGGGAGCCTACGCTGCCAGAACCAGTTCGCCAACCTCGCTCATCCCGGCCACGCGATCGCCAAGCAGCAGCTCGGCGAGCTTCGCTTGCGCGGCATTTTCCGTCAGCCGGAACGGATCGCTCGGCGAGACCCGGTGATCGATCACGAGACGCGACAGCAGCAGCCGGCGCGCATCGCCGCGCATGGCGTGGATGCGATGCGCTTCCCACGCGAGCGCGACGGCGCTTGCGACATGATAGAGCAGGCTGGTGGCGCGGCGCGCATCAGCCTCGTTCTCGGACTTGCCCGCCACCTCGCGCGCGAAACCGACCGCGCGATCGGTGAGGCCGCGCAGGCGGTCGCGCCACGCCTGCGGCACCGAGGCGCTGTCGTCGAGCCGGGCATGCAGATCCGCGGCGAGCGCAGCTTCGGCGCCGTGGCGGCCGACCGCGCGCCGGAGCGCATCGATCGCGACGATGTTGCCGGTGCCTTCCCAGACCGAGCCGAGATGGGCGTCGCGCAGCAGCCGAGCGGTGGCGAATTCCTCGATATAGCCGATGCCGCCGCGCATCTCGAGCGCATCGCCGCAGACTTTTCGTGCATCGCGCGTAGCGCGGAATTTCAGCGTGGGCGTCAGGATACGCAGCAGCGCCGCCGCATCCTGGCTGCCGGCCTCAGCGCGGTCGAGCGCGTCGGCGGTGAGGAAGCTCATCGACAGCGCCTGCTCGACCGGCAGCATGATCTTCAGCATCTGCCGCCGGCCGAGCGGCAGATCGATGATGCGGCTGCCGAACACCACGCGGTTCTTCGCGACCGTCATGGCGTCGTGATAGGCGCGGCGCATCAGCGCGGTGGATTTGACGCCGTTGGAGAGCCGCGACGAATTCACCATCTCGGCCATCTGCACGAAGCCGCGGTCGAGCTTGCCAACTGCATAGGCGATCGCGCCTTCGAGCTTGATCTCCCCTGACGCCATCGAGCGCGTGCCGAGCTTGTCCTTCAGACGTACGATCCGGTAGTGGTTCTGCGAGCCGTCGTCGAGGAAGCGCGGCATCAGGAACAGGCCGACGCCGCGCGTGCCGGGGCCGGCGCCTTCCGGGCGCGCCAGCAGCATCACCACCTTGGCATCCGCGTTCGAGCAGAACCATTTTTCGCCAGTGAGGCGCCAATGGTCGCCCTCCTGCACCGCGCGCGTGGTCAGCGTGCCGACGTCGGAGCCGCCCTCCTTCTCGGTCATGAACTGGCCACCCTGGGTCAGCTTGCTCATGTCGGTCTGCGTCAGGCCATCAAGATATTTGGCCTTCAGCGCCTCGCTGCCGAAATTAGCCAAGAGTTTTGCGCAGCCGTCGGTGACGTTGATCGGACAGCCCATGCCGAATTCGGTCTGGTTGAACAGGAAGGTGAAGGCGTGTTTCGCCACCACCGGATATTTGTCCGGCCAGCCCATGATGCCCTTGCGGATCGACAGCGCGTGGATGCCGAACTCGCCGAAGGCCGCCTTCTCCAGTTCGCGATAGGCCGGATGGTATTCGATCCACTGCACGTCGCGGCCGAACTTGTCGCGCTGGTGCAGCACCGGCGTGTGCCGGTCGGCCAGCCGCGCGCAGTCGTCGAGAGTGCCGCCGGCGAGCTCGCCGAGGCGATCGAGGTGCGGCTCGATGTGACGGAACAGCGTCTCCGGCAGATGGATGCGCAAGAGATCCGTCAGCGCCGGATCGGCGCGGTAGAAATTCATGCCCGTGGTATCGGGCGCCAGCAGGCCGGATGGTGCGGCCGCGGCTTTTTTCGGCTGCGCTGTGACCGGCTTGTGCATAATCGTCCTCTTCGTTTCCGCCCGACGGCAATTCTTAGCGCTTGCCGCTTGGGATGATGTCGATCATGCTCCAGCCAGGAAGCCGGATAAAGCCGCAAATTGTCAGGGAGGCACGATCGCCGTGAAGGAGCAATTCGCTCTGCGGAATTGTGATCGGCCGGGCCTGCACCCCAGCTGGTTGTCCGCACGGCGGATGCATAGATCAGCGGCTTCCCGTCTCCGAGAGATCACGCCATGGAACACCCGAAATACAAGATCGCACTCATCGTCGGCGCCGGCGAAGGCCTGAGCGCCTCGCTGGCGCGGCTATTGTCCACACAAGGCATTCGCGTGGCGCTTGCCGCGCGGAAGATCGAGAAGCTGGGCGCGCTCTGCACCGAGACCGGTGCAAGAGCCTATGCCTGCAACGCGACGGAGCCGGATGAGGTCGAGCGCCTGTTCGGCCTCGTCGAGCGCGAGATCGGCACGCCCGATCTCGTCGTCTACAACGCCAGCGGCCGCACCCGGGGGCCGTTCGTCGACCTCGTCCCGGCCGATGTCGCGCAGGCGATCGCGGTCAGCGCCTATGGCGGTTTCCTGGTGGCGCAGCAGGCGGCCAGGCGCATGCTGCCGAACAGGCACGGCGCGATCCTGTTCACCGGCGCCTCGGCCAGCGTCAAGGGCTATGCACAGTCGGCCTCGTTCGCGATGGGCAAGTTCGCGCTGCGCGGGCTGGCGCAGAGCCTGGCGCGCGAGCTCTCGCCGCAAGGCATCCATGTCGCGCATTTCGTGATCGACGGCGGCATCAGGAGCGCGGCGCGGACGGAGGCAGCCGACAATCCGGATTCCATGCTCGATCCCGACGCGATCGCGGAGAGCTACTGGAACGTGTTGCAGCAGCCGCGCAGCGCCTGGAGCTGGGAGCTGGAGCTGCGGCCGTGGGTGGAGAAGTTTTGAGGCGACAACATAACAACAGCCGTCATTGCGAGGAGCGAAGCGACGAAGCAATCCAGTCTGTATCCGCGGAGACAGTCTGGATTGCTTCGCTTCGCTCGCAATGACGAATGAGAGGGAGCGACATGACCATGGACACCACCGTCGACACCGGCACAAACGAACTCCTCTGCGTCATCCGCGACCGCGTCGCGGTGATCACGCTGAACCGGCCGGAGGCGCGCAATTCGCTGTCGGACACGCTGACGCCGGCGCTGCGCACGATGATCCGCACCTGCGCCGAGGATCCCAACGTCGGCGCGCTGCTGATCACCGGCGCGGGCGAAGCTTTCTGTGCCGGCGGCAACGTCAAGGGCATGGGCGCGCATCGCGATCCGAAGAAGCTGGAGATGTCGCTGGAGGATCGCGTCACCGATCTCCAGGAGCGGCAGCGGCTGCTCACCGGCGCGCTGGTGTCGGTGCGCAAGCCCACGATCGCCGCGCTGCCGGGGCCGGCGGTCGGCGCGGGGCTTGCCATCGCCATGGCCTGCGACATCCGCATCGCCGCACAATCTGCCTTCGTCGCCACCGGCTATGCCCGCATCGCGCTGAGTGGCGATTACGGCATCGCCTGGCTGTTGACGCGGCTGGTCGGCACTGCCCGGGCGCGCGAGCTGATGTTCACCGGCGACAGGATCGATGCCGCGCGTTGTGAAGCCATCGGCCTCGTCAACCGCGTCGTGCCCGACGACCGACTGCAAGCCGAAGCCTTCGCGCTGGCCAAATCGCTCGCCGAAGGCCCGCGCCTCGCGCTGCGCTACATGAAGGACAATCTCGACGAGGCCATCCAGTTCGATTTCGAGACCGCCCGCGATCACGAGGCCGAGCGGCTGATCCGCCTCACCACGACCGCCGATCACAAGGAGGCCGTGCAGGCGTTCATCGAGAAGCGGAAAGCGGTTTTCACGGGGAAGTAGCAGGCCCTTCACGGTCAGAGATCGAACCTGGATGGTGCAACGAGCCGTCATTCCGGGGCGATGCGCAGCATCGAGCCCGGAATCCATTGGGCCGCAAGACCCGCGGCGAAATGGATTCCGGGTTCGCGCTACGCGCGCCCCGGAATGACGGGTTGGGAAGATCTGCGATTGCATAAGGCAAAAAAATGCCCGGCTCTCGATGAAAGAGCCGGGCTTGCAGTCGTGTCAGGCCGAGGCTGAGGGGCTGTCGGCCTGACGGGAAAGGGCGGCGAGACGCCAGCTCGCGCAGGGAATGTCCTTCGGGGCGACCGCGATCTCCTTGTCGAAGCGCACCAGCTTCCAGTCATCGGGATGATTGACGAAGGCAAAACCGGACTTGCGGGCGAGCGAGATCATGGTCTCGTTGGCGCGCAGCGTGTCGCCGAACATGTGCTCGGCGCCAAGCGCGGCCGCGCGGCATTCGAGATTTTTCATGAGCGCGGTGGCGATGCCGTGGCCCTGCCAGCGATCGTCGACCGACAGGCCGAATTCGAGTGTCGCGGTCTCGGCATGCAACGCGTAGCGCGCTTCAGCGACAATGGTCTCGAAGCCGTCGACCATCTTGGTCGCGACAACGGTGAAGCGTTCGCGCTCGCCGACCTGGAGGAAGTCGTCCAACAGGCCCTTCGGCAATTCGCTGATCGCGCCGAAGAAGCGGTTGTAGCGGGAGCGGGTCGAAAGCGAGCGGAAATAGTGCTGAAGCTCCTCGGTGTCGCGCGGCTCGACGAAACGAACGTTGAGCGCCTCGCCGTGCCGCGTGCGCAGCACGTCCGAATATTGCTTCAGGTCTTCGAGGCGGAGGATGCTCATGACACATGCCCTGGGAGAGGGGACCGCCGGCGCCCCTGTGATCAGGCGGCGCCGGCCTGGCGGCCAATCAGGCCCGCCAGAAGGGTTTGTCGGCCTCACAGGCAATGTCGGACCAGGACAGGCCGACGTCGTGGAGATCGCGGGCCGTCCAGTTGGTCAGCTCGCGCCGGGTCCGGTAGCGCTCGTGCCAGACATGGAGCGTCTCGCCGATCTGCTGGATCAGGCCAAGCGCATGATGATTTGTCATCGAATTCTGGGTCAATGTACACATCTTCAGCTCCTGGAGCTAAGTTGACCGCTAATATCTGTGTTCTGGTGCGCTGCGACAAACGACAATTTGTACCCCTTCGCATGAAATAACATCATGTATCCTGCTGCCAGATGACTGCCAGATTACCCTCCCTGAACGGATTGCGGGCGTTTGAGGCCGCCGCGCGCCATCTCAGCTTCACGCTGGCTGCGACGGAGCTGAACGTGACGCAGACCGCGATCAGCCATCAGATCCGGCGATTGGAGGAGGAGCTCGGCATCCGCCTGTTCATCCGGCAGAACCGCGCGCTGGCGCTGACGCCGGAAGCGCGCGACTACCTGCCGGGGGTCCGCGCCGCCTTCAACGACCTCCGCCTCGCCACCGACCGCCTGCTGCGCAGGGACGACGACAAGGTGCTGACCCTCTCGACGCTGGCCTCGCTTGCCGCAAAATGGCTGCTGCCGCGGCTGACCGATTTCCAGGAGCAGCATCCCGGCATCGACGTCCGCATCACCACGTCGACCAGCCTCGTCGACTTCCAGCGCGACGATGTCGATGCCGCAATCCGCTATGGCCGCGGCCAGTGGCCGGGCCTGCGTGCCGACTGGCTGATGGCGGACGAGCTGTTTCCGGTATGCAGTCCGTCGCTGCTGCGCGGTGACAAGCCGCTACAGCGTCCGGAGGATCTGCGAAATCATCCGCTGCTGCACACCTCCAACGCCAACAGCGACGACTGGCGGCTGTGGCTGACGGCGGCGGGCCTGCCGGCCGATATCGCCAAGCAGCCCGGCATCACCTTCGACATGATCTTCATGACCATCCAGGCTGCGATCGACGGCATCGGCGTGGCGATGGGGCGGACGTCCTACGTGCAGGACGATATCGCCAAGGGCCGGCTCGTCGTCCCATTCAAGATCGCGCTGCCGGCCGATGCGGGTTTCTATCTGGTCGCGCCGGAGGGGCGCCGCGAGGCGCCAAAGCTCGCCGCGTTCCGTCAATGGATCGTTGCCGCGACGCAAAATAAAGCCTGAAAAATCATCAGCTTCCTCTGGAAAACCGATTGACTCGCCGCGCCCTGCGCGGGAAGGGGTAAGACAGATTGTCGCAGCTTCAATATGTCGCCTTGCCGTGAAATGAGTTCCGGTCCGGCCACGTCCCAGGGAGTCACGTCATGGCTGGACCAGCAACCAATCCGCCCGAGATCAAGTCGCGCATCGGCGCGATCCTGCGCGCCACATCCGGCAATTTCCTCGAGCAGTTCGACTTCTTCCTGTTCGGCTTCTATGCCGCCGCCATCGGCAAGGCGTTCTTCCCCTCCACCGACGAGACGGCCTCGCTGCTCAACACCTTCGGCGTGTTCTGGCTCGGCGCATTGATGCGGCCCGTCGGCGCGATCGTGCTCGGGGCCTACATCGACCGCATCGGCCGCCGCCAGGGCCTGATCGTCACGCTCGGCATCATGGCCATCGGCACCGTCGTGATCGCGTTCTGCCCGAGCTACGCGACCATCGGCATCGCGGCACCGGTCATCGTGCTGATCGGCCGCCTGCTGCAAGGCTTCTCCGCTGGTGTCGAGCTCGGCGGCGTGTCGGTGTATCTCGCCGAGATCTCCACGCCCGGCAACCGCGGCTTCTACACCTCGTTCCAGTCGTCGAGCCAGCAGGTCGCGATCTTCGTGGCCTCGATCCTCGGCTACCTCCTCTCCGAGGTGATGCCGGCCGACACGGTGGCCGCCTGGGGCTGGCGCATTCCCTTCTTCGTCGGCTGCCTGATCATTCCCCTGATCTTCGTCCTGCGGCGCACCCTCGAGGAGACACCGGCCTTCCTCGCCATGAAGAAGCATCCGACCGCGAGCGAGGTGTTCACCTCCGCCCTCGCCATTGGCGCATCGTCATCCTCGGCATGATGATCGCGATCCTGACCACGACGACGTTCTATTTCGTCACCGTGTACACGCCGACCTTCGGCAAGACGGTGCTGAAGCTGTCGACGCAGGACGCGCTGCTCGTGACGCTGCTGGTCGCCGTAACCAACTTCTTCTGGAATCCGGTCGGCGGCGCGCTGTCCGACCGCATCGGCCGCAAGCCGGTGCTGATCACCATCGCCTGCCTCGCGCTCGTCACCGCCTACCCGGCACTGCACTGGCTCGTGGCCGCGCCGACCTTCGGCAAGCTGCTCGCGGTCGAGATGATGTTCTCGTTCTATTTCGGCGTCTACAGCGGCACTATGCTCGGCGCCCTCGTCGAGATCGTGCCGGCGCATGTCCGCACCACCTGCTTCTCGCTCGCCTTCGCACTCGCCGCCGCGCTGTTCGGCACCTTCACCCCGTTCGCCTCGACCTGGCTGATCGAGCGGACCGGCGACAGGGCCTCGCCCGGCTTCTGGCTGATGTTCGCCGCCCTGCTCGGCATCATCGCGGCCTCGACGGTGTATCGCAGCGGCGGCAAGGCGGTGCCGACATATGATGCGGTGGCGGAGCCGGTTGCGGGGCGCTGACGGTCATTCCGGGGCGCCTCGAAGAGGCGAGCCCGGAATCCATTTCTCCCAGTATTCCTGTCGCACGATGGATTCCGGGCTCGATGCTTCGCATCGCCCCGGAATGACAGTGGGGGCCTACAGCTCCACCACCACGTAGTCGCTCTCGACCTTCACCGTGACAGTCTCGGCGACATACGGCCCCTTCACGACAGTCGCGCCCGGCTCGACATGGGCCGGATAGGCCTTCACGCGGAAGCGGCGGGGGTCGCAATAGGACTGGCCGGTGCGGATGTCGAACTCCCAGCCGTGCCAGGGACAGCGGATGATCTCGCCAAGCTTGGTGTATTCGATCTCGCCGGGATCGCTCGATTGCGCGAGCCCGATCAGCGGGCCCTCGCACAGCGCCGCGCCCTGATGCGGGCAGCGGTTCATCAGGCCGAAATATTCGCCCTTGATGTTGAAGACCGCGATCGGCCGCCCGTCGATCTCCAGGAATTTTCGCGTGCCCGGCGGAAGCTCATCCACTGGCGCGATGACGTGACGCGCCATCAACCAATCCCGTAGAGCTTCCGGGCATTGCCCAGGTAAAATGCCTCGCGGTTGGCTTCGCTGACGCCCGCGGGCAGAACACGCGACGGCTCGTCGTAGTCCCAGTGCGGATAATCAGTTGCGAACAGCAGGCGGTCCCAGCCGATCCACTTGATGACGTCGAACAGATCCTCGCGCCGCTCCGGATCCTCCATCGGCTGCGTGGTCCACCATACCTGCTCGCGGATATATTCCGACGGCGGACGCTTCACATGCGGCACTTCGCTCCTGAGCCGCTGCCAGGCCTTGTCCAGTCGCCACGCGAGCGACGGTGCCCAGCCGAAGCCGGCCTCGATCATCACCATCTTCAGCTTCGGGAAGCGTTCGAACACGCCTTCCAAGACAAGGCTGGCCAGCGCCGATTGCTGGCACTGCGAATGCCCAACCATCTCCTCGATGTAATAGGAAGGCCAGCCCGACGGCGTGATCGGGTTGCCGCCGAAGCCGAAGGCGTGGACGCCGACGGGAAGGCCGGCCTCTTCCGCGGCCTGATAGATCGGCCAATAGCGGCGCTGGCCGAGCGGCTCGACGTTGCGGCTGAGCAGCAGCACCTGAACGAAATTCTTGTCGCCGGCGCGCTCGCGGATTTCGGCGGCGGCCGACAGCCCGTCCTCATTGCCGACGACGATGGACGCTTTCAGCCGTTTGTCCTTGCTGGTCCATTTGTCGATCTGCCAGTCGTTGATCGCCGAGCACAAAGCGGCCGAGAGCTCGTGATTGCGGATGCCCTGCCCGGTGTTGAGCGGATTGAGCACACCCAGCTGCACATAGTTGGGGTCGAGCAGCTGCTTCTGCATGAAGGAGAGCGAGGAGCCCTGCGGTCCGCCTTCCGGCGGATAGGCGTCGCGGCGCGAGGCGTTGGGCTGGGCCTTCGGATAGGGCGGGCCTTCCATCATGCCCTGATAGGCGTGCACGCCGTAGACGTCGAGATGATGCTGCCAGCGTTTGGCAAGATAGGGATAGAGCTCGGTGCGGGTGGCGCGGGCCGGATGGATGTCGCAATCCGCGATCGCGGTCTTGGTCGTCAGGGGGGAAGCGGCTTCGGTACTTTCGCGGAATTGAATATTCATCGCCTTGCCTCCTCTGGCAGCGGCTAAGTCAGGCGGGGATAGGTCGCATGCGGATTGTCGATCATGATCTTGCGCACGAGATCGGGGGTGAGGCCCTGGGGCAGCGCATCCTGGCCGTCGAACTGCCAGTGCGGATAGTCCGTGGAGAATAGGACCAATTCGTCCGACTGCATATGATCAAACAGGCGAATTAATGTCTCGGGTTCCGGCGGCGCATCAAATGGCTGTAACGAGAAGCGGATGTTGCTGCGCACAAGTTCCAGCGGCGCGCGATCGACCCATGGCGTCTCCATCCGCACCCCGCGCCAGAATTTGTGAAGCCGCCAGAGAAAGGGGGAGATCCAGGAGACGCCGGACTCCAGCATCACCATTTTCAGCCGCGGATATTTGGCGAACACGCCCTCGACAATCACGCTGGTGAGCTGGGTCTGGAACGCCTGGGCCTGACCGACATAATCCTCGATGTGATAGGAACCCCAGCCCACCGCAGTCGGCGGATTGTGATAAGCGGAACCTGCATGGATGCCGACCGCGAGGTCCAGCCGTTCCGCGGCCTCGTAGATCGGCCACAGCGCGCGCTTGCCGAGCGGCGTGTCGCCCATGACCAGCATCAAGACCTGCACGAAGCGCCGGTCCTGCGCGCAGCGTTCGATCTCGGCGACGGCCTTCTCGACGCTTTGCGTGGGGATCACGATCGAGCCGCGCAGACGCTTGTCACGATCGAGCCATTCCTTCACCAGCCAGTCGTTCAGCGCGCGGCAGAAGGCGGCCTGCATGTCCTCGGAAAACACCATCTGCACGGCGTAGAGCGGATTGCAGATGGCATGGCTGACCTGAAAAGGATCGAGCACATGGCGCTGCATATCTTCCAGGCTCGCGCCCGGCTTGCCGCTCTCGGGACGCCAATCGGGGCGCGCCACGATCGGCGAGTTCTGCGGGTAGGATTGCGAGACCAGGTCGACCATGCCGCGCGTCGTCACCTGATCGCGCCAATAGTCGTTCAGGTACGGCAGCAGGCTGGTCAGATGCGGCACGGCCGGATGCACGTCGCAATCCACCCCGCCGGCGATCAGGGACGCCATCACGTCTCCTTCACGTTTCCTCGTCACGTCTTCTTGCGAGCGGCCAGGCCGCTCCGCTTGTGCGCCATTCAAGCAGGCCTGACCGTCGCCCGCAACTCGGCCAAGGCAGCCAGCTTATGCTAGGAAGGCTGAGCTCGGTTGCGAGGCAATGAGAGGTTAAAGGGATGAAAGAGCTCGTCGGCATTGCGGAACAGGTCGCGGCCCAATTGATCGCGCGCAAACAGACCATCGCGGTGGCGGAATCCTCGACCGGCGGCCTGATCGCGGCCAGCCTGCTCGCGGTGCCCGGTGCGTCCGCCTATTTCCTCGGTGGCGCCGTGGTCTACACCCGCGATGCCAGGCGCGTGCTGATGGATATTTCGGATGACGGCATGAAGGGTTTTCGCTCCTCGTCGGAGCCCTACGCAAGACTGCTGGCCGAACAGATGCGCAGCCGCTTCAGCTGCGACTGGGGCCTGTCCGAAACCGGCGCCGCCGGCCCCACCGGCAACCGCTACGGCGATGCCGCCGGCCATAGCTGCATGGCGGTCGCAGGGCCCGCGGCGGAAGTGATGACGCTGGAGACGGGCAGCAGCGACCGGTTTGCGAACATGCAAGTGTTCGCGGCGACGGCGTTGAAGCTGCTCTTGCGGAATTTGGAGGGATGAACTGCTGCGCAGCTCAAGTGAGGTGCGGCGCGATCGCCACAACACCGCTGTCATCGCCCGGCTTGACCGGGCGATCCAGTACTCCGAGACGGCCGTGATTGAATCGATGGGCCGCGGCGTACTGGATGCCCCGGTCGAGCCGGGGCATGACAGCGGAGAGTGGAGCAACAGTTACCTGCCCAAATGCCGCATGAAGATCCGCACCACGTACCCCTTGAACCGCGGTGCTTCGTCGTAAAGGTCCGACGCGATCCGCTCGATGGTCTCGCGCAGGGACAGGAACTGCGCCTGCCGGGCACTGCTTTCGGTGCCCTGCATGCCCGCGAGCTCGTCCATGGCGGCGTCGCTGATCTGGCACTGCACGACCTCGCCGTCATTCACCATGGTGAAGCGGAAGGCCAGCCGTTCGAGGTCATGGCCGATGATCCGGTCGCGCAACAGCGGCATTGAAAAACAGTCCGGTCGGCCCCGCGCCGACAATGCTTGGGATTCCGCGGCTTGTCAGCCGCAAAGAGGTGCCTCGTCCTACTGGAACGCGACTTCGGCAAAACTGCGGAGCTTTCGCGAGTGGAGGCGCTCCGACTCCTGCTGCTTGAGCCGCTCCAGCGCCTTCAGGCCGATCTCGAGATGCTGGCCGACGCGGCGGCGGTAGAATTCGCTGGCCATGCCCGCGAGCTTGATCTCTCCGTGCAGCGGCTTGTCGGAGACGCAGAGCAGCGTGCCGTAGGGGACGCGGAAGCGGTAGCCATTGGCGGCGATCGCGGCCGATTCCATGTCGAGTGCGACCGCACGCGATTGCGACAGGCGGCGGATCACCTCAGGCCCGGAGATCTCCCAGTTGCGGTTGTCGACGCTCGCCACCGTGCCCGTACGCATCAGGCGCTTGAGCTCGAAGCCTTCCAGGCCCGTGACGTCCTCGACCGCCTCTTCGAGCGCGACCTGCATCTCGGCCAGCGCCGGAATCGGCACCCACAGCGGCAGCTCGCGGTCGAGCACATGATCCTCGCGCACGTAACCATGCGCAAGCACGTAGTCGCCGAGCCGCTGCGTGTTGCGCAGACCGGCGCAATGGCCGAGCATCAGCCAGGCGTGCGGGCGCAGCACCGCGACATGGTCGGTGACGTTGCGCGCGTTGGACGGACCGGTGCCGATATTGATCAGGGTGATGCCGCGATAGCCGGGCTCGACCAGATGGAAGGCCGGCATCTGCGGCGTGCGTGTCGGCGCGTCCCCGCTCGTCGCGCCGCCGCTCCGCGTGATCACATTGCCCGGCGCGATGAAGGCCTCGAGGCCGGCCTCGCCGGACTGAAGCCGCTGCTGGCAGAGCTGCGCGAAGGCATCGACGTAGAACTGGTAGTTGGTGAAGATCACGAAGTTCTGGAAGTGCTCGGGATCGGTGCCGGTGTAGTGATAGAGCCGCCGCAGCGAGTAATCGACGCGGGCGGCCCGAAACAGGGACAGCGGCTCGGGCGCCCCCGCCTGGAGCTCGAAGGTGCCGTCTGCAATCGAATCGTCCATGGTGGCGAGATCGGGCACGTCGAACGCGTCCCGCAGCGATCGCGCCACAAGGGAATTCTCGCCGGTGGTGATGGCGGCTTCGATGTTGATGTCGCGGCGATAGGCGAAGTGAATCGGGATCGGCTCGGCCGACTCGCCGATCTCCACGGGCACGCCGTGGTTCTGGATCAGCAGCCCGATCTGTTCGGTCAGATAAGCGCGGAACAGATCCGGCCGCGTGACGCTGGTCTCGTGCACGCCGGGGCCGGCGACGAAGCCGTAGGAGAGACGTGAATCCAGCCGCGCATACGTCGCGGTGGTGAGGCGGACAAAGGGATAGTAGGCCCGCGCCCGCGTCGTGATCGCTTCGCCGTTGACATAGGCCTCGAACCTGTCGCGCAGGAATTTCGTGTTGCGTTCGTAGATCTCTTCGAGCCGGGCGACGGCCGCGGACGCGTCGGAGAAGGATTTGGTGGCGATGGAGGGCGGGGATTGCATTGTTCGAACGCCGGGTTGCTGGGGCTTGAGTCGAACTATAGCAAGAATTTAGCCACACCGTCATTGCGAGCGTAGCGAAGCAATCCAGAAATCTCTTAGCGGAGACAGACTGGATTGCTTCGCTACGCTCGCGATGACGGATGGGAAGACGGCGAGGCCGCTCCGGGATGACGCGCTTTCGCGCGTCACTTCTCCCGGAACGCCCGCATGAACTGGTCGTGCAGCGGCTTCATCAAATAGGACAGCATGGTGCGGTCGCCGGTCTGGACGAAGGCTTCCACGGGCATGCCGGGGATGATCCTGGAGTCGCCGAGGCGGGCGATCTCTTCCGCCGGCAGCGAGACGCGGATGGTGTAGTAGCTCTGGCCGGTGCGCTGGTCGGTGGTGACGTCGGGCGAGACGCGGCTGACGACGCCGTTGAGCTCGGGCGTGGTGCGCTGGTTGAAGGCGGACAGGCGCAGCAGCGTCTTCTGGCCGATCTGGAGCTTGTCGATATCGACCGGATTGACCTTGGCCTCGACCTGAAGATCGTCGGCCTGCGGCACGATCAGCATCAGCGCGTCGCCGGCGGTGACGACGCCGCCCACGGTATGCACGGTCGATTGCAGCACCATGCCGTCCTGCGGCGCGCGGATATCGACGCGGCGCAGCTGGTCTTCGGCTGCGACCTTGCGCTCGATCAGCTCGCCGATCTTGTCGTTGGTCTCGCGCAGATCCTTGGAGACCTCGCTCACCATGTCCTTGTCGACCTGGATGATCTGAAGCTCGGTCTCGGTGATCTTGCCCTTGGCCTGCGCCCGCGAGGCGATGTACTGCGCGCGCTCGCCGTTGAGGCGGGCACTGTCGCGCTCGAGCGTGGTCAGGCGCGAGATCTGCACCAGGTGCTTCTCATAGAGATCGCGGACGCCGGTGAGCTCCTGCTGCACCAGCGAGATTTCCTTGTCCTTGGCCCTCTCCTGCGCGGAGAGACCCTCGATCTCCTCGTTGAGCTGCTGGATGCGTTCGCGCAGCTGCGCCTTCTGGCCGGCACGGCCGTTGACGCGGACGTCGAACAGCTTGGTTTCGGCGGAGAGCAGCGTCTTGACGTCGGGGTCGTTGCCGCGATCGAGCAATGACTGCGGGAATTCAATCCTGTCGACACCGCGCTGCTCGGCCTGGAGCCGCGCCGCGCGCACCTGTGCGGCGTCGAGATTCTTGGTGACGATGGCGAGGTTCGCCTTGGTGACGGTGTCGTCGAGCCGCACCACGATGTCGCCGGCCTTGACCACGTCGCCGTCGCGGGCGCGCAGCTCGCCGACCACGCCGCCGGTCGGGTGCTGCACCTTCTTGACGTTGGATTCGACCACGATCTGACCCGGCGCGATCAGCGCGCCCGAGATCTGCACCGTGGACGCCCAGCCGCCGAGGCCGACGGCCAGAACCAGCACGATCCCGAGCCCGAGCATCAGGTGAAACCTGATGGAATCCCGCACGGTCTTCCTTGCGGCGGGCTTGCCGCCACCGATCGCCATCGTGCTCATGCCTTGGCTCCGCCCTCGCTGACGATCTTGATCGGTGCCGGCGGCGCCACGCGCGGCTGGAGCACCTGGGCGAGCACCTGCTCCTTGGGGCCGAAGGCCTGCATGCGGCCGTCGCGCAGCACCAGGATCTGGTCGACCGCCTCGACGCCGATGGGCCGATGCGCCACCACGACGACGATGGCACCACGCTCGCGGGCGGCGCGGATGGCGCGGGTCAGCGCCTCGTCGCCTTCGGTGTCGAGATTGGAGTTGGGCTCGTCGAGCACGATCAGGAACGGATTGCCGTAGAGCGCGCGCGCCAGCGCCACGCGCTGCGCCTGGCCTGCGGAGAGCGCGGTGCCCTGCTCGCCGACCTGCGTGTTGTAGCCCTCGCGCATCTTGATGATCATCTCGTGCACGCCGGCCTCCTTGGCCGCGGCGATGATGCCGTCGGAGGCGGCCTCAGGGTCGAAGCGACTGATGTTCTGCGCGATGGTGCCGCCGAACAGTTCCACGTCCTGCGGCAGATAGCCGATGTGGCGACCGAGCATGTCGGAGGACCATTGGTCGAGCGCGGCGCCGTCGAGCCGCACCTTGCCGCGCACCGGCTGCCAGACGCCGACCAGCGCACGGATCAGCGAGGATTTGCCGGAGCCGCTCGGCCCGATCACGCCGAGGCCGTTGCCGGCGGCGAGCGCGAAGGTGATGTCCTGCACGATGAGGCGCTGATCGCCCGGCGGCACCATGGCGACGCCCTCGACCGAGAGCCGGCTGGTGGGCGCCTGCAACTGGGTCGGCATCGTCTGCGCCGGCATCTGCTCCAGCAAGCGGGTCAAGCGCTGCCAGCTCTGGCGTGCCGCGACGAAGGATTTCCAATGCGCGATGGCGAGATCGACCGGCGCCAGCGCGCGGGCCGACAGGATCGAGCCGGCGATGATGATGCCGGCGGTCGCCTCCTGATGGATGACGAGATAGGCGCCGACCGCGAGCACGGCGGATTGCAGCATCATGCGCAGCACCTTGGCGATCGCGCCGAGGCCGCCGGCCACGTCGCTCGCACGCTGATTGCCGGCGAGATATTTTTCGTTGGCCTCGCTCCAGCGCTGGTTCATCCGGCTGGTCATGCCCATCGACACCATCACTTCGGCATTGCGACGGCTGGAGGCGGCGAGATCGTTGCGCTGGGCCGCAAGCCCCATCGCCTCCTTCGCCGGCTGGCGGGACATGAACTCGGTGACCACCGTCAGCCCGACCAGGATGATGGCGCCGACCAAGGCGGTCACGCCGATCATGACATGGAAGGCGAAGCAGATGGCGAGATAGAGCGGCAGCCAGGGCAGGTCGAAGAACGCGCTCGGTCCCATGCCGCCGAGGAAGGAGCGGACATTGTCGAGGTCGCGCAGCGGCTGGAGGCCCTCGTTGCGGTTGCCGACCAGCAGCGGCAGGCGCACGACGGTGTCGAACACGCGCTTGTTCAGGGCTTCGTCGAGCGAGGTGCCGATCCGCCCCAGGATCCGGTTGCGGATCATGTCGAGCACGCCCTGCGCCATGTAGAGGAAGCTGGCGAGGATGATCAGGCCGACCAGCGTCGGAATGCTGCGACTCGGCAGCACCCGGTCGTAGACCTCCAGCATGAAGATCGACCCGGTCAGATAGAGCAGGTTGATCATGCAGCTCATCAGGCCGACGCCGACGAACGCCGTGCGACATGCGCGCAGCGCGTCAGCGAGCTCCGAACGGCGAACGCCAGGGACCGCTGCCATCAGTCTGATCTCTTTCGGGTAAGGGGCAAAGCCCCTGATTTCAAAGGCAATTTCAGGAGTAATTGATCCGGATTAACATCGCGTTTTCGCCCCTTGTCCAACGCGGCTGAATCAACCCGATCCCCTGTGGGGGCACATCACCCCCTGATGGCCCGGCGCGCAAGTCCGGAATTTCACAGGCTTGCGGCTTTTTCTTGCAGACATGTCACCTCCCCCCGGGCGGGGAGAGGTCGAAAGTTGGGTCAACTGAACCCTGGGGCCGCTAGAACCGGCCGCCGCCGCGCACCAGCCGCACCACGAGCAGCAGGATGACCGCGCCGATGGCGGAATAGACGATCTCCGACACGAGCCCGGTGCCAATGCGAATACCGAGCTTTGGGAACAAGAAGCTGGCCACAAACGCGCCGGCGATGCCGATCACGATGTCGCCGATGATGCCGAAACCGGCACCCCGCACCACCTTGCCGGCCAGCCAGCCGGCGACCAGGCCGACGAACAGGATGACGAGCAGGCCTTCGTTGGAAATGTACATAAGTGAGGTCCCTCTCCGTGAACGGCCGCATGGAACCGGAACCGGGATGAATGGGGTCTGAATGGTGGTCGCCCGCCCCGATTGCCCACGCGCAGGCAAAAGTCGAAAGCAACCCTACTTCAGATCGACGGTGAGCGGCTCCGCCAGCACGCACCTTGCCGCCCGGCCCGGTCCCACCTCCACATTCGCAGGCAGCTGCTCCAGGCAGCGCGGCTGGGCGGCGGTGCAGCGGGGGGCGAAGGAGCAATTGTGGGGCTTTTCGGCCAGCGACGGCGGGGTGCCGGGGATGGTCTCGAGGCGGGCGCCGCGCTTGGCGCCGTGGATGGTGGAGGCGAGCAGGCCCTTGGCATAGGGGTGCACCGGCGTGCGGACGATGTCCCGCAAGGTCCCCTGCTCCACGATCTGGCCGGCATACATCACCGCGACACGGTCGCAGATTTCGATGGCGACGCCGATGTCGTGGGTGACGAAGATGACGGACATGCCGAACTCGCGCTGCAACTCGCGCAGCAGCAGCAGGATCTGGATCTGCACGGTGGCATCGAGCGCGGTGGTCGGCTCGTCCGCGAGCAATATCTTGGGACGACAGGCGAGGGCCAGCGCGATCATCGCGCGCTGGCGCATGCCGCCGGACATCTCGTGCGGATAGGCGTCTAACCGGCGCCGGGCCGAGGGAATGCGCACGACCTCGAGCATTTCGAGTGCGCGTGCCCTGCCCTCCGCATAAGACTTGCCTTCGTGACGCACGACGCTTTCGGCGATCTGCACGCCGATGGTGTAGACCGGATCGAGCGCGAGCGCGGGCTCCTGAAAGATCATCGACACGGTCTGGCCGCGGAACGACGAGAGCTCCTCGTCGTTCATGGCGAGAACGTCGCGCCCCAGAACATTGACGCGGCCGGAGATCTGCGTGCGCTTCTTCGGCAGCAGCCGCATCAGCGCGCGCAAGGTCACGCTCTTGCCCGAGCCGGACTCGCCGAGCAGGCCCAGCACCTCGCCGTCTCCCAGCGAGAGGCTGAGATCGTTCACGGCATAGACCGTGCGCTCGCCGGTGAAGCGGATGTTGAGGCCTGAGATCTCGACGAGCTTTGTCATGACGGCAGTTTCGGCAACCTGTCGTGATAGTCGGTGACGCGCTGGAACGCCGCGCCGATGGTGAGCAGGGTCGCTTCATCGAAGGAGCGGCCGATCAGCTGCATGCCGATCGGCAGACCGCTCTTGGTGAAGCCGGACGGCACGGTCAGCGACGGCAGGCCGAGGAAGTTCACCGGACGGGTGAACAGCGTCAGCCGCTGCAACAGCGCCGGCGCGTTCGGCCCGCCGCCGACGTCGCTCTCCTCGATCGTCGGCGCCGGCACGGGCGACGCGGGCGCGATCACCGCATCGACGCCGGCGGTTGCGGCGTTGTGCGCGGCGAGCGCCGGGCCACGCCAGCGCATCGCCTCGAGATAGGTGATGGCGGGCACGGCAAGCCCGTTCTGGAGCCGCATCAACACCTGCGCGCCGTAATCCTGCGGACGCTCGATCATCCAGCGCTTGTGGAAGGCGGCAGCTTCCGCCGCGAGCACGAGCTGGCTTGCCGCTTGCAATTGCCGCTGGTCGGGCAACTCGACCTTGACGATGTCGGCGCCCTCGCGCTTGAGCACCGCGATGGTCTCGTCGAGCACGCGCGCGACCTCGCCGTCGAGATCGTCGACGTAGAAGGACGCGGGCACGCCGATCTTGAGGCCTTTGAGCGAGCCCTTGGTCGCGCCGACATAGTCAGACAGCGGCTCGTGGCTCGCGGTCGAATCCTCGGGATCGGGGCCGGCCATCAGCGCCAGCAGCAGCGCACAGTCCTCGGCGGTGCGGGCGAGTGGGCCGACCGTGTCGAGCGATTGCGACAGCGGCATCGCGCCGGCGCGGCTGACGCGGCTCCAGGTGGTCTTCAACCCCGTGACGCCGCAGAAATGTGCGGGCATGCGGATGGAGCCGCCGGTGTCGGAGCCCAGCGCCGCATAGGTCAGGCGCGCGGCGACCGCCGAGCCGGAGCCCGAGGACGAGCCGCCGGTGATATGCGCGACGTTCCAGGGATTGCACACCGGACCGTAATGGGCGTTGTGGCCGGTCGGGCCATAGGCAAACTCGGCGAGGTGCAGCGTGCCGAGGCGGACCTGGCCGGCATCCTTCAGCCGCTGCAAGGCGGTAGAGGTCGTCGTCGCGACGAAATCGCGGCGGATCAGCGAGCCGCAGGTCGAGACCTTGCCGGCATCGTAATACATGTCCTTGTGCGCGAGCGGCACGCCATGCAGCGGCCCGCGCACTTCGCCCTTGGCCAGCTCGGCGTCGGCCGCCTCGGCGGCCTTCAGCGCTGCCTCCGCCTCGATCGACATGAAGGCGTTGAGATGCGGCTGCCACTGCGCGATGCGGTCCAGCAGCGCGCGCGTCACCTCATGCGAGGACACCTGCTTCATCGCGATCGCACGCGCGACCTCGGTGAGCGTCATCAATGCAGGTTCGGTGCTCATTTCGACACCTTCTGCGTCTGCGCGAGCACGTAAGAAGCCGGCTCGAGGTCGAACGGCAGCGTGCCGGCGATGGCGGCGAAGCCTTCGAAGGCGGGTCCGATGGAGTTGGAGATGCGCGTTGCGATCTCGTCATCCACGGGAACGCCGGCAACTAGCGCGATCGGCTTGATCTCTTTTGGTGTCGGTCTCGTCATGCGATTTCCCCTGCGGGCGCGCGGCTATGGCCTGAACCCGGAATGGCCATGTAGCACGCAGCCTCGTGGCCCATTGTATCGACCGCCGTGAGCTTTGGTGCGGCATTTGCGCAGAGCGGCTCCGCAAACGCGCAGCGCGTGTGGAAGCGGCAGCCCGAGGGCGGGTCGATCGGATTGGGCGGATCGCCCGTGATCGGCGGTTTTTCCGTACGCCTGTCAGGATCCGAGGACGGCATCGCCGCAAGAAGCGCGCGCGTATAGGGATGCGCAGGGCTATCCCAGACCTGGTCGACCGGACCAAGCTCGACGACCTCGCCGAGATACATCACCAGCACGCGATCGCTGATGTAGCGGACCACGTTGAGGTCGTGGCTGATGAAGAGATAGGTCAGGCCGAACTCGCGCTTGAGATCAGCAAGGAGATTGAGCACCTGCGCCTCGACGGATTTGTCGAGCGCGGAGACGGCTTCGTCCAAAATCACCAGCCGCGGCGACAGCGCCAGCGCCCGCGCGATGTTGACGCGCTGGCGCTGACCGCCGGAAATCTCGTGCGGGTAGCGGTTGGCGAAGTTTTCCGGGCGCAGGCCGACCTTGCCGAGCAGCTCGCGCGCCAGCGCCCTCGCCGTGCCATCGGCCATGCCGTGGACCTTCGGGCCGAAGGCGATGGATTCCTCGATCGTCAGGCGCGGATTGAGCGAGGCATAGGAATCCTGGAACACCATCTGCATGCCGCGGCGCAGCTCGCGCAGCGACAGCGCCTGGCCGACGGTCATGCCGTCATAGATGATGTCGCCGTCATCGCGCGGCATCAGATGCATCAGGAGGCGCGCGGTGGTCGACTTGCCGCAACCGGACTCGCCGACGATGCCGACCGTCTCGCCCTTGGCGACGGAGAAGGAGACGTTGTCCACCGCACGCACGGTGCGTTTCGCGGCGAACAATCCGCCGCGGACCGGGAAGTGCTTGGTCAGGCCGTTGACCTGGAGCAGCGGCTGCGCGACGCCGCCGCGGTCCTCGACCGGCTCGAGCATTTCAACAGATGTGTTGCTCTCGCTCATGGCCTAATTCCTGATGTCCATGGCGCTACGCAGGCCGTCCGAGAGCAGGTTGAAGCAGATCGAGACCGCGAAGATCATCGCGCCGGGAAGCGCGGCGACCCAGGGATTGATGTAGATCGCGGTACGCAAGGTGTTGAGCATCAGCCCCCATTCCGGCTCCGGCGGCTTTGTACCGAGGCCAAGGAAGGAGAGACCGGCGGCCAGGATCATCGAGACCGAGATCAGGCTGGTGGCATAGACGAAGATGGCTCCCAGCACGTTGCCGAGGATATGCACGCGCATGATGGTGAAAGCTCCGGCACCCGAGGCGCGCGCGGCCTCGACGAAATCCATGTTGCGCACGCCGGTGGTGACGCTTTCCGCAACGCGGGTAATCTGCGGCACGAACACGATGGTCAACGCCACGATGGAGTTGAGGATGCCGGCCCCGAGCGCGCCGGAGATGGCGATGGCGAGCAGCACCGACGGAAAGGCGTAGAACACGTCCACGGTGCGCATGATCGCAGTGTTGAGCTTGCCGCCGACATAGCCGGCGACAAGGCCAAGCGAGGTGCCGATGCAGAAGGCAAGGATGACGGGCAGGATGCCGATGACCAGCGACAGCCGCCCGCCATAGATCAGCCGCGCCAGCATGTCGCGGCCGAGCTCGTCGGTGCCGAGCGGGTAGCCTGTTGTGCCGATGTGGCGCAGGCGCCGGATCATCGAGCCCTTGTAAGGATCTTCCAGACCCAGCCACGGCGCGAGGATCGCTGACAGGAAGATCAGCAGCAGCACCAGCGCGCAGGCCATGCTGACCTTGTCGCGCATGATGCGGCGGCCGACGGTCGCCCAATAGCCGCGCGCCTTGGTCGCCGGCGCGGCCTGGAGCGCAGCATCGCTGGTGGCAGACAACGGAAGCTCGCTCATCGCCGCAATTTCCGATGTCGTCCCGGCCTAGTGCGCAATTGCGCACGGGGGGGCCGGGACCCATACCCACGAAAGGTGGTTTGGCGAGGACTCGTGGTTGCTGTCTCGCCCCATAACCGCTTACCGGGGTTATGGGTCCCGGCCTTCGCCGGGACGACACTGAATGTGTGGCACCTCATCCAGCTAGCCCCGCTTGATGCGCGGGTCGATCGCGGCTTGCGCGATGTCGACCAGCAGGTTGAGGAAGACGAAGAACAGCGCCAGGATCAGGATCGTGCCCTGGAGCAGCGGCAGGTCGCGCTGGAAGATCGCTGAATTGAGCAGGAAGCCCGAGCCCGGCCAGGAGAACACGGTCTCGATCAGAATCGAGCCGCCGAGCATGTAGCCGAGCTGAAGCCCCATCACCGCGAGCGCGGTGGGCGCGGCGTTCTTGATGACGTGACGGAACACGCCGGTTTCGTGCAGGCCTTTTGCGCGCAGCGCCTCAACGAAATCCTGCGAGAGGATGTCGCCGGTGAGCGCGCGCACCGTGCGGGTGACGATGCCCATCGGGATCACCGAGGTCGTGATCGCCGGCAGCACGAGATATTTCAGATGCGCCCAGTCCCACGCCCAGGAGTTGGAGCCGTTGGGCCCGGCGCCGACTGCGGGCAGCCAGTTCAGCTGGACCGAGAAGATGATGACCAGCACCATGCCGAGCCAGTAATGCGGCACCGAGACGCCGGCGATGGCAAAGGAGGTCGCGACCTTGTCGATCCAGGTCTCGCGAAAATAGCCGGCGATCAGGCCGAGCAGGATGCCCATGGTGAAGCCGATGATGGCGGCGGCAATTGCGAGCGTGACGGTGTTGCCGACCGCGCGCATGACCTCGGCGAGCACGGGGCGCCCCGTCGCGATGGAATTGCCGAGATCGCCATGAAGGGCACGGAGCAGCCAAAGCCCGAACTGCACCGGCAGCGGCCGGTCGAAGCCGTAGGCGGCGCGCAGCTGCGCCGCGAGCTCCTGCGAGGCGTCGGCCGGCAGCACGGCAACGAGCGGATCGCCCGGCGTGATGTGCACGAGCAGAAAGCACACCAGCGCCACGCTGATGACGATCGGGATGACATAGACGATGCGTCTGGCGGTATAGGCGAGCACGTCGGTTACTCAGGTTAGGGCGTAGATATCTCGATGGTCATGGCCGGGCTTGTCCCGGCCATCCACGTTCTTCTTACTCCGTCATTCCGGGGCGATGCGTAGCATCGAACCCGGAATCTCGAAATTCCGGGTTCGCCCTTCGGGCGCCCCGGAATGACCGAGCAAGTGGATAGACGTGGATGCCCGGGTCAAGCCCGGGCATGACGCGCTGATAGAGCCAGGGCCGTCTCACTAATTCATCGACACCAGCGAGAAGTCGATGAACCAACTCTTCGGCTGCACGACGCCGGTGACCTTCGGGCTCATGGCGCGCGGGCCGACGTCGTGGGCGACGTAGAGGAAGGCTGCATCGTCGACGGAAGCTGCGTGCAGCTCGGCGAGCGCGGCATCACGCGCGGCAGGGTCGAAGGTCTGGCGCGCCTTCTTGACGAGCTCGTCGAACTTGGGATCGTTGATGAAACCCCAATTGTTCGAGACCGGCGGCGCCATGCTCGATTGCAGGAAGCGCACCAGCGCGAAGAACGGGTCCATCGCCGCGTAGGTGACGTTGGTCGCGTTCGAGCCGTTGGCGCTGGGGTCCTTGGCGCCGCGGCGCCAGTTGGTGAACAGCGTGTTCCACTCGATGACGTCGAGCTTCACGTCGAAATAGCATTCGGCGAGGGCCTGCTGGAGATATTCGTTCATCGGCAGCGGCTGCATCTGGCCCGAGCCGGACGCCGAAGTCTGGATCTTCACCGTCAGCTTCTTGGCTGGACCGAAGCCGGCCTCCTGCATCAGCTTTTGCGCGGCCGCCTTGTCATACTTGATCTCGAAGCTCGGCTTGCCGCGCCAGGGATGGCCGGGCTCGAAGGTGCCGGTCGCCGGCACCATCAGGCCGGCAAGCAGGCCGTCCTTGAGGCCGTCGCGATCAACGCAGAGGTTGGCGGCCTTGCGCACGCGGATGTCGTTCCAGGCCGAGCCTTCGATGCGCGAGAACTGCCAGGGCCAGACATGCGGCTGCTCGTTGGCGTAGAGCTTGAAACCACGCTGCTTGAGCTCGGGCAGCGCATCCGGCGCCGGCGCCTCGACCCAATCGACCTGACCGGAGAGCAGCGCCGCGGTGCGGGCGTTCGCCTCCGGCATCGGCAACAGCACCATCTTGTCGACCTTGGGCACGCGCGCCTTGTCCCAATAGCTCGCGTTCTTGACCAGCTCGAGCCGCTCGCGCGGGGTGAAGCTCGCCATCTTCCAGGGGCCTGTGCCCGCGGCGTCCTTGGCGAAGGCGGTCCAGGCAGCCTGCGACTTCGCCTTGGCGTCAGCGCCTTCCGCCTTGTCATAGAAATGCTGCCACTTCGCCGGGCTCGCCATGAAGAGGTTGGTGAGATTGATCGGCAGGAAGCTGTCGGGCTCCTTGGTGGTGAGCTCGACCGTCATGTCGTCGATCTTCTTCGCGGAGGCCAGCGTCGGCATGCGCGAGGCCGTGACGCCGACCTGGCTGGCGTCGAACTGCGGCGCATCCTGCTTCAGGACCTTCTCGACGTTCCACACCACGGCATCCGCATTGAACGGCGAGCCATCATGGAAGGTGACGCCGGGGCGCAGCTTGAAGGTCCATTTGGTCTTGTCAGCATCATCGACCTTCCACTCGGTCGCAAGGCCGGGGATCACCACGCTCGGCTTGTCGGCGGAGGACAGGTCCCAGCCGGTCAGCGCGTCATACATGGTGAGGCCGGTGAAGCGGTTGCCCTCAAAGCCCTGATCGGGCTGACCCAGCGTGCGCGGAATATCGGCAGCAGTCATGCCGATGCGCAGCACCGTTTCCGCGCTGGCCACGCGTGGCCAGGCGGCGGCACTGCCGAGCGCCAGCAACGCAATCAGCGCCGCGCGGGTCTTGTTCTTCTTGATAAGCATCGCCTCAGTCCTTTTCCGGCTTCCGATGATTAATTTTGATGCAATCGTATGCAATGGCTATGCCACGGAGAAACTTCTTCTGCAAATTGCCCCTGCGACGACAAGTCCTTGTGATGACGCACGGGCGAAATCGGCGCGCTGCCTATTCTGGCATCAAGATTGCACGTTTGGCTCCAGATCCTCCCTGGAGCTTTGGGCCATGCGTATTCGTCTGTCGACCTGTCTCGCCGTGCTTGCGCTGGCGGCTTCCGCAATCTCGGCACGCGCCGAAACGGTGGTGCGCTACGGCATCTCGATGGCGGACATTCCGCTGACCACCGGCCAGCCCGATCGCGGCGCCGGCGCCTATCAGTTCACGGCCTACACGATCTACGATCCGCTCGTCGCCTGGGAGATGGACGTCGCCGATCGTCCCGGCAAGCTGGTGCCGGGGCTCGCGACCGAATGGAAGGTCGACGATGCCGACAAGACCAAATGGCGCTTCACGCTTCGCAAGGGCGTGAAGTTTCACGACGGCAGCGAATTCAACGCCGACGCCGTGATCTGGAATCTCGACAAGGTGCTCAACGACAAGGCGCCGCAATTCGACAAGCGGCAGAGCGCGCAGGTGAAGACGCGACTGCCGTCCGTCGCGAGCTACGCCAAGATCGACGATTCCACCGTGGAGATCACCACCAAGACGGTCGATTCCTTCTTTCCCTATCAGATGCTGTGGTTCCTGGTGTCGAGCCCCGCGCAGTATGAAAAGCTCGGCAAGGACTGGGACAAGTTCGCCAGCCAACCCTCCGGCACCGGCCCGTTCAAATTGACCAAGCTGGTGCCGCGCGAGCTTGCGGAGCTGACCAAGAATCCGGACTACTGGAACAAGAAGCGCATCCCCAAGGTCGACAAGCTGGTGCTGGTGCCGATGCCGGAGGCGCTGACGCGCACCAACGCGCTGCTCGCCGGGCAAGTTGACCTGATCGAGACGCCGGCGCCGGACGCCGTGCCGCAGCTCAAGGCGGCCGGCATGAAGCTCGTCGACAACGTCACGCCGCATGTCTGGAACTATCATCTGAGCGTGCTGCCGGGCTCGCCCTGGACCGACATCCGCCTGCGCAAGGCGCTGAACCTTGCGATCGATCGCGAGGCGGTGGTCGGCCTGATGAACGGCCTGGCCAAACCCGCCAAGGGCCAGGTCGATCCGTCGAGCCCGTGGTTCGGCAAGCCGAGCTTCGAGCTGAAATACGATCCTGCGGCGGCGAAGAAGCTGGTCGAGGAAGCCGGCTACTCCAAGGCCAAGCCACTCAAGACCACCTTCATCATCGCGCAGGGCGGCACCGGCCAGATGCTGTCGCTGCCGATGAACGAGTTCCTGCAGCAGAGTTTCAAGGAGATCGGCATCGACATCGACTTCAAGGTGGTCGAGCTCGAGACGCTCTACACGCATTGGCGCAAGGGCGCGGCCGACGAGATGAACGCCGGCATCACCGCCAACAACATCGCCTATGTCACCTCAGACCCGCTCTACGCCATCGTCCGCTTCTTCCATTCCGGCCAAATCGCGCCGGTCGGCGTCAACTGGGGCGGCTACAAGAACCCGAAGGTCGACGCCTTGATCGACGAGGCCAAGCAGACCTTCGACAGCGCCAAGCAGGACGAACTTTTGGCCCAGGCCCACGCGCTGATCGTCGACGACGCCACGCTGGTGTGGGTGGTCCACGACACCAACCCGCATGCGCTATCGCCGAAGGTAAAGCAATTCGTCCAGGCGCAGCACTGGTTCCAGGACCTGACCACGATCGGGGTGGAGTGAGGGCAATCTACCGCGTCAAACACCCCTGTCGTCCCGGGCAAGCGTCAGCGCAGACCCGGGACCCATAGCCACAGGGAGATGTTTGGCGAAGACTCGCGGTTGCCGATCTCGCGCCGCAACTCCTCCCTGGGGTTATGGGTCCCGGATCGGCGCGCGCTTGAGGCGCGCTTGTCCGGGACGACAGCGAATGTGTGCCCGCTACTTCGTCAGCAGCGCGTATGCCCCGTTCCAGCCTTCCGCCGGCGGATTGAGCTGGAAATCCTTGATGCGGATTTCATAAAGCTTGAACAGCTTTTCCAGCGTGTCGGCGTCCTCGCTGCGACGGCCGCGCTCGATGGCGTCCAGCGCGCCCTGCCAGTTGCGGTTGCGGTAGCAGCCGAGCATCTCGATGGTGACGTTGCGCAGGCGCTGGAAGGAGCCTGAATGCATCACGTCCTCGCGGCCGGCGACGGCGTAGATCACTTCCGGCTCCGTCTTGCCCTTGACCATGATGAAGTCGAGCTCGAGGATCGCGAACTTGTCCTTGGCGGCGAGCGCGGTTCTGGAGCCGACGATGATCGGGAAACCGTATTCCTTCGACTGTCCCTCCAGGCGCGAGGCCAGGTTCACGCTGTCGCCGAGCACCGAATAGTTCTTCTTCAGGTCGGAGCCCATGTTGCCGACCACGCCGATGCCGGTGTTGAGGCCGATGCCGACATTGAGCGGAATGTAGACGTGGCCGCCGTCGGCAGCCTCCTCCTCGCGCTCCTTGTTGACTGCGTCGATCCGCTCCAGCATCTGGATCGCGGCTTCGCAGGCGTTGACCTCGTGCTCGGCATCGTCGAGAGGCGCGTTCCAGAACGCCATGATGGCGTCGCCCATGTACTTGTCGATATAGCCCTTCTGATCGATGATCACGTCGGTCAGCGGCGTCAGGAAGCGGTTCATCAGCGTGATCAGGCCTTGCGGATCGTGCTTGTAGCTCTCCGAGATCGTGGTGAAGCCGCGCACGTCGGAGAACATGATCGTCATCTCGCGCTCCTCGCCGCCGAGCACGAGCTTTTCCGGCGACTGCGCCAGCTGCTCGACCAGAACCGGCGACATGTACTGCGCGAACATGCCGCGGATCTGCACGCGCTGGCGCTGCTCGCGCACGAAGCTGGCGAAGATCAGCGTCAGGTAGATCGCGGTGGTCGAGAGCAGCGGATAGGTGAAGTCGATGAGGTAGCGGTACTGCGCGTAGAAGAACCAGGACACGCCGACCAGGATGGCGGCGAACATCGCGCCCGCAAGCACGAGGCGTACCGGGCCGAGGTTCGGCGTGAAGATGATGACGAGCAGGCCGATGACGAGCGCGGCGATCAATTCGACGCCGAGCGCGTAGTTCGGCTGGGAGATCACCGCGCCGCTCAGCACGCTTTCCAGCACCTGGGCATGGATCTCGACGCCAGGCATGGTCGAGGACACCGGCGTGGTCTTGATGTCGTTGAGCCCGACCGCGGAGGTGCCGACCAGCACCAGCTTGCCGGCGATCTTGGCGGGCGGCACGGTGTTGTCGAGCACGTCGGCCGCCGAGACGTAGATCGAGGGATCCTGGCGGGCGTAATGCACCCAGAGCTGGCCGTTTCTGTCGGTCGGGATCTCGACGCCCTTGAGGCGCACGCCCCGCACGCCGGTCTTGTCGGTCCGGACCAGCAGCGTCGGCGTTGCCGTGATGACGCGCAGGATCTCCAGGCTGAGCGAGGGCATGACCATACCCTGCGCGCGCATGATCATCGGCACGCGGCGGATCAATCCGTCGCGCTCGGTCCTGATCGAAAACAGGCCACGGCCCGCCGCAACCTTCTCGATGACGGGCACGTTGCGCAGCAGGCCCGGGAATTCGAACAGAAAGCGTTCGGCACCGTCCTCGCCGACCGTCGCGACGCCGGTGAAGGGAAGCTCCTTGTCGATCTCCGACGAGATCGCCCGCTGCCCGGTCTCGCCCAGCACCACGCGCGAGCGCTTGATCGCCTCGGCAAGGATCTGGTCATTGGTCGGCAGCTCGCGCAGCTTGGCGCGGGTGGCATCGTCCAGATAGCGCATCTGGCTCGCGACCAGATCCGGGTTGAGCCGGTCGGCTTCCGAAAACACCACGTCGAAACCGATCGCGACCGCGCCGTTGCTGGTGAGGTTCTGGATCAAATCGGCGATCCGCGTCCGCGGCCACGGCCACTGCCCAAGCTTGGCGAGGCTCTTGTCGTCGATATCGACGATGGTGACCGGTCGCGCCGTCTTGTGGCGCGGATCGATCAGCTGGAACATGTCGAAGGTGCGCAGCCGCAATTCCTGGATCGGCGGCGGATCCCAGAGCCGAGCGCCGGCGAAGACGACCAGCAGCGCCAGGCACATCAGCCGCGCAAAGCCGAGCTTCCGCGCAAACCACCGCCGGAGGATCTTGAGACGTTTCATATCGCCTGAATTTCCCGCAGCTCTTCTTCGTCCGATATTCGGGCGACAATACGCAATCAACTACGTCTTTGATACCGGAATCCGCCGCGGACGAGGCGCCGTAGCCGAACCGGGGGAATGACCGTCAGGCATGGTTCGCGACGATGAAATCGCCGGCGTGCAGGCTGCTCGCCACGAGATTCTTCAGGCGGATCGACTGGTGATCGTCGAGCGTGACCAGCGTGTCGGCTCCCTGTTGCGTGATGCCGAGATCGCTGAAGGAGTGGATGTTGGCAAACTTCTGCAGGTCGATCTTGTCCTGGCCCAGCTCGAAATCGACGATCGTGCTCTGAACCGGAAGCGTCGAATTCGCAAAGGCGAACTGGTCCTGCCCGTCGGTCCCGACGAGGGTGGGTCCCGTGGGCGGATCGACGACCAGCGTGCCGCCGTTGCCGTCGCTGGCGAAATGGAAGCTGTCGATGGTGTAGCTCCCGGCAAACTTGATGGTCGCGGTGTCGGTCCCGTCGGACAGCGTCAGCGTTCCGCCCAGATGGTCGGCGTTTTCGGTGTAGGTCACCCCGGTCAGGCTCGAGAAGCCGATGTCCTTGAGATCGAGGAGATCCGAATTGGCGGTGGTGCCGTCACCCGCAAAGCCGTTGATGACGCCGGTGAAATCGGCGGCGTGGTCGATCGCGAAGGTGCCGGTGGTTCCGGTCCCGTTGGCAAAGGTCACGCTCTGTGCGGAAGCCTCGCTGAGGTTCAGCACCGCGCCGGTCTCGATCGTCATGGGCGCGTCGGCGAGCGGATCATAAACGGTGGTGCCGCCATGACCGTCGCTCTGAAGGTGCCAATTCAAATCCCTGCCGAGGAACTGCAGGGTGACGGTGGTCGCACCGTTGTAGAAGTCGACGGTCGTGACGTTCGTGTCCGAATTGTACTGGGCCTGCGCCGACATCGAGGATGTCCAGGCGAGGTCCTTCATGTCGATCAGATTGCCGGTCGAGAGCGGAGCTCCGGCCGGAGAACCCGAGATGAGCCCGTGGAAATCCTTGGCATGGTCCAGGACCAGGGTGCCCAGACCGTTGTCGTAGTAGACGACGATCCCCGAAACGGAGCCCTCGATCTCGACGACGGCCTTGTTGGAAATCTCGATCGCTCCGCTACCGCTGACATTGCCCTTGATGTCGATCGTCGAAACGTCGTTCCCGGAGAACGGGCCGGCCTCGATCAGGCCATTGTCGACGACGTCGCCGTTCACGGTGAACACGGTGCCGGGCTCGGTCAGCAGCGTCACGCCGGAGTCGACGGTGAGGTCGTGGATCGTGACGTTGGCCGCGCTGTCGACGGTGTAGGGTTCGCCTGCGGCGAGCAGCTTCACGTCGTAGCTGGCCGCCAGCACGCCCAGGCTCCAGTTCGACGCCGTGTTCCAGTCGCCGCCGGCAGGATTGGTCCATTCATCGACCGGGGCGATCTCGACGATGGTGCCGCCGGCGCCGTCGCTGCTGGTGATGAAATGCGCGTCGCTGTAGTTGCCGATCAGCTTGAGCGTGATGCTGTGGTTGTGCGTATCGCTCACCACAAGGTTGCCGGTGACGGCGTCATAGGTCGCCGTGGTCCCGCTGTCCCAGGTGATGGTCGACAGATCGATCTTCTCGTTGGCGGCGAAGCCGGCGATCGAACCGCCGAAGGTCGTCGTGTCGATCTCGAGCTCGGCGCCGGCGCCGGCGAAAGTGACGGTTTGCGACACCACGTTCTTGATCTCGAGCGTCGCATTGGCGTCGATCGTGACCGAGCCGGCGCCGGACAGCGAGCCGAACAGCGTCAGCGTTCCGGTGTGGACCTCGATGAGGTGGCTGTTGACGATGGTGCCCGCGATCGACGCCGTGCCCCAGCTGTCGATGTCGCCGGAATTGCTGATGCCCGTTCCGTTCACCGAAATCGAGGCGCCATTGAGCAGATCGATTTCGCCGGCGTTGACGATCGAGGAGACGTTGCCGAAGACGCTGCTGCCGGCGACGGTCCAGATGCCGCCCGCATTGTTGTTGAAGGTCGCGCTCGCCACCGAGATGTTGCCGTTGATGTGGCCGGTGTTGTTGATGGTGATGGCGCCGCCGGTCTCGAAGATGGCATAGGTCGACGAGGTCACGCTGGAGGCGACGGCTGGCCCGATGGTGCCGGAATTGTCGATCGTCGCCGAGCCGGTCGTGTTTTCCTGGATGTAGATCGCCGCAAAGCCGGTCGCGCCCACGACCGAGCCGGTGTTGGTGATGTGCGTCGAGCCGGTCGCGGCCGGATCGCCCGGCACGACGCCGTTCTGATTGACACTGATGCCGACGCTGCTGGTGCTGGTGATATGGCCGTTATTGACAATGGTGACGGCGCCTGCGCCTGCGGCAAACGCGGACAGGCCGACGGCGCCGGTGGCGGAGCCGTTGTTGGTGACTGTGACGTCACCGCCGCCGTGATCGAAGGTGCCGATCGCGGTGCCCGCCGCGGTGATCGATGAGCCCGCGCCGGTCGTGACCGTGACCTTGCCGACGCCCCAGGTGAACGCCTCGATGCCGTAGCCGGCATCCGCGGTGATCGTCGCATCGCTCGTGACGGTGACGTCGCCCGTGACGGCGCTCGAGAAGACGCCGTTGCCGCCCGGCTTGTAGCCGGCGATGATCGCGCCCGGCGTGGTGCTATCACCATTCAGCGCTGAGCCGGAATGGATGGTGCCGTGCGCCACGACGGAGATCGTGCTGTCCGCGCCGCTCGCGATCGCCGCTGCGTAGTTGACGGCCACGATGCCGGAGCTGCCCGAGATGACGCTATCGCCGCTCGCCAGGGTGACGCTGATGTCGCCCTTGTCGATGCTATAGGCGAGAACGCCGTAGCTGGTCGTGCTCTTCACCGAGGCATTGGCACCGAGCGTGACGGTGACGTTGCCGGTGCCGCCGTTCAGCGCCTGGGCGCGGATACCGATGTCGGCACCGATGACGGTGGTGCCGGCGCCGTCGTTCACCGTGACGTCGCCATTGCCGTAATTGTAAGCGTGGATGCCGTAGCCGCCCGCAGCCGTGACATTGCCGTAGTTGTTGACGACGACGTTGCCATAGACGTTGGCATTGGCGGCAAAGCCAGTCGTCGCGCCGAGGTAGCCGGCCTCGAGGCCTGCCGGCGCGTTGCCGCTCTGATTGAGGCTCGCGCCGGAGCTGACCGTGCCGTAATTGGTGACGGTGATCGAGCTGTAATCCGAGGCCAGGAGCGCGTCGGCGCGATTGACTGCGACGATGCCGGAGCTTCCCGACGTGACGACGCTGCCGGCCTCCGTCCTGACGGTCGTGCTGCCTGAGCCGTAGCTGCGCGAGCGGATGCCGTAGATCGAGCTCCCCGTGACATTGCCGCCGGCATCGATCGTGACGTCACCATCGCCCTCGGTATGGACATCGATCCCATATGCGCCGCCCGCGGCGCCACCGAGCTGCTTGATGGTGATGTTGCCGTCGTTGCCGGCGTTGAGATTTTCGACAAGCAGGCCGACCGACCCAGCACCGGTCCCGGTCGCCTTGCCGGTGAGGTTGTTCACCGTGATGTCGCCGGCGCCGGTTGGGCCGTCGCGCAGCGTGATGCCGTTGCCGGCAAGGCCGGTAATGTTGCCGGTCGCCGTCAGCGAGATATCGCCTGCGCCGTTCTGCGTGACGACAATGCCCTTGGCGGCACCGGTCAATGCACCGGTGGGCGTGAGAATGATGTTGGCGGGCGCGGCGAGCGTGCCGCCCGACGCGGTGAAGTCGAGCGCATCGCCGCTCGATGTCGTGATGTCAGCCGCGCCTGTGACGGTGAAGGTGCCAGCCTTCGTCGACTGGCCGGCGATGGTGCCGGTAAAGCTCTGACCGACGACCTTGTCGAGCAGGAGCATATCGATGCCGCCAGCGAACGTAATGGTTTGCGCCGTCGCCCCCGCGAGCTCGAGCGTCGCGCCGTTGTCGATGATCAACAAGCCGGCGCCGCTGAGGCCGCCGGAGAGGTTCAACGTTCCGGCCTGGACCTCGATGGCGCCGGTGTTGGTGACCGCGGCCGAGATCGTGTTGAGGCCGGAGACCCCGTAGAGATTGCCGGCGTTGGTCAGATACCCGCCATTGATCGAGGAGACCCCGGACAGGTACAGCTTAGACGTGGCGTCGACCGCGACCGTCCCGCCGTCATTGGTGATCGTGACATCGGCCAGCTTCAGGATGCCGTGGTTGATCGCCTTGACATCGGCCGTGTTCACGATCAGGTCGCCGGAGACGTCGAGTTCGCCGTTGCTCACCTGGATCAGCGCGTGATTTGTGATGGTGTGCAGCGTCACTGGATCGATCGTCAGCGTGCCGCCGGTGACCGTGATCGTGCCGGTATTGGTGATATCGGCGTTGTTGATCGCGCTCGTGCCGGTCGATTCCAGCGTGCCCGCGATCGTCAACGTGCCGCCGTCGATGACTGCACCGACGAGATCGAGCGTCGAGCCGGACGCGACCGAAACCGCGCCGGCGTCGTTGGTCACCGTCATCGAGATCAGCTTCAGCGTGCCGCCATTGATCGCGGCCAGCGTGCCGGTGTTGGTGACGGCCTCATGGTCGATGTCGAGTTCGGCGCCATTGGCCCGAAGCGTGCCGGCGTTGGCGACGGTGGCCGAGGTGATGGTGGCGAGCGTCAGCAGGCCGCCAACCGCTTCGATCAGGCCGTTGTTGGTGATGGCAGCATCGGTGATCGTGGTCGCCCCAGACGAAGCCAGCGTGCCGAAAACGGAGAGTGCGCCGCCGGTCAGGCTCGCTCCCGCCAGTGTCAGCTTCTTGCTGGCATCGACCTTGACGGTGCCGCCATTGCCGATCGTGGCTCCCGCAATGGTGGCATCGTCGAGCGTCAGCGTGACGCCGTTTTCGACCGTGACCGCGCCCTTGTTCAGGGTTGCGTTGCCGTCGATCTGGCTGTTGCCGGTGACGTCGATCGTGCCGCCCTGCGCACCGCTGAAATTGTCGATGGTGCCGCCTGATATCTCGGTGCCGGACAGCGTCAGCGTCTGGCCATCGTCGATCCTGACAGTGTGGCCCGTGTTGGTGAGGACGTCGTTGAGCAGCGTCGCAGCGCCGGCGATCTCGAGCGTCCCGTTGTTGGTGATCGGGCCCTTGGACGCCGCCGACGCGCCCTGGATCCTGGCGCCGTCCTTGAGCTTGACGGTGTTGTCGAGCTCGATGCTGGAATTGTCAGTGATCACCGACCCGGACACGGTGATGCCGTCAAGCGTCAGCTTGGCATCGGCCGTGACTGCAGTGACGCTGAGCGTGGCGCCGCCGTCGATCCTGCTGGCGCCGGTGACGTCGATCGTGCCGCCGCCCTTGATGGCACCGCCGCTGAGCGTGATGTCGCCCAGGGTCAACGCGGCATTGCCATCGACGATAACTTTGCCGCTCGAATTATCGACCGTCGAGCCCTGGTCGATCGCCAACGCCCCGTTCGCCAGCACCTCGATGGTGCCGGCATTGGTGATCGTCTCGTGGTCGAGCGCGTTGCCGGTACCGCTGACCTTGAAGGTCGCGGTGTTGGCCAGGATGCCGCCGCTCAGCACGGCATTGCCGGTCAGATCGATCTCGCCGCTGTCGGTGACCGTGCCGGCGCCGCTGATGGTCGCGCCGTTGACGGTCAGCTTGCCGGTGGCATCGACCGTGATGTTGCCGGTGTTGGCGACCGTCGAGCCCTGGTCGATCGCCAGCGCCCCGTTCGCCAGCACCTCGATCGTGCCGGTGGTCGCATTCGTGATCGTCTCGTGGTCGAGCGCGTTGCCGGTACCGCTGACCTTGAAGGCCGCGTTGTTGTTGAGAATGCCGCCACTCACCACGGCATTGCCGGTCAGGTCGATCTCGCCGTTGTCGGTGACCGTGCCGGCACCGCTGATGGTCGCGCCGTTGACGGTCAGCTTGCCGCTGGCATCGACCGTGACGTTGCCGGTGTTGGCAACGGTCGAGCCTTGGTCGATCGTCAGCGCCCCGTTCGCCAGCACCTCGATCGTGCCGGCATTGGTGATCGTCTCGTGGTCGAGCGCGTTGCTCGCCCCGCTGACCTTGAAGGCCGCGTTGTTGGTCAGGCTGCCGCCGCTCAGCACGGCATTGCCGGTCAGGTCGATCTCACCGTTGTCGGTGATCGTGCCGGCGCCGCTGATCGTCGCGCCGTTGACGGTCAGCTTGCCGGTGGCATCGACCGTGACGCTGCCGGTGTTGGCGACCGTCGAGCCCTGGTCGATCGCCAACGCCCCGTTCGCCAGCACCTCGATCGTGCCGGCATTGGTGATCGTCTCGTGGTCGAGCGCGTTGCTCGCTCCGCTGACCTTGAAGGCCGCGGTGTTGGTCAGGATGCCGCCGCTCAGCACGGCATTGCCGGTCAGGTCGATCTCGCCGTTGTCGGTGATCGTGCCGGCGCCGCTGATCGTCGCGCCGTTGACGGTCAGCTTGCCGGTAGCGTCGACCGTGATGTTGCCGGTGTTGGCAACGGTCGAGCCTTGGTCGATCGTCAGCGCCCCATTCGCCAGCACCTCGATCGTGCCGGCATTGGTGATCGTCTCGTGATCGAGCGCGTTGCTCGCCCCGCTGACCTTGAAGACGGCGTTGTTGTTGAGGCTGCCGCCACTCAGCACGGCATTGCCGGTCAGGTCGATCTCGCCGTTGTCGGTGACCGTGCCGACACCGCTGATCGTGGCGCCGTTGACGGTCAGCTTGCCGCTGGCGTCGACGGTGACCGCGCCGTTGTTGGTGACGCTGGAGCCCTGGTCGACGGTCAGCCAGCCGTTCGCCAGCACCTTGATCGTGCCGGTGGAGGTGTTGGAGACGCTCTCGTGGGCGAACTCGGCCGTGCCCTTGACGTTGACCGTGCCGGAATTGTTCAGCGCGCCGTTTTCGATCAGGCTGGTGCCGTCGAGCTCCAGCGTACCCAGAATCGTGACAGTGCCGCCGTCGACCGTCGCGGTATCGACGATCAGCGTCGTGCCGGCATCGGCCTTCAGCGTGCCGCCGGCATTGGCGATGTCGGCCAGCATGTTCAGCGTGCCGCCGGACAGCTCGATCGTGCCCGAATTGGTGATCGTGGTGCCGCTGGCGAAATCACCGCCGCCCTGGAGCGTCAGATAGCCGGCATTGGTAAAAACGCTCGTGTCGAGGATCTCGGCCTTGCCGCCGACCGACATCGTGCCGGTCACAGCGTTGGTGAGGATCGAGTCCGCGCCCATGTTGAGCGCGCCTGATATCGTCAGCGAGCTCTGGTTGATCAGCTTCGGCGGCGGGCCGCCGAAATCGTTCATCGTCACTGACTTGGCGTAGGCCGCGCTGTCGATCGACACCGGATAGGACGGCGTCAGGCCGTGCAGCTGATCGGTGATGACGATGACGTCGTCATTGATGGTCGGGACGGTGCCGGTTTCCCAGTTGGCCGCGTCCTTCCAGAAGCCGCCGGAGGGCGCGCCGGCGTTGTCGGTCGCGATCCACACCACCGCGGGCGCGTCGGTGCCCGTGATCGTGACGGTGATGGTCTGCTGCGAGATGGCGCCTTGCGAATCCGTGAGTGTCACGGTGTAGGTCAGCGTCAGCACCTCGCCTTCCGGAATGAAGTCGGCGAGGTAGACGGGAAGGTCGGCCAGCGACCAGTTGATGGTGCCGGTGCCGTCCCCGGTGCTGTCGGCGCCTGCCGCGATCGCAACCGACATCGCGCTCTGGAACGCCGCGAGCGGCCCCGGCGGAACGGTGCTGCCATCAGGCAGGGTCGCGCTGGTCAGCGCCACCGACACCGTATGCTTGTCGGTGAGATCGACGTCGGTGAAGTCCAGCGTGCCCGACGTCGGCACATCGCTGCTGAGCGGGCCACCCGGCACGCTGGTGCCGCCTTCGAAGGTGATGACCGGAACGCTGGTCGAGATCACCGGCTTGTCGTTGGTGCCCGTGATCGTGATGGTGATCGGGATGAACGCGGACTCGGGGTTCACCTCGAAATTGGTATCGACGCGGACCATGTAGGTCAGCGTCAGCGTTTCTCCGGCCGCGAGGAAGTCGAAGACGTGGTCGGGGATCGTGTAGGTCAGGATCGCCGAACCGTTGTTGTTGTTACCGCCGTCGGCGACGACGCCGATCTGGATTTGTGTCGCCGCGATATCCTGCTTCTGGAGCGCGCTGAGCAAGCCGGTGACGTCGTGATGGCCGGCGTCCATGTAGACGTAGTTTGGTGCGTCAGCGAGGCTCACGCTCACCGTCGGCCGGTCGCCAAGGTTTTGGTCGACGAAGGTGATCCGGAAGATGATCGCGTCGGGACCCACGGTGTCGCCGGTCGCGTCCGCGCGGTCGCCGGTGGTGTCCGCGCGCTCGGTCAGCGCGAACGCCTTCTTCACATTGCCGCCCAAATCGAGACTTTGCGCCAGCGGCTGACCGGGAACACGAGTGGCGGACGGCGTGGAATTGCCGGGTGCCTCAGGTCCCTGCGGATTGAGGTTGACGAATGTCGCGATCACGACGGCGCCCGATCCCGACTTGAACACCAGATCCTGGCTGGTCTGCGTGATCGTGTCGGTGAAGTTCGTGGTCAGCTTGGTGTTGCTGTTGTTGTCGGTGAACTTCAGCGTGAACACGTCCGTGATCAGCTTCTGCACGTCCGGCGACATCAGCGCATTGGTGATCGAGACGTTGCCGCCGCTGATCTGGATCATCTGGCCGGCCTGGTTGACCGTCGCGATCGGCAGCAGCGTGACCTTGTCGAACAGGATGTAGGAACCCGTCGTGCCGTTCGGCTCGACCAGCACCTGGAAGCTCGCCTGCGGCTGCGGATCGCCGCCACCGGCGGGAACGACGAAGTTGATCTGGGTCAGCACCGCCGTGCCGCGGATGCCCATGGTGGCGACCGGCGTGTCGATCTTCATGTCGCCGTGCTTGGCGGTCTCGCCGGCGACGAAGGTGATGGTGCCCGCGACCAGGCTGAGCAGCGAGGAGTTGTTCGACCCGTTGGGGTCGTAGACCATCTCGTTCAGCACCATCCTCGCATTTGAGGACAGGCCGAACACGGTGCCGTCGATGAAGGTGATACCGAGCGTCGAATCGGCGCCGGTCGAGACGACGTCGCCCTTCTCGACATTGTCGCCGTTGTTCAGGATGACCGAAACGCCGTTGCGGACCGCGGTCGCGCTGCCGGAGAGTTTGGTGACGTGGCCGATGACCTGGGCCGCGGCGGCGCCGGGCGTGGCCTGCGCATATTGCACATGGCCCGTGAGCGCGCTGACGATGTCGCCGGTGAGGTGGGCGCCATCGGGCGAGGCGATCGCGGCGCGCTTGTCGCCCCTGAAATAATCGTGAACGACGAACTCGTGTCCCTCATGCGACAGCACGAGGTCGAGACCGGCGCGCTTGAACTCGCCCTTGAAGATCAGGTTCGGGTCGGGAACCACGAACGCGCCGTCGGGCACGTGACCGTGCGCCTTCGCGATGAAGGGCTTTGCGGTAAAGGAATCGCCATGGACATCGCCGGGCAAGTGGGAACCCTGGCCGTCCAAGAAGATCGCGGCGTCAAATTTGCCAGCGTAATTCAACCGGGCACCGTAAAAAGAGTTAAAATTTAAGTAAGTATCAACCGCCTAAGCTTGCATAGCATTACTAAACCATTAGCGAAACCATCTATTGCTTGTGTGATTTCGCGTCACTTGCCGATCGGAGCCCCCGAGGAGCAGTGCCCCCAGAGAGATGGCGAAGTATTCCTTGCAGTATTTTGAAGTCGAATTCGACCGATTTTCGCACATTTCCAGTCATCCAAAGTAAGCCGCCGTATAGATCAAGCGGCAGATACTCATGTCATCTTTTCTTCGTGGGGCCCCGTCGCATCCTGCGGCAAATACGGAACTAAATCTGTGACCCAACTAACAGAACCCGTGAAATAGCGGGTCGTTAGCCATAGGCGACAGAATCAGCGTGCCTGCAACTTCTGCCTGCAATTCGTTCCGTTTCGCGGCGAACGGACACCTCCTAGCCCCCGATTCGTAAAATTTTACGCAATTTGGGCAGACCCGTTTCAGCCTGTCCCACGGTTTTGGAGCCCCTGCCGGCCGCGTTAAGCAGAACAGAACCGCCCGTCTCGCACTATCTCCGCGAAAGCAACAAAGCCCGGCACGACCAGGTCGAGGGGGACCTGGCGAAGCCGGAAGGGGATGTCAGATGGAGACCGCTGCTCGCTCGCGCGCCTGGCGCGCAATCCTTGTCCTGTGCGGATTGGTCCTGTTCGGATCGGCCGCAGAGCTTCGTGCCGGCACGCTGCTGTCGCCGGGTGCCGGCGTTCTCGTGCGCAAATCCGCCGAACCGTTCGGCGTATTCGCCTTTGCCATCTCGTCCGGCAGCCTCCAGCAGAAATGGTCCGCGCTGAGGTCCAGGTTCGACGACGACATGGTGCAGCTCGCGCTGTGCGACGGCGACCGGGACAATTGCGCATCGCCTGCGGCACTCAAGCTGCTCGCCATCGTCGACCAGGCCCGCGCCCGCGACGGCCGCGCCCGGCTGGGCGAGACCAATCGCGCCATCAACCTCTCGATCCGGGCCGCCAATGACGGCATCGACGACGTCTGGAGCTCGCCGCTTGCGACCTTCGAGCGCGGCGCCGGCGACTGCGAAGACTACGCCATCGCCAAGCTGGCCGCGCTGCGGCTCGCCGGCGTTGCCACCGAGGACCTCCGCATCGTCGTGGTGCGCGACACCCGCGCCGGCGAAGAGCATGCGGTTGCCGCGGCAAAGCTCGACGGCCACTGGCTGATGCTCGACAACCGCCGCATGGCGATGGTCGAGGACGACGACGCGCGAGGCTACCAGCCGCTGTTCGTGCTCTACCAGTCGGCCGTGATGAAATATGTCGACGAGCCGGTGCGGCTGTCGATGGCTCCCGCCGAGGCGCATTGATCTTGTAGCCCGCGTGGAGCCAACGGGCTACAGCTCACTCATAGACCTCGCCCACAAACCCATTCCACCGCGCGATCCGGGACGCTAGCATGCCTCCGGCAAAGCGGGGGGCGACCGGAATGCGGTTCATCGGACTGATTGTGCTTGCGCTGCTGACGCTCGCCGCACCCGCGTTCGCGCAATCCGGCCCATCCGACCGCTCCATCGCCGACAAACTGCCGCTGTTCGCCAAGAACAACTGCCAACAGATTCGCGACCCCGGCAATCAATTGTTCTGCGGTGACGCCGAGCTTGCTGCCGCCGCCGAGAAGCTGAGCACGGCAATCGAGGCACGGCTCGCCCGCCTGCCCGATCGCCTGCCGGCGATCGAGGAAAACGCCATCTGGATCCGTCAGCGCAACCTCGGCTGCGGCATCGTCGGCGAGACCCGGGTCCGTGCCGACGAGGTCGACCGGGTCAAGGCGTGCCTTCTCAAGGTGACCGAGGAGCGCGCCGCGATCCTGCGCGATCCGGATTTCGACTGTCTCGCGGCCAACACCGCGGCGGGCGCGCTGATCTGCGCCGACCCGTCGCTGGCACTTGCCGAGACCGAGTTGAATAGCCAGGTGCTCGGCCTGATCGGCAAACTGGACCCGACCGCGGCCCGCTTTGCCTTCGCCGAATACGGCCGGTGGACGCGAGAGCGCGACCGCAGATGCAATCTCGTCGGCAAGGAGAACGTGCCGCTGCAAGAGCTCGAATCCGCGGAAAGCTGTCTTGCCGACTACCTGACGCACAAGACCGACGAGATCCGCGCCGCCAAGGGTGATCCGAAGAAGGTGTTCGGCCGGCAGGTCGCGGCCCGGTCGCCCGACACCGACGCCGTCGACTTCTGCGCCGCACGGATTCACGCGGCCAATTCGTGCGGCAATTTCCTGCGCATCAACCGCGTCTACGCCATCGACAGCCAGGTGACCGACCAGGAGGCGCAGGTCACGGGCGAGATCGAAATGGTCGTGCTGGCGCCCTTCACCACATGCAGCAAGGTCGCCTCCGCCTGCACCGGCACCTGCTGGGACGCCAGGACGGGTCGTCCGCAGCCGGGAGCCGCCGGCAACAAAGAGCGCTCCGCGGACGCCTTCAACGTCACGCGCCGCCTCAGGATCCAGCGCACCTTCGCCTTCGTGAAAGCCGCCGACGGCTGGCGCTGCCGAGAAGACGAACTGACACCGGTGAATTCGGGTACCGCGGGCGGGGGATCGTAGGTCTTTCTTCTCCCTCTCCCCGCTCTTCGCGGGAGAGGGTTGGGGTGAGGGGCAGCTTCCGCAAAGACGGTGAAAGACGGACTCGCGGAGACTTCCCCTCACCCGGAATTTGCTCCCGCAAATTCCGGCCTCTCCCCGCACGCGGGGAGAGGCGAAGAAGCATCAGAACATCAGATTGTCCTTCACCAGCACCCAGCGGCCGTTCTTGACCTGCTGGACCTGTGTGATGGTGGTGGCGAGATGGTTGGTCTTCGAGAACACCGTCGGCGGCGAATTGAAGATGTCCTGGAACTTGTCGCCGGACTCCAGCGCGTCGAGCATCTTCTGGCCAGTGAGATCCTTGCCAGCCTTGTTGGCATAATGCGCGAACGTCATCACCGCATTGTAGCCGATGATCGCCTGGGTGTTGGCGTCGGCGTTAAACATCTTCTTGTAATTGACGAGCCAGTCCTTCACCTTTCCTTTCGCGGTGTCTTCATAGGGAATTTCGAAGTTCGAAGCGGCATACAAGCCTTCCACCACTTCCTTGCCGAGCGCCGGCACTTCGAGCACGTTAACGGGCGTGGCGCCGAGGAAGGTGACGTCCCATCCGAGCTTCTTCGCTTCACTCATCGTGCCGATCGGCTCACGGAGGACCGCGCCGAGCACGACGAGGTCGCAGCCGTCGGACTTCATCTTGGCGACCTGCGCCGAGAAGTCGGAGGCGCCGCGCTTGTAGCTCGTGATCGAGGCCGGCTGCACCTTCATGGCGGCGAGCTGCTGGTTGAAGCCATCGAGCACGTTTTTTCCGTACTCGTCGTCCTGATGCATGATGCACGGCTTCTTGAAATTCTTTGTCTCCATCATGTATTTGAGCGCCGCGCGCGTGCTCTCGACATAGGGCAGGAGGTTGTTGAACTTCAGCCGCTCCTGCGGCTTGGCCGGATCGAACTTGAAGGTGAACTCCGCCGCCGTCAGCGGGAAGAGCTGAAGCACCCCGGCGTCGAGCAGGATGTCCTGCGCGGCGAGCACGGTCGGCGATCCCATTGGCCCCACCATCGCGAAGATCTTGTCGCGCTCGATCAGTTTTTGCGACGCCAGCACGGCCTTTTTCGGATCATAGCCGCTGTCCTCGACGACCAGCCGGATCTTGCGGCCGTTGATCCCGCCGGACGCATTGATCTCCTCGGTCGCCATCTTCATGCCGTTTGCGACCGGGACGCCCCAGCCCTTGATCGGACCCGACAGGTCCTGGTGCGTGCCGATGACGATCTCGGATGCCGAGATGCCCTCGTTGGTGACCTTGGTCTGCGCTGCCGCCGGCAGATGCGTGAGCACGACTGCGCTCACCGCAAGGCCGAACGCCCTGAACGATTTCGACATTGACGTCTCCTCTCCCTGGCCCGTGTTGCGCGAAGGGCGTGGCCATCGCTCCTTCGCTGATTTCAACGTCTCCGGCGCACGGCCTTCCGGCCGGGCGCCTCACGCCACCGCACGCTCGCGATACATCGCCTCGATCTCGGCGGCGTAGCGCTTGTTCACGAAGCTGCGCTTCAGCTTCATGGTCGGCGTCAGCTCCTCGTCCTCCGGCGTGAGCTGGCGTTCGATCAGGAAAAACCTCTTGATGGTCTCGACGCGGGCGAAATTGACGTTGACCTGCTCGATCTCGCGCCAGATCAGGTCCTGGATCTCCGCCGCCCGGCAAAGGCTCGCATAATTGGTGAAGGGGATGTCGTGGTCCTGGGCGAACTTCTCGACATTCTCCTGGTCGATCATGACGAGGCAGGTGAGATACGGCCGCTTGTCGCCGATCACAACGGCGTCCGAGATGTAGGGCGAGAATTTGAGCTGGTTCTCGATCTCGGACGGCGTGATGTTCTTGCCGCCTGAGGTGATGATGATGTCCTTCATCCGGTCGGTGATGCGGACGAAGCCTTCATTGTCGATGGTGCCGACGTCGCCGGTATGCAGCCAGCCGCGCGGGTCGATGGCCTCTGCCGTCTTCTCCGGCTGATTCAGATAGCCCATGAACAGGAAGTCGCCCTTGATCAGGATCTCGCCGTCGGGCGACAGCGCGACCTCGCCCCAGGACACGGCGGTGCCGACCGAGCCGAGCTTGATCCGCGTCGCCGGCATCATGGTGGCGACGCCGCAATTCTCGGTCTGGCCGTAGACCTCGTGCATGTCGATGCCGAGCGCGAGATACCAGCGGATCAATTCCGGGGCGATCGGCGCCGCGCCGGTGAAGGCGATGCGGCAGCGATCGAGCCCGATCATGCGGCGGATGTTGCGGAAGGCGAGCCGGTAGGCGAGGCCGTTGGCGAGGCGCAGCGACAGCGGCGGCGTCCTGCCCTCGATCCGGCAATCGACCATGCGGTAGCCGATCCCGATGGCACGGCGGTAGACCCATTGCTGGAGCGGTGTCGCATCCTTCAGCGCGATGGTGATGGCGGAATAGAATTTTTCCCAGATGCGCGGCACCGCGAGGAAGATGGTCGGCTGCACCTCGCGTAGATTGTCCGGCACCGTCTCCGGGCTTTCGGCAAAATTCATCACGGAGCCGAGCGCGACCGAGATGTAATAGCCGCCGATGCGCTCGGCGACGTGGCAGAGCGGCAGGAAGATCAGCCGGTCTTCGTTCTCCCGCGCCGGGATGAAGTCGTTGGCATGCCGCATCTGGTGCGTGACGCTGCGGTTGGCGTGCATCGCGCCCTTGGGGGGACCGGTCGTGCCGGACGTATAGACAAGGACCGCGAGATCGCTCGGGCTGCGGCTGTCGATCATCTCCTGCCACAGTGCCTCGCACCCGACCATATGGTTGCGCCCGAGCGCGCGAAATTCGTCGAGCGACATCACCATGTCGTCGGAGAAGCCGCTGAGGCCCTCCATGTCGAACACGACGATCCTTTGCAGGGACGGGCAGCTCGAGCGGCAGGTGAGGATCTTGTCGAGCTGCTCCTCGTCCTCGGCGAAGATCACCTTCGTGCCGGAATCGTTGACGAGATACTGAACCTGGGATGAGGCATCGGTCGGATAGATTCCGGAGGAGACGCCGCCGGCGCACAGGATGCCCATGTCGGCATAGACCCATTCCGGCACGGCATTGGCGATGATGGAGGCGACGTCGCCGGGCATGAAACCGATCGCGCGAAGCGCGTAGGCGATCTCTTTTGAGATCTCCAGCCATTCGCGCCAGCTCGTCGGCTGCCAGATGCCGAACTTCTTCTCGCGGATCGCCGGCTTGTCGCTCCGCGTCTCCGCGGCGCGCAAGAAGCTTTTCGCGATCGTATCAGCGACCGTCAGCACCGCCGATCGGGCCATGCGCGTCTCCTCCTTGTCGCGTTCCCCTCCGCTGCCTGCCTTGCCGGCGGTCTATGTCTTTCGGACGGGCAATCCCATTTAACGCCAATTCCTGCTTTAACGCCAAAACTTCCTTTAACGGCCAAGTCTTCTAACGCCAGGTCTTCTAACGCCACGTCTTCTTCTTTTTCCAGCGCCGCTCGCCTCGCGCGCCCGCTTCCTTGGCACCAAGGTAGAATTCCTGGATGTCCTGGGAATGCATCAAGCGGTCGCAGCTGTCGTTCATCACGATGCGGCCGATCTCGAGCACATAGCCGTAATGCGCCGTCTCCAGCGCCACCTTGGCGTTCTGCTCGACCAGCAGGATCGACATGCCCTGCTCCTCGTTGACCCGGCGGATGATGGTGAAGATCTCCTTCACCAGCAGCGGCGACAGGCCGAGCGAGGGCTCGTCGAGCAGCAGCAAGGTCGGCCGGTTCATCAGCGCACGGCCGATCGCGAGCATCTGCTGCTCGCCGCCGGAGAGCTGGCCGGCCGGCTGGTCGATGCGCTCCTTCAGTCGCGGAAAATAGCCGTAGACGCGCTCCAGATCCTCCGCGACGCCGCCACGGTCCTTGCGTGGATAGGCGCCCATCATCAGGTTCTCGCGCACGGAGAGGAACGGGAACACCTCGCGCCCCTCCGGCACGTGGCTGAGGCCCAGCCGCACGATCCGGTCGGCCTCCATGCGCTGGATCGGCTTGCCCATGAACTCGATCGTGCCCTTCTGCGGATCGAGAATGCCGGAGATCGTCTTCAGCACCGTGGTCTTGCCGGCGCCGTTGGCGCCGAGCAGCGTGACGATGCGGCCGCGCGGCACCTCCAGCGAGATGCCGCGGATCGCCATGATCGGCCCGTAATAGCTCTCGATGTTGGAGAGCTTCAGGATGACGTCTGGTGTCACCGCGGCATCCATCGCATCAGGCTCCCAGATACGCGGCGACGACATCAGGGTGCCGCTGCACCTCAGCCGGCGAGCCCATCGCCAGCACGCGGCCGTAGTTCAGCGCGATGACGCGATCGGAGACGCGGTTGACCAGCGACATGTCGTGCTCGACCATCAGCACGGTGATGCCGAGCTCGTTCTTCATGTCGCGGATCCAGAACGACATGTCGTCGGTCTCCTCGACATTGAGGCCCGAGGACGGCTCGTCGAGCAGGATCAGCTTCGGCTCCGAGCACAGCGCCCGCGCCAGCTCGATCACCTTGCGCACGCCGTAAGGAAGGCCCGAGATCAGCTTGTCGCGGTAGGGTTCGAGGTCGAGGAACTCGATGACCTGCTCGACCCGGCGGCGATGCACTTTCTCGTTGGCACGCACGCTGGGCAGGAACAGAAGCTCCTGCCAGAGCTGCGTGGTGGAATGGCGGTGGCGTCCGACCAGGAGGTTGGACAGCACGGTCGCATTCTCGAACAGCTCGATGTTCTGGAAGGTGCGGGCGATGCCGAGTCTTGCGATATCGTAAGGCGGCTGCTCGGTGATGTCCTGGTCCTCGAAGAAGATGCGGCCCGAGGTCGGCCGGTAGATGCGCGAGATCAGGTTGAAGATCGAGCTCTTGCCGGCGCCGTTGGGACCGATGATCGAGAGGATCTCGCCCTTCTCCACCGCGAACGACACCGCATCGACGGCCTTGAGGCCGCCGAAATGCAGCGACAGATTCTCGGCGCGGAAATAGCTCATCGGTTACGCTCCGACTTCACGTAGATCTTCTGCCGCTTGAAGGTGGCGCGCTTGTAGAGCGGGAAGAGCTGGAAGAAGAGCTTGATCTTGAGCCAGCGGCCGTAGAGCCCGAGCGGCTCGAACAGCACGAACAGCACGATGATGATGCCGTAGATCGCGCCCTTCAGCCCGTTGAGCGAGGCGAAGGCTGCGACCGTGGACTGGACGTTGGCCGCTCCTTGCGTGCCGGCACCGAAAGCGGCGGCAATGCCGGCGATGATGCCAGGCATGTCGTCCTTCAGATAGGTCAGGAACGGGTCGATCATCACGATGAAGATCGCGCCCAGCACGGCGCCGTGCAGGCTGAAGCTGCCGCCGATCAGGATCACGATGATGAACTCGATCGAGAGCTGGAGCGTGAACATCTCCGGCGAAATGAAGGAGAGCTTGTGCGCGAACAAGACGCCGGCAAAGCCGGTGATTGCCGCCGAGATCGCAAAGGACTTCACCTTGTAGAGCGCGACGTTGACGCCCATGCTGCGCGCCGCGGTCTCGCTGTCGCGGATTGCGACGAAGGCGCGGCCCGTCGGCGAGCGCAAGAGATTGAGCGTGCCGACGATGGTCAGCACCAGCACGGCAAGACACAGGAAATAGAAGGTCGGGCTGTCGCGCGGCACCGCGACGCCGAGCAGCGACAGCGTCTTGATCCGCATGCCCTCGTTGCCGTTGGTGACGGTCTCCCAGCGCGCCAGGACCTCCTCGACGATCAGGGCAAAGGAGATGGTGGCGATGACGAGATAGATGCCCTGGAGCCGCAGCGCGGGAAAGCCGACCATCGCGCCAATGCAGCCGGTCAGAAGACCTGCGGCGAGGAAGTAGACCGGGAACGGCACGTTGTATTTCTGCAAATAGGCCGCCGTGTAGGCGCCGATCGCGAGGAACGCCGCGTGCCCGAGCGAGGCCTGGCCGGTGAACCCGGTCAGGATCAGCAGCGCCACGCCGACGGTTGCATAGATGCAGACGAAGACGAGCTGGCTCATCAGATAGCTGGAGAGCACGTAAGGCGCGATCAGCAGCAGCGCGAGCAGGATGCCGTAGGAGACGAAATAGCCCGAATGCGGGAACAGCTTGATGTCGTCTTCGTAGTCGGTCTTGAACAGGAAGCGCATGGCGTTCAGACCTTCTTGCGGACGTGAAGGCCGAACAGGCCTTCGGGCTTGAGCAAGAGCACGGCGAGCAACACGATGTAGGGCGCGGCGTCCTTCCAGCCCTCGGCCAGATAGAAGCCGGCCATGCTCTCGATCACGCCGATCAGGACGCCGCCGACCACCGCGCCGGGGATCGAGCCGAAGCCACCGAGGACAGCGGCGGGGAATGCCTTGAGGCCGAGCACGAGGCCGACATTGGAGTGGATGAAGGTGATCGGCGCCAGCAGCACACCGGCGCAGGTCGCGACCGCCGCGCTGATGGCCCAGACGATCGACACCACGCGCTTGACCGGAATGCCCATGTAATAGGCCGCCAGCATGTTCTCGGAACTGGCGCGCATCGCGGTGCCGAGCGTGGTCTTGTTGAAGAACAGCCAGAGCAGCGTGCACAGGATCATCGTCGCCGCGATCACCGAGAGCTTGTCGTAGGCGAGCACCAGCGAGCCGATGCGCAGCACGCCCTGGCTGAACGGCGTCTCGATCTTCAGATCGTCGGTGCCCCAGATCATGCCGGCGATCGAACGCAGGAAGTAGCCGAGCCCGATGGTCGCCATGATGATGGAGAATTGCGGATAGCCGAGGATCGGGCGCACCACCACGCGTTCGGCCAGCATGCCGAACAGCGCCATCGCGGCCACCGCACCGGCGAAGCCGATCCAGTAGTTCAGGCCCATCATGCCGATGAAGGTGAAGGCGAGGAAGCCGCCCAGCATCATCAGATCGCCCTGGGCGAAATTGACGACCTCGGTCGCCTTGTAGACCAGCACGAAGCCGAGCGCGATCAGGCCGTAGACGCAGCCGAGCGCAACACCGCTGACCAGCTGCTGAACGAAATCCAGCATCGCCGCGCTTCCTCCTGACGCAACCGGCGGTTCTTCGATCGCCACGTCGCATCTTGTGTTCAGTCGCTACGCAGTCGTTTCGCTGCGTTAGCGCCATTTGTCCCGGCGCCAATTCAGCCTGAACCGCCAAGCGCTGTCAACAAACGGTGACTTGCCTTTAGTCCAAGACGGATGACGGAATTTGCGGCAATGCGATTCACCGCGCCGAAACATCTTCGGGTCATGGTCGCGGGCGATGCAAAATCGGATGGTGTGGCCGTCATGAAGCCGGACAGCTCGGCGCTCGAAGTCCGAGGGTTAACGAAGCGTTTTGACCGTCTGGCGGTCGATGGCCTCGACCTCACAATTCACGCCGGTGAATTCTACGCCCTGGTCGGCCCCAACGGCGCCGGCAAGACCACCACTTTGCGCATGGTTGCTGGCCTCTTGCGGCCCGACTCCGGCGCGGTCTCGATCTTCGGCATCGATGCGCTGGAAAACCCCGTCGCCGCCAAGCAGGTGATGGCGTGGGTGTCCGACGAGCCGATGATCTATGACAAGCTAACCCCGCTCGAATATCTCGAATTCGTCGCCGGGCTCTGGGGCATCGCGCCATCCGTCTCGGAACCGGTCGCCGAGGGGCTGCTCAGCTCGCTCGGGCTCGAGGCGCACCGGCACGAACGCTGCGAGGGCTTTTCCAAGGGCATGCGCCAGAAGGTGGCGCTGGCCGGCGCGCTGGTGCACGAACCCCGCCTCATCATCCTCGACGAGCCGCTGACGGGGCTCGATGCCGTCTCCGCCCGCCACGTGAAGGGCCTCCTGAGCGAGCGCGTCCGCGCCGGCTGCACCGTGATCATGACCACGCATATTCTCGAGGTTGCCGAGCGCATGGCCGACCGCATCGGCGTGATCGCCTCGGGCCGCCTCGTCGCCGAAGGCACGCTCACCGAGCTGCGCCAGCAGAACGGCCATGCCGACACCAGCCTGGAAGATCTCTTCATCGCACTGGTGACGCTCCAGGAAGCCGCATGAGCTCGGCGACTGCGCTGTCCTGGTTTGCCCGCCACGAGCTCCGGCTTGCCTGGCGCGAATGGCTCGCCGTGATGACCGGCGGCCGGCGCAAGCGGACGCGCGCCGCCGTCATCGGCCTGCTTCTCTTCGCAGCGCTCCTGCACGTGCCGGCCTGGGCGGTGATCGGCCGCCTCGCCGACCTGCAACTGCCGCTCGACAAATCCTCGCTGATCGTGATCACGGCAACCATCTTTCTGGCCTGGACCTTGATGCTGTCGCAGGCGATCGAATCGGTGACGCGGGCGTTTTATGCCCGCGCCGATCTCGATCTGATCATGTCTTCGCCGGCGACGCTGGCCAACCTGTTCTCGGTGCGCATCGCCGCGATCGCGCTCGCCGTCACGGTGCTGGCGCTGTTGTTCTCGACACCCTTCATCGACGTGCTGGTGATCGGCGGCGGACCGCGCTGGCTTGCGGCGTTCGGCGTCGTCGTCGCGATGGGCCTGTCGGCTGCGGCGATCGCGATTGCCGTCACCATCCTGCTGTTTCGCCTGATCGGCCCGGCGCGGACGCGCTTCGTGGCGCAGATCCTCGCCGCCATCATCGGCGCCGGCTTCGTGATCGCGCTCCAGGTCGCCGCGATCATGTCCTATGGCACGCTGTCGCGCATCACCATCCTGACCTCCGGCACCTTTGCCGAACACGCCCCCGACCTCGACAGTATCTGGTGGTGGCCGGCGCGGGCAGTCATGGGCGACAGCGAGGCACTGCTGCTGCTTCTCGCGCTCGGGCTGGTGCTGCTGGGCAGCGTCATGGCGATCTTCTCGGGCCGCTTTGCCGACACCGCGATCGACGCCGCGGCGTACGGCACATCCGGCCGCCGAAGCGCGCAGCGGCCGTTCCGCGGCGGATCGCGGCAGCAGGCGCTGCGCCGCAAGGAATTTTCGCTGCTCTGGCGCGATCCCTGGCTGATCTCGCAGACCCTGATGCAGTTGCTCTATCTGGTGCCGCCGGCGCTGCTGCTCTGGCGCAGCTTCGCCGACCGCTCTGCCGCACTGACGCTGATCACGCCTGTGATCGTGATGGCGGCGGGACAGCTCGCCGGCGGGCTGGCCTGGCTGACGATCTCGGGCGAGGACGCCCCCGACCTGGTCGCGACCGCGCCGCTGACGCCGTCCAGCGTCATTCGCGCCAAGATCGAGGTGGTGCTGATCGCGATCGCGGTCATCTTCTGCCCGCTGGTCGCGACGCTGGCGTTTGCCTCGCCGATCCAGGCTGCGGTCAGTGCCGTTGCGATCATCATCAGCGCGGCCTCCGCGACCGCGATCCAGCTCTGGTTCCGGGTGCAGGCCCGGCGCAGCCAATTCCGCCGCCGCCAGACCTCCTCGCGGCTTGCGACCTTCGCCGAAGCCTTCTCCTCGATCGGCTGGGCCGCGACCGCCGCGTTGCTGCTCGCGCTGCCGCTTGCCGGCCTCATCAGTGGCCTGATCACCGCGAGCCTCGTCGCCATCACCTGGAAATTCAGCCCGCGGCGGGAGTGAGGGTGCGACACTGACGCGCTGTTGATCGCAGGCCATTGGCTCTGTGCTGCGTTGCACGCTAGACTTCCCCTGAGGTCATCGGGGACGGATATGTGGCAACTTGTTTCGGCGGCTCTGGCGCTGTTCGGCGCGTTCCTCTCGCCTGCCCTCGCCCAGCAGCAGCCACAACGCAGCGAGTGCCTGGCGATGGCCAACACCGCGCCGCGCGCCATGCCGGTCGCCTTCCGGCAGGCGGCTGGCGCGGCCGAGGTCGAGATCACCTATGCCGGCCACTCCACCTACACCATCGACACGCCCGGCGGCCTGCGCATCGCGACCGACTATAGCGGCGCCTATCAGGTCGGCCGGCTGCCCGATGTGGCCACCATGAACCGGGCCCACAGCACCCACTACACGCTCTTCCCCGACAAGCGCATTCCCCATGTGCTGCATGGCTGGAGCGAGGACGGCAAACCGGCCATCGTGTCGGAACGCATCGGCGACACCTTCGTCCGCAACGTCACGACCGACATCCGCCGCTATTTCGGCGACGATGCCGGCACCGACATGATCCGCGACGGCAATTCGATCTTCATCTTCGAGGTCGCCGGCCTCTGCATCGGCCATCTCGGCCACCTCCACCACAAGCTCGACGACAGCCATTTCGCCCAGATCGGGCGGCTCGACATCGTGATGGTGCCGATCGACGGCACCTACACCATGTCGCTGGACGGCATCTCCGAGATCACCAAACGGCTGCGCGCCTCGGTGGTGCTGCCGATGCACCGTTTCGCCACCCCGCTCGACGATTTCATGCGCCGGATCGGCCAGCAGTTCGAGATCGACCGGCGCCTCGAGCGCTCCTTCCGGATGTCGCGCGATGCGCTGCCGTCGAAGCCGACGGTGATCATCCTCGACGGCGTCTGAGGCGCAATTTTCTCCAAGCCGGCTGCCGCGCATTGGTGCTGATCTTCCCGCAACAGGAGATCGACATGACCGATTTTGCGCGATTGTTGCACGCGGATGGACCGAACGCGGAGCATGAAGCGGCGCTCCGGCTTTACGGCCAGTTCGTCGGCGACTGGGATGCCGAGATCACCGCCCACGGCCCCGATGGAACGAAACACGTCGCGCCCGGCGAAATCCATTTCGGCTGGGTGCTGGAAGGCCGCGCCGTCCAGGACGTCTGGATCATTCCCCGTCGCACCGGCAGCCCGGCCTTTCCGATCGCCGGCAATTGGTACGGCACGACGCTGCGGGTCTATGACCCCTCCATATCCGCGTGGCGAATCTCCTGGTTCGATCCCGGCCGCAGCGTGTTCCGCCAGCAGATCGGCCGTCCGCGCGGCGATGACATCGTGCAGGAAGGCACGACCGAGTCCGGCGACCTGACGCGGTGGAGTTTTACGGAGATTGCCGGCGACTCCTTCCATTGGCTCGGCGAGGTCAAGCCGACCGCGGCGTCTGACTGGCGGCTTGTGGTCGATGTGAGGGCGAAGCGGCGCAAGGGCTGACGACGGCGCCGTTGTGCTCGCGGTGAAGGGCGCGGTTGCGCGGCGCGCGCTGCTGTACGCAAGGATGAGGTGCTAGGCTCCCGCCATAAAAACAAAACGGGAGCGAACGCCGATGTCTGCAAGCGGTCTACCCGCCAACACGAGCGGGCTATTCGTCGAGCCGCGCGAGGACTGGCTCGCGCTGCATCAGGAGGAGATCATCGATCCCTCGCGGCCGATCGTCGATCCCCATCACCATCTCTGGAATCGCGGGCACCGCTATCTGATCGAGGAGATGGCGGCCGACATCGCCTCCGGCCACAACATCATCGCCACCGTCTATGTCGACTGCCGCTCGATGTATCGCGCGCACGGGCCCGAGGCGTTCCGGCCCGTCGGCGAAGTCGAGTTCGCCAACGGCGTCGCCGCGATGAGCGCAAGCGGTGCTTACGGCACGGCCGCGATCTGCGCCGGCATCGTCAGCCATGTGAACCTGCTGCTGGGCGACGCCGCCAGGCCGGTGCTGGAAGCCGAGATCGCGGCGGGCAACGGCCGTTTCCGCGGCATCCGGCATTCCTCGGCCTGGGACCAGGATCCCGTCGTCGCCGGCATGTATGCGAACCGGCCGAAGGGGCTGTTGCAGGATCCGACCTTCCGCAAGGGCTTTGCCTGCCTCGCGCCGCTGAACCTCAGCTTCGATGCCTGGCTGTTCCATCCGCAGATCGGCGAGCTGGCCGAGCTCGCGCGCGCCTTCCCCGACACCCAGATCGTGCTCGACCATTGCGGCGGTCCGGCCGGCGTCGGCCGCTTTGCAGGACGACGCGAGGAGGTGTTCCCGCAATGGCGCGCCTCGATCCGCGAGATCGCCAAATGCGAGAACGTGGTGGTGAAGCTCGGCGGCCTCGCGATGTGCCTGCTGGGCTACGATTTCCATCTGCGCGAGAGGCCGCCGTCGTCCCAAGAGCTTGCCGCGGCCTGGCGGCCCTATATCGAGACCTGCATCGAGGCATTCGGCGCAAGACGCGCGATGTTCGAGAGCAATTTCCCGCCGGACAAGGGCCAGTGCAGCTACCAGGCGATCTTCAACGCCTTCAAGCGCATCGCATCGCCTCTGAGCGAGGCCGAGAAGACGGCGCTGTTCTCGCAGACCGCGACCGATGTCTACCGGCTCGACTTGCCGTCATGACAAGATTTGCCGTCATGACGAGAAGAGGGGCCGGGATGTTGATCCCGACCCCTCTTCGTCGTGGCCGCTGGGAAGCGTCCTTGAAACGTTGTTGTCCGGGCAGGCGCTAGCCGGCACCCATCAGCGAGGCGGGACGGCGCTCGCCGCTGGAGGCGAACATCTTCTTGAGCTTGTTGACCACGCGGATCAGGAAACCGATCATCACGGGACTGGTCTTGCGGCAGAACGCGATCTTCTTGACGTGGCCTTCGACATGCCATTTGGCATGCGCGCCGTCGCGGAAGAAGATGACGTCGCCGGGGCCGTAGCGCTTCGGCGGCATGCCGTCGCTTTCGAGCACGATCGATCCTTCCATGATCATGATCGTCTCGTCGATGTCGTAGTACCAGTTGAAGCGCCCTTCGGTGCACGACCAGATGATGGTCGAGGCGGTACCGTCCGCGCTGGTGGACAGGATGTGCGAGCGCGACACCGGATTGCCCTCGATGATCCAGGACGGCTCGATCGGCCGCAGCTCGAGATCCACATTGCAACTGCCGATTTCAATCATTGCGCGCGACATCTGTTTCCTCAGGGAATGAAAATAGGTTTGGCCCGGTTCGGGGCCCGGATTGTTTCCAATGATGTTGGCAACGCTAGTGATCGGCTTTTAATTCTTTCTTACGCAGGCCTCGACAATCAGCCGCAAGTTGCATGTGCGAAGCAGCTAACGCCGCGATTCCCCTGCAAATTCGCGCACATGAACCCATCTTTTCCGGGGTGCGACAAAATGCGCGAAGTGACTGAAAGGAGCCGCGCTGATGCCCCTCACGCCCGAGGTTCTGACAGCCAACAGCCAGGTCGTGACCCGGCTCGGGGGCCTTGATATCTCCTTCACGCCGGACGAGGAGCCCTGGTTTACCGTCGACGGCGTCGAAAGCCCCCGGCAGATCGGCAGTGACGGCTCCGGCGGCGCGTTCGTGCTGCTGCCGTCGCAGAATGTGCTCTACGTGTCATCGGGGGGCCGCGCAGGAATTATCGCTGCTACGTTCGAGGCCTTCATCCAGCTCGTCGTGGCCCGCCCCTACTGGCTCGACATTCTCAGATTCTCCGCGGGCGGCGACCTCGCGGAGATGCGGCGCGCGGCGGATGCGCTGGAGGCGACCCTCGACGACGAGGACGAGGTCAACGAGGCCCGCGAGGAAATCCGCAAGGGCCTCGACCTGCCCGAGCCGGACGATCCGGTCGGTGCGCTCTACGAGGCGGTGGCTGCTTCCGACGCCATCGTGCGGGCCACCGACGGCAGCCCGTTCACGACGCTGTTCAACCGCTTCAGCATCGACAACAACCCGATGCTGCGCAACGCAGCGGCGTGATGGGAAGTCCTACTTCGCCCACTCGCCCTTGCGGAACACCGGTACCTTGCTGCCATCGGTGAGAATGCCGTCGATGTCGGTCTCGGCCGAGCCGATCATCCAGTCGATATGGATCAGGCTCTGGTTGCCGCCTTGCGCTGCGATCTGCTGCGGTGTCAGCTGGGCGCCGTTGACGAAGCACTTCGAATAGCACTGGCCGAGCGCGATGTGCGAGGCCGCGTTCTCGTCGAACAGCGTGTTGTAGAACAACAGCCCGCTCTGCGAGATTGGCGAGGAATGCGGCACCAGCGCCACTTCGCCGAGACGGCGCGCGCCCTCGTCGGTGTCGAGCACCTTGTTCAGCACCTCGGCGCCGCGCGAGGCCTTCGCGTCGACGATCTTGCCGTCCTCGAAGCGCACCGCGATGTTGTCGATCAGCGTGCCCTGGTAGGACAGTGGCTTCGAGCTCACGACATGACCATAGACGCGGCGGCAATGCGGCGTGGTGAAGACCTCTTCGGTCGGGATGTTGGCGTTGCAGCTGATACCGTTCTTGGACAGAGAGGCGCCGCCCTCCCATTCATGGCCGTCGGCAAGCCCGATGGTGAGGTCGGTGCCCGGTCCTGAGTACTGTAAGGCGCGGAAACGCTGGCCGTTGAGCCAGTTGGTGCGCTCACGCAGCACCGCATTGTGGCTTGCCCAGTTGGCCATCGCGTCCTCGCGATCGACGCGGGAGGCCGCAAAGATCGCATCCGCGAGCTTGCCGATCGCGACGTCCTCGGGATCGCCAGGGAACACCTGCTTGGCCCAGGACGGGCTCGGATAGGCGATGATGTTCCAGTTGGTGTCGAAATTGACGATCTTTTCCAGTGCCGGCTGATAGGCCATCGAGTTGGCCTTGCTGGCGCGCGCCACCTTGGACGGATCTTCGCCCGACAGCAGCATCGGATTGTCGCCGACGATGGCGAGCCGCGCGGTGTTGTCTGAGAATGCCTTGGCCATGCCTTCATAGAGCCAGCCGGCGGCGCGATCGAAACTGTTGTCATGACCGTGGCGGTAACGCGCCAGCGTCATCTCCTCGTCCGACAGGATCGGCGTCACGATACCGGCGCCGGCCTTGTAGGCATGAACGGCGATCCGCCGCACCAGCGGCAGCGCAATCGCGGGCGCCGTCAGGAGCAGATCCTGTCCCGGCCGCAAGCCCAGGCCCACCTTCACCGCCACCTCGGCCAGCCGGTCGAGTTTCGCAGGATCGATGGGAGTGGAGGTGATGCGTTGATCGGTCATGCCGGGTCCTCTGCCGAAAGTCTCTCGCTCAATCTAAGTCTAGCATCGCGAGACACAAGTATACGAGCGTATTGGGGGCGACGAAAGATACGCAGTTTCACGCATCTTGGTTTTCAACGCGTTGCCGATTTCAGCACCCGGTCGACCATGGCGGGAGCAAGGCCAAGGTAATTTTTCGGTGAAGTGAGCGCATCGATCGTCGCGCGGTCGATTCTGGTAGAGACGCGCGAGTCGGACGAGAGCGCGTCCGCCAGCGTCAAACCTTTCTCGTTGGCGAGCCGGCAGGCGTCGTAGACCACGTCATGCGCCTCCTGCCGCCCGATCTGCGGCGCGAGCCCCATCATGACCGCTTCGGCCACAATCAGGCCCCGGCTGATGGCGAGATTGTCGTTCATCTTCGCCTCGTCGACGATGAGGCCCGCGAGCGCGAACCTCGCCTGGTGCAGCGCCCCGGCAGTCAGCACGAAACTTTCGGGGATCGCCATCCATTCGGCGTGCCAGGGGCCGGTGGCACGCTCGAAATCCTGCACCATCGCATCCAGCATCAGGCCCGCATGCTGGCGCACCGCCTTGGACGCCGCCAGCATCAGTTCCGAGGAGATCGGGTTGCGCTTCTGCGGCATGGTCGAGGAGGCGCCGCGGCCCTTGACGAAGGGCTCGTAGACCTCGGCGAACTCGGTCGAGGCCATGATCATGATGTCGAGCGCGATCTTGCCGAGGGAGCCGGTGACGAGCGCGAGGAAGTTCACGGCCTCGGCAAAGCCGTCGCGCGCGACGTGCCAGGTCGAGGCGGGAACGCCGAGCTTCAGCTCGGTGCAGAGCGCCTCCTGCACCTCAAAGCCCTTGTCGCCGAGCGAGGCCAGCGTGCCGGCGGCGCCGGCGAACTGGCCGACCAGCACGCGCGGCTTCAATTGCGCCAGACGCTCGGCATGACGGTCGAACATCGCGAGCCAGATCGCGGTCTTGTAGCCGAAGGTGACCGGCAGCGCCTGCTGGAGATGGGTGCGCCCCGCCATCGGCGTGTCGCGATGACGCTTCGAGAGATCGGCGAGAATCTTTCGCAGCTCCGCAATGTCGCGCTCGACGATCTCGAGCGCAGCCCGCAATTGCAGCACCACGGCGGTGTCCATGATGTCCTGCGTGGTCGCGCCCCAATGCACGTAGCGGCCGGCATCGCCGCATTGCTTCACCATCTGGTGCACCAAGGGGAGGATCGGATAGCCGACGATGTCGGTCTCCTGCCGCAACAGGTCGAAGTCGAGCGCAGCGACGTCGGTCCGCGCCGCGATCTGGTCGGCGGCATCCTGCGGGATCACGCCGCATTTGGCCTCCGCCTTCGCCAGCGCCACTTCGACCTCGGCATAGCGCGCAACCAGCGCGACATCGGAAAACACCTCCCGCATCTGCGGCGTGCCGAAGGCGTCACGGAACAGCATGGAGTCGAGCACGGTGGTCGAGGCGTGAAAAGCGGGCATGGGCGTTTCTTCGTGGCTGTTGTCTTGTGTGGCAACAGCTTACGCGGGATATCAAGCGGAGCAATCGACATTCACTGTTCGACACACACTCAATGTCGTCCTGGCGAAAGCCAGGACCTCCGCGCGAGCGCCCTGCGCTCGTCGCGATCACCCCAGGAAGCAGTTCGGCGAAGACTCCATGTGCGGGACTTCTACCGCCCCAATCGATAGATTCCGCGGTATGGGTCCCGGCCTTCGCCAGGACGACATCGGGGAGATATCTCACGCGACCTCAACACCGTCATTGCGAGGAGCTCGACGAGCAATCCAGGCTGCCGCGGAAAGATTCTGGAATGCTTCGATTCTGCAGTTGTGGCCCGCATGAGCACGGTGACATGCGGGCTGCGATGCTATTCGAACCGTCATCCTGAGGTACGAAGCGCGCGATGCGAAGCAGCGCACGCGGAGCCTCGAAGGATGAGCGGCCGGGATGCAGCCGGGCCGTCCATCCTTCGAGGCCTCCGCTACGCTACGGCACCTCAGGATGACGGCGATGGCTGCGGCAGTCGGCAATGTCAGATTCACGACGTAGCCCGCGACAATCTGACCGAAACGGCCAGATTCTCATTCAGGTTGTATTCCTCCCCGAAATCAGCATGGCTGCCATCTGGCGATTGCGGTGAACCGGGCGGGCCCTTCGGCGGACTCACAGACTTCAAGTCGAAATCCATTTTGATTTCATCATTGTCCGATGTCGTCGTGAGGTCTGAGTTTTCGACGTGCAGTTTCTGTTCCGGGATCACCTTCTCGACACCGACCGGCGCGAGCTGAGCCGCGAGCAGGTTCCCATTTCCGTGGAACCGCAGGTTTTCGACCTCGTCGTCCATCTGATGGAAAACCGCGACCGGGTGGTCAGCAAGGACGAGCTGATCGACAAGATCTGGCACGGGCGCAGCGTCTCCGAATCCACCCTGACCAGCCGGATCAACGCGGCACGCAAGGCGGTCGGCGACAGCGGCGCGAGCCAGGCGCTGATCCGCACCATCGCGCGCAAGGGATTTCGCTTCGTCGGCGATGTCGAGACCAAGCTCGCAGCGGCCCCGCCGGAGCCCGGCCGGTGGATACAGGCGCCGCAGACGGCACTCGCGCTGCCCGAGCGGCCCGCCATCGCGGTGCTGCCCTTCACCAACATGAGCGGTGACCGCGAGCAGGACTATTTCTCCGACGGCATCAGCGAGGACATCATCACCGCGCTGTCGAAGCTGCGCTGGTTCTTCGTCGTCGCGCGCAATTCCTCCTTCGTCTACAAGGGCCGCGCCGTGCACATCCACGAGGTCGCGCGCGAGCTCGGTGTACGCTACGTGGTCGAAGGCAGCGTGCGGCGGAGCGGCGAGCGCGTGCGCATCTCGGCCCAGCTCAACGACGTCTCGACGGGCAGCCATCTCTGGGCCGAACGCTACGACCGCGAGCTTGCCGACATCTTCGCCGTGCAGGACGATATCACCGAGGCGATCGTCGCCGCGATCGAGCCGCAGCTCTATACGGCCGAGAGCTTTCGCGCCGGGCAGAAGCCACCTGGCAGCCTGGATGCCTGGGATCTCGTGATGCGCGCATTATCGCACCACTGGCGCATCACCCGCGAGGACAATGCGGCCGCGCAAGGGCTGCTCGAGAAGGCCGTCGCGATCGATCCCGCTTATGGCAAGGCGCTGGGCCTGCTCGCGACCAGCCATATCTTCGGCGCGCATATGGGCTGGGCCGACATGGCCGCGACCGTGCCGGTCGCCGAACGTGCGGCGCTTGCGGCGGTGGAGGCCGATCGCGAGGACGCCTGGGCCCATCACGGCCTCGCCTATACCTACCTGTTCCGCCGCCGCTTCGACGACGCGCTGGCGGAGTTTGAGCTGGCCTTGAGCCTCAATCCGAATTTCGCGATGGCGCACGCCTTCTATGGCGTCACGCTGTGCTACGCGGGACGATGGCAGGACGGCGATGCCGCCGCGCGCCGCGCGCTGCGGCTGAGCCCGCGCGATCCGCTCGCGGCGATCTATTGCGGGGTTGCCGCCTACGCCCAGTTCATCGGCCGCAACTACGAGGCTAGCTTGCAGATGGCGCGCGAATCGATGCGGCAGCGCGCCGATTTCGTCGGCGCACATCGCGTGCTGACGGCGGCCGCAGGTATGTTGGGTGATCCGGCCCTTGCCGCGTCCGCGCTGGAAGGCTTGCGCCGCGCCCAGCCCGGCATCTCGCTCGCCTGGATCACAAGCGAGCTGCCGATGCTGCTGGAGCAGGACCGCGAGCATTATCTCGAAGGGTTGCGGCGCGCGGGGATGGAGTAGACATCTCGCGCAGCATTGACAGTGCGCCCTGACCGGGGACGAAGGGAAGAGAACAACCTAAGCTACCGCGCGCCTTCCGATGATGGCGAAACGGAGCTTGCCCGAGATGAAATCGATCGCGGCGACCGCGACCAGGATCATCAGGATCAGGAACGACACCCTCTGCCATTCCAGCACGCGGATCTGCTCGGCGAGCTGGAGGCCGATGCCGCCGGCGCCGACGATGCCGATGATGGTGGCCGAGCGGGTGTTGGACTCGATGAAATAAAGCACCTGGCCGGCAATCACGGGCAGGACCTGCGGCAACAGGCCGAAGCGGATTTCGTGCAGCGCACTGCCGCCGGAGGCGCGGATGCCCTCGACCTGCTTCTGGTCGGCGCCCTCGATCGCCTCCGAGAACAGTTTTCCGAAGGCGCCGAAATCCGACACCGCGATGGCGAGCACGCCGGCGAAGGGGCCGAGCCCGACCACGTTGATCCACACCAGCGCCCAGATCAGCGTGTCGACGCCGCGGATCGAATCGAGGAAACGGCGGATCGGAAAGCGAAGGATGTTCGACGGCACGACGTTGCGGGCGGCGAGCAGGCTGACCGGCAGCGCGAACACCGCCGCGAGCGTCGTGCCGAGCAAGGCGATCGACAGCGTCTCACCGAGCGCCTTCAAATAGATCGGCAGCGAGGTGCCGGGATCGGGCGGAATCATCATCAGGCTGATCCAGCCGAGCTGGCTGAGGCCGGCGAGGAAGCGCGACGGCGAGAAGTCGAGATCGACGAGGCCGTAGATCAGGATCGCGAACGTCGCGACGATCATCGCCGGCATTGCGAGCCGCGCCGAAGCGGGCCGGTCGAACACGTCGGGATAGCGCGCGCGAAGCTGCGCGGTGTCGACCTCCTGCCGCCGCGTCACGTCCGCGCCTCCTTGCCGAACAGGCGGCCGCGCAGCCAGCCGGTGGTGATGTCGATGACGAAGACGGTGACGATGATGGTGAGCAGGATGGCGCTGACGTCCGAATAATAGAACTTGCGGATGGCGACGACGAGCTCCTGACCGATGCCGCCGGCACCGACAAAGCCCATCACGGAGGCTTCGCGAACATTGATCTCGAAGCGCAGCAGCGCGTAGCTGGCGTAGCCCGCGGTCACCTGCGGCACGACGGCAAAGCGCATGCACGACAGCCAGCTCGCGCCGGTGGAGCGGATGCCCTCGACCGGCTTCATGTCGGCATTCTCGACGATCTCGGAGAACAGCTTTCCGAGCGCACCGGTGGAATGGATCGCGATCGCCAGCACGCCCGCCATCGGCCCGAGCCCGAAGGCGATCACGAAGATCAGCGCGAAGACGATGCCCGGGACGGTGCGGGCGAACTCCAGCAGGCGCCGCACCGTAAAGCGCAGCCAGGGCGCGGGCGAGGTATTTTCCGCCGCGAAGAAGTTCAGGACGAAGGCGAAGGTCGCGCCGATCAGCGTGCCGACATAGCTGATCAGCAGCGTCTCACCCAGCATCTTCAGCCATTTGCGCCAGCCCCACAGCCACTCGCCGGCATCGGTCCAGACCCGCTGGCCGTTGTCGAGCGTGAGGATGCGATCGAAATAGCTGACGAAGTTGCCGAAATAGGTGAAGAAGGTGCGCAGGTTAACTTCGGCGCCGATCGCGGCAAGAAGCAGCGCGGCGGCGAACACCACAACTCCGAGCAAGAGACGGAGCCGCCTGCGCGCGACCGCCTGATGATAAGCGGCGTTCAGCGCAGCCAGTTGCTGCTCGGGCAGGATCGAAACCGCGACGGTCATCTGTTCAGGAAAAGTGGCCGATCAAAGAGAAAGAGCCGGGTCCATCGACCCGGCTCCAGTTCGTCGTCCCGAAACTCAGGACGCCTTCTTCTTACGCAGTGCATCGACGAACTTGATCAGCTCGATCGTGCCATCCCAATCCTTGGTGGTGGCGGGATGAAAACCCTTCTTCTGACCGTCGGAGAGACGGTCGAACGCGGCCTTGTCCTTGGTCGGCGCGTCGAAGAACGCCTTGGCGATGGCCGCCTTGGCCTCTTCCGGCAGGTCCGAGTTGTAGGCATAGGGGCCGTTGATGATCGGCGCCGACTTGTGGATGATGCGGAAATCGTCCTTCTTCATCGCCGAGCCGTCGGCGTTCTTCAGCATGCCCTTGGTCAGCATCTGCGCCAGCGTCGAATCATCGTCGCTGGTCCACTGGTTGGCCGCGACGTCAACCGTGCCCTGCGCCAGCGCGAGCATCGCGTTCTCGTGGCTGCCGGTGAAGACGACCTTGCCGAAATAGCTGTCGGCATCCGCGATGCCCATCTTGTCGAGCTCGAAGCGCGGCACGTTGTTGCCGGACGTCGAGTTCGGATCGACGAGGCCGAGATTCTTGCCCTTGAGCTGGTCGACGCTCTTGTAGGGGCTGTTCGCCTTGACGAAGAACACCGAATAGTAGCCGGTCGAGCCGTCGGCGTTGATGTCGTTGGCGAAGGCGTCGGTCTTGACGCCGGTCAGCCGGGCGCGGGCGAACGAGGCCGAGCCGTAGCTGGCGATGTGGATGTTGCCGGCGCGCTGACCCTCGATCACGGCAGCGTAGTCATTGGCGATGCGCAGCGTGACCTTCACACCCAATTCCTTGGAGAGATAGCTCACGAACGGCGCCCAGCGCTCGGTAACGCCGGAGGCGTTCTCGGCCGGAACGACCGCGAAGGTCAGCTCGGGATATTTGGCTTTCCAGTCGTCGGCGGAGGCAGAGGCCGTGAACGCGAGCGCGGCGGCGCCGGCAAGAAATAATCTGCGAGTGATCATGATACCCTCTTCATCGGTTGGGGTCGGTTGACGCAAAAACTGGCAACTACAGAAGCGCTGCGGCTCAGGCGGCGGCCGCCGTTCCGAGCGCCGGAATGCCTTCGGGCGCCGGCACCGGCGTGCCGCCCATGACGTCGGTGGCTTCGAGGTCGTAAAGTTCGCGCGCGACGTGATCGGTCAGCGCAGACGGCGCGCCGTCGAACACCACGCGGCCCTGCGCCATGCCGATCAGGCGGTCGCAATAGCTACGCGCCAGGTCGAGCGAATGCAGGTTGCAGAGAACGGTGATGCCGAAATGCTTGTTGATGCGCAGCAGCGCATCCATCACGATCTTGGTGTTGCGCGGGTCGAGCGAAGCAATCGGCTCGTCGGCGAGAATGATGTCGGGCTGCTGCACCAGCGCGCGGGCGATCGCGACGCGCTGCTGCTGGCCACCGGAGAGCTGGTCGGCGCGCTGGGCGGCGAGCGCGGCGATATCGAACTGCTCGAGCGCCGACATCGCCAGCGCCTTGTCGTGTTCGGGCCAGGTCTGCGACAGCGAGCGCCAGGCCGGCATCGTCGCGAGGCGCCCCATCAGGACGTTGGTGAGAACATCGAGCCGGCCGACGAGGTTGAACTGCTGGAAGATCATCGCCGAGCGCGCCCGCCACTGCCGCAGCTCCTTGCCGCGCAGCGCGGTGACGTCGATGCCGTCGAACAGGATGCGTCCCTGCGTCGGCGTCACCAGGCGGTTGATGGTCCGGAGCAAGGTCGACTTGCCGGCGCCGGATCGTCCGATCACGCCGACGAATCCGCCGGGGGAAATTTGAAACGAAGCGTCGTCCACCGCGGCTTTTGCGCCAAAGCGGCACGTCAGACCTTCAACCACCAGCATGCTGGGCTCCAGAGTAGCTGGGACCCACCGCTAACGCCGACGCTTGACACTTGTGTGACATGCACGTTGCGGTGCGGCGATCCAACACACCTCATCCCCTGTCATCGCTGCGTCATGACATTGTCATCAAGCCGCTCGAAGAGAAACGCCCACCCTCGCGCTTCGGATACGACATGGCCGGCAAAGCCCTTTCAGTCCAACCGACCATCGATCCCTCAGCCAAGCTGCACGAGACCAGGCTCGGCGCCTATACCGAGGTCGGCGCGCGCACGATCCTGCATGAAGTCACGATGGGCGATTACTCCTATGTCGTGAACGATTCGCAGATCACCTACGCGACCGTTGGAAAATTCTGCTCGATCGCGGCGATGACGCGCATCAACCCCGGCAATCATCCGATGCATCGCGCGACACAGGCCCACTTTACCTACCGTTCCAGCGCCTACTTCGAGGGCGAGAGGGACGACACAGATTTCTTCGACTGGCGGCGCCAGCATCACGTCCATATCGGCCACGACGTCTGGATCGGCCATGGCGCGATCGTGCTGCCCGGCCGCAACATCGGCACCGGCGCGGTGATCGCGGCCGGCGCCATCGTCACCAAGGACGTGCCGGCCTACACTATCGTTGCCGGCAATCCCGCGCGCATCGTGCGGCGGCGGTTCTCTGAAGAGATCGCCGGACGGCTTGCGCGGCTCGCCTGGTGGGACTGGGATCACGACAAATTGCGTGAAGCGCTGCCCGATTTCCGCAAGCTCGGGATTGAAGATTTTCTCTCCACGTATGAAGCACGGGCACACTCCCCTGCCAACAAACGAAGCGCGGTCGCGTGACAGACATTTTCCTCGAGGGCGGCCGGGCCCTGATCGGCACCGAGTTGGTCGAAGCTTCACTCAGCGTGTCCGGAACGGACATCGCACAGGTCGATGCCTCCCGTGGCCGGGCTCGGCTCGCGATCGATGCACGCAATCTGCTGGTGCTGCCGGGAATCGTCGATCTGCATGGCGATGCCTTCGAGCGGCAGATGATGCCGCGCGCCGGCGTGGACTTCCCGATCGACGTCGCGCTCGCCGACAGCGACCGCCAGGCGATCAGCAACGGCATCACCACGGTGTTTCACGCCACGACCTGCTCGTGGGAGCCGGGCCTGCGCAGCGCCGACAATGCGCGCGGCTTGATGGAGGCGATCGAGCGGCAGCGTCCGCAATTTGCCGCCGACACCCGCTTCCATCTGCGGCACGAGACCTACAATCTCGATGCCGAAACCGAGATCGCCCAGTGGCTCGCCGAGGGGCGCGTCGACTTGTTCGCCTTCAACGACCACATGGACGGCACCGTCGCCGACATGGCGAAGCCGCGCAAGCGCAACCGCATGGTGGAGCGCACCGGCTTGTCCAGCGAGGATTTTGACAGGCTGGTCGACCGCGTGATCTCGCGCGCCGCCGACGTGCCGGCCTCCGTGTCGCGGCTCGCGGCGGCTGCCCGCGCGGCGGACGTGCGGATGCTCTCGCATGACGATGCGACACCCGCGATGCGCCAGGAATTTCGCGAGCTCGGCGCGATGATCGCCGAGTTTCCGATCAACGAGGAGACGGCGCGGGCGGCAGCGCGCCACGGCGATGCCATCGTCTATGGCGCGCCGAACGTCGTGCGCGGCGGCAGCCACACCGGCTGGACCAGGGCATCCGACATGATCGCAAAAGGGCTCTGCTCGGTGCTGGCGTCGGATTATTACTATCCCGCGCAGCTGCTCGCCGCGTTCCGCCTCGCCGCCGATGGCGTGTTGCCGCTGACCGAGGCCTGGAGCCTGGTCTCCGCGGCGCCGGCGCGCGCCACCGGCCTTGCCGACCGCGGCATCCTCGCCGTAGGACGCCGCGCCGACATCCTGCTCATCGACGACACCGTGCCGCTGCGGCCGCGGCTGGTCGCGGTGGTCGCAGGCGGAAAGCTCGTGCATCTTACCGATGCGACACGACTGCTCAGCGCGGCGGCAGCGCCGCGCGAGGCTGCCGTCGCGGCATAAACCGGTTATGCTCGGGCAATGATTCCCCGCTACGCGATCTATTTTGCCGCCGGCGCCGACACCGCCCTCTCCCGCTTCGGCGCCGGGCTGCTCGGCTATGATGCCTATACCGGCGACGAGGTGCCGTTTCCGCCCGAGGCGCTGCACGTTGCACCGGACTGGCGCGACGTCTCCGCCGATCCCCGCAAATACGGCTTTCACGCCACGCTGAAGGCGCCCATGGCGCTCGCGCCCGGCAGGACCGAAGCGGATCTCGCCGCGGCCTGCGCGACATTCGCCGGCGAACGGCGGACAATTCCGGTGATCCGCCCTGTCATCGATGCCATCAGCGGCTTCATTGCCGTCATTCCGGCCGAGCCGGTCGATGCTCTTCAGCAATTTGCCGCCGATTGCGCCCGTGAATTCGATTCCTTCCGCGCGGCCCTCACTGCGGGAGATCGCGCGCGGCGGAAGCCCCACAAACTCACCGAGCGGCAGCGCGATTATCTCGACCGCTGGGGTTACCCTTACGTGATGGAAGAATTCCGCTTCCACATGACCCTGACCGGCCGGCTGGATGCAGAACGCCGCGGCCCGATCCTGGAGATGTTGCGGACGCGGTTCGCGTCGCTTCGTCTGGACACGCTGGCGATCGACCGCCTCGCCCTGTTCAAGCAGGACGAGACCAAGGCACGCTTCCGCATCATCGGCGAGTGGGCTTTGGCGCGGTAGACCTCAGCGCCAGCTCGCAAGATTGAAGGCGAGCGCCACCGCGCCAACCAGAACGAGGCTGGTCGCCCAGACTGCATCCAGATTGAACCAGCTTCGCGAGACGAACCTCAATCCCAGATAGCGGTAGACCAGCCACGCCAGACATCCGCCGGCGCTGACCATGGCGGCAACGTGCACCAGGGACACCAGCACCGCCATCCCGAGACTTGCCTTCATCAGCGCGCCCGCCGCCTCATGGCCGGCATCGAGCTCGAAGGCCTGGCAGAGCCCGAGATAGATCGGCACGAGCATCAAGGCCGCGCCGTGGGCAATGGCAACGGCGAATGACCAGAGCGCCAATTGCGTTGGCGGAATTCGTGCCAGCGCGCGGGGATGGCGCCGCTCGATCAGCCGATAGACACCGAAGCCGATGACGAGAAGGCTCGCGCCGAGCTGGATCGAACGCTGCCACTCGGCCAGTACGAGCAGGAACGCGAATGGCAGCAGCACGAGAAGTGTTGCCAGGAGATGTCCGGCCGCCAGAGCCCACAACGCACGGAACAGCGCGCGTGGGTTCTTGTCCATGAGCCCGGCCGAAACGGCGAGCGGCCACCCCATTCCCGGATTGACCCCGTGGTAGAGACCGCTCGCAACAAGAGCGAGCCAGAGCCAGCCAAGCGCCGGGCTCGCGTGCCCCCCATCTAGACCGACGGGTAGCAAAAGGAGTCCGTCGAACAATCGCCGCCCTCGAGCCTGATCTGGTGCGCACGATATCCGTCGGGGAAGCTCACGAAATAGTCCTTGTCGAGCTCGAGGCCGCCGTTGCGGCCGACATTGGCCATGACTTCCACGCCCGGAACCCCATCGGGATAGAACTGATCGTCCCAGGTCGAATAGAGCGAATTGGTCCAGTACACGCGCCTGCCGTCGCGGCTGATCTCGACCATCTGCGGACCGGCCGCAAATGCCTTGCCGTTCGGATGGGGAGTGCGGCGCGCGATGCCGCCGATGTGGACGGAGCCCGCAAGCTTCGGCTTTCGCGGATCACTCACATCGTACTGGCGCATTTCACCCGTGCCCCAGCAGGAAACATAGAGAAACCGGTCATCCATCGACAGGTCGATGTCGGTCACCAGCGGCGGCACGGCGCCAAATCCCTGCAGCAGCGGCGGGAGCTGCTCCTTTGGCGCGGGTTCGGGAGGGATCGTCGCCGTCTTCTCAGCATGGAATTTTCCGCCTTCGCGCCACCAGGTCCAGATCGATGCTTCGAGGTTGGTGGTGTCAACCACAACGCCCACGAAGCCGTATTCGCGAACCGGATCGTGTGCGGGCCGCACTTCCAGCGCCATCTGATGATTGGCGCCGAGGTCGATGGTTTGCACGTTGCGCCGGGCGCGGAGATCCCAGAAGTGGAGACGATGGCCATATTTGTTCGACAGCAGATCCTCCGGGACGATCCCGTTCTCGAACTGCGGCGGCAACGCCCATTCGCTCGTCACCATGTAATCGCGCGGCAGATTCCACCAGAAGTCATAATGCAATGTCTGCGGGCCACGGTCGATCTCCCATCGTCCAAGCACCTCGAACGTCTCGCAATCCATGACGAAAACGCCTGGAGGTCCGTTGGTGCCGTCCTTGCCGCCGCCGCCCAGCGTGCTCACATAAATGCCGTCCGGCCCGCAATGGATGGTGTGCGGCCGCGAGTAGCCGGTCTTCTTGAAGACCTCCTCTGGTTCGATGATCTTGTGGATCTTGGCTTTGGTCGGATCGGGCTTGGTATCGATGATGTAGATCCGCGACGAGCGCAGCCCGGGGATGATGAGATAGCGCCGCTCGATGAAGGCGTGTCCGGCGAGCGGCGACAAGGCGGAGGAGCAGGCATTCCAGCCGAAGTGATGAAACTCGTCGCCCTTGTTGGGCATCGTCACGGTGTGGACGATTTGGCTATAGGTCGGCGATCCCGGCTTGACGTCGATGACCGCGAGAGCATCCGGCTTTGAGAAATCCGGACTGAGCAGCAACGTATAGGCAAAGTTCTCCGCAGGTGCTTCCATCGCAAGCTTGGGCGATGCGTGAAAGGTGGGATCCGGCCTCATCGTCATGGCACTGCCTCCCTGTTCTGTCGGTTCGCGCCAACCTGGCTCGGGATAGCGGCATAATGAAGAGCTGTTATGCGATGTCCTGATATGCTCCGCGGGCTTGGTTGGCGAGCGTACAATACGTCATCGCCGGGCTGCGGGAAACGGCCCGAGCCGCGCTAATTCGACGCCTCCAGCCAAATGGAAGCCGGCGGGATCAGGCTCGGTGTCGTCCCCAGCCCAGGGCGCAATTGCGCACGGGGGCCGGGACCCATAACCCCAGGGAGCGGTTGTGGCGCGAGATGGTAACCTCGAGTCTTCGT
>NZ_LBKA01000233.1:0-85212 GCF_028128955.1 Bradyrhizobium sp. CCBAU 11386
CAGAACCCCGGCAGAGGCCTTCTCCTCTCAACTGTTGCACTTCGAGTGTGAATCCACCTCCTGGCTTTCGCCAGGACGACAGCGAATTTTCTGGCGCGACCGCCCGAAATTACGACGCCAGAAATCCCCCATCCGCTGCCAGCACGTGCCCGACCACGTAGGACGACGCATCCGACGACAGCCACACCACGGCCTCCGCGACTTCCTCCGGGCTCCCCATCCGCCGCAGCGGCAGGCCTGCGCTCACCGTCGCGACATCGCCCACACCGGCGCGCAGCATCATGTCGGTGACGACGCGGCCGGGCGCGATGGCGTTGATGCGGATGCCGCGCGGGGCGTTCTCCATGGCGGCCGAGCGCGTCAGCGAGATCGCCGCCGCCTTGGACGCCGAATACAGCGAGAAGCCGGGATTGGGATTGCGCACGCCGCTGACGGAGGCATTGACGACGATGCTGCCGCGCCCTTTCGCCAGCATCGCCGGCAATTGATGGCGCAGGCACAGGAACAGCGCGCGGACATTGGTGTCGAACACGCTGTCGTAGATCTCCATGCCCTGCTCTTCCAGCGGCGCTCGGCGCTCCTGGAAGCCGGCATTGTTGAAGGCGACGTCGAGCCGGCCGCAACGCTTCACAGCCGTGCCGACGAGGCGCGCCACGTCGTCCTCGCGCGTGATGTCGGTCTTGAGCGCGATCGCGTCCGTGCCGATCTCGCGGCATGCCGCCGCGGTTGCTTCGATCTCGGCTTCGCGCCGGCCCGCAACGACGATCGCTGCCGCGCCCTCGGACGCCATCCGCAAGGCCGTGGCGCGGCCGATGCCGCTGCCGCCGCCGGTCACCAGGCAGACCTTGTCCCTCATCCGCTGACCAGCCGGGAAAATTCCGCTCATGGGTCACTCCAAAACGCTTGCGCGCGCCGTTGCGCACATATAGTTGTATGATACAACTATATGTCGGGAGTCAAGATGGCCGGGCTATCGCTGATCGACGACATCCGCGCCGCCTCGCGCCTGATGGTGCGTGAGCTCGGCTTCATGGACGCGACGGTGGCGGCGTCGGACTATCCGCCCTCGGCCGTGCACACCATTCTGGAGATCGGCATCCGCGGGCCGATGACCTCCAGCGAGCTCGGCGATTTCCTGCGGCTGGAAAAATCCAGCGTCAGCCGTCTGGTGCGCAAGCTGATCGATTGCGGTGAGCTCAGGGAGACGCCTGACGAGCTAGATGCACGCAGCAAGCTGCTGTCACTGACGGCCAAGGGCCGGCGCACGCTGGAGGCGCTGCACGCCTTTGGTCGCCAACAGGTGCGCGGCGCGCTGGCAGCGTTGACGGAAGCCGAGCAGCGCACGGTGCGCGAGGGAATGATGCTCTATGCCCGGGCGTTGCGGCAGAGCCGGGTGGAGGATGAGGTGGAGTCGGCGGCGTAACTCCATTCTCGGTGTCATCGCCCGGCTTGACCGGGCGATCCAGTACTCCGAGACGGTTGTGATTGAATCGACAGGCCGCGGCGTACTGGATGCCCCGCTTTCGCGGGGCATGACAGGGTCAGCCGCAGCACCAGCCTCCCCTACTTCCCGAACTCTTCCCGCATCCTGGCCTGGATCTTCGCCATGCCGCCGATCCAGCGGTCGTAGTTCTCGGTCTTCTTGCGCATGTAGCCGAGCACCTGGGGGTGCGGCAGGATCAGGAACGTTTCCTGCGCGAGGCCCGCGAGCACGTCACTGGCGACCTGCTCGGGCGTGAGATCGCCGTCGCCGGATTGCGGGCCCTTGGGGATCGAGCGCAGCATGTTGGTGTCGACGCCCTGCGGGCAGAGGATCGAGACCTTGATGTTGTCAGCCTTGTGCGAGATCGCGAGGTTTTCGGCAAACCCCACTGCGGCGTGCTTGGTGGTGGAATAAGCGGGGCTGCCGACCTGCGACAGCAGGCCCGCGGCCGAGATCGTGTTGAGGAAATAGCCGCCGCCCCGCGCCTTCATCCGCGGGACCAGATGCCGGGCCGCATAGACATGGGCCATGACGTGGATCGCCCAGCTGCGCTGCCACGGCTCATCGGAAGCGCCGCCGGCATTGACCGACATCGGATCGAAACCGCCGCCGATGCCGGCATTGGAGCAGAACAATTCGATCGGCCCGAACTGCCGCTCGGTCTCCTCGATGACGTGGGCGACGTCCTTCTCCTGCGCGACATCGCATTTGAAGGCTGCGCCATCCACCATGGCGGCGACCGCCCTGGCGTTGGCGGCGTCCATGTCCGCGACGACGACCTTGGCTGCGCCCGCCTTGTGAAATGCCTCGCACAGCGCCTTGCCGATGCCGTTTGCGCCGCCCGTGACGACCACGACCTTGCCGGTCACCTGCATGCGACGTCTCCTCTTGTCTTGTACCGCTCTTATACCGCTTTGCTTATTCCGCGTCGCGGGTCCTGCTCAGCTCAACACGAGGTCGAGCACCGCGGTATAATGGCACGCCGCACCGGCCAAGACAAAGCCATGCCAGATCGCATTCTGGAAGCGCAGCCGCCGCCAGGCATGGAAGATCACGCCAAAGCTGTAGAGCAGCCCGCCCGCAAGTATGAAGCCCAGCACCAGCGCGGGCAGCGCCTTGACCACGGCGTCGTAGAGCATCACGCCGCTCCAACCCATCGCGAGGTAGATACCGACCGCGACGCGGTCGAACCGGCCGGGATAGCGAAGCTTCAGCACGATACCGACGATCGCCACGCACCAGACGCAGACGAGCAGCACCAGCGCGAAGACGCTGTCTTTCAGCTCCAGGATGAACGGCGTGTAGGTCGCGGCGATCAGGAGATAGATCGCCGAATGGTCGAAGCGCCGCAGCAGCCATTTGACCGGCGAGACCGGCCAGAGATTATAGCTCGCCGACAGCACCAGCATCGAGAGCAGGCCGGCGACATAGATCGAGACGCCGACGATGTTGGTGGCGTCGGCATAAAGCACCGCAAGCATCACCAGAACGGTCGCGGCGACGGTACCGGAAAACACACCGACTGCATGAATGATCCCGTCGGCGATCAGTTCGGCGCGGTCGTAGTTCCAGCCGATCGCGTCGGCTGCGGCATGGACGGAATTGGATGCAAGCTGTTTCAGTTGGAAGACGGTCATGGCAATCCACAAAGCGAGTCAATGCTCTCGTTGTATGGGTCTTTCGGGATCGGCGCGTCGTTCAATCGGCTGATTTACCGACAAAGGCGGTGGAAGTATGAAGCTTGATTTTCCCCACGCAATTGCCACCTTTGTGAACAGCTTCACTTTTCCGCCCGCCGAGATCCCCTAACGTTCACATGGCATTCAGTTTCCAGGATATGGTCGAAGAGGCGCGCCTGTCGGCCCGGGCGCTGATCGACTATGGCGAGCACTTCTTCAATCCGACGGTGCGGCTCGGGGTCACCGGCCTGTCGCGGGCCGGCAAGACGGTGTTCATCACCGCGCTGATCCATGGGCTGACGCGCGGCGGCCGGTTTCCGGTGTTCGAAGCCTATGCCTCGGGCCGGATCGCGCGCGCGCATCTCGCGCCGCAGCCGGACGATGCCGTGCCGCGCTTTGCCTATGAGACTCATCTGCGCGCGCTGGTCGAGGAACGGCACTGGCCGACCTCGACCGTCGACATCAGCGAGCTGCGGCTCGTCATCGACTATCAGCGCCACAACGGTGCCGACCGCACCCTGACGCTCGACATCGTCGACTATCCCGGCGAGTGGCTGCTCGACCTGCCGCTGCTGCAAAAGAGCTACGAGCAATGGTCGGCGGAGAGTCTTGCGCTGTCGCGCGAGGCGCCACGCGCCCATCTTGCCGCCGACTGGCACGCCCACCTCGCCACGCTCAAGCCCGAGGCGCGCGAGGACGAGCAGGCGACGCTGACCGCCGCAAAGCTCTTCACCGATTACTTGCGCGCGTGCCGCGACGAGCGCTTTGCAATGAGCCTGTTGCCGCCTGGCCGCTTCCTGATGCCCGGCAATCTCGCGGGCTCCCCGGCGCTGACCTTTGCGGCGCTCGACGTGCCCGTCGGCGGCCAGGCGCCGGACGGCTCGCTGTGGGCGATGATGGTGCGCCGCTTCGAAGCCTACAAGGACGTCGTGGTGCGGCCGTTCTTCCGCGATCACTTTGCGCGCCTCGATCGCCAGATTGTGCTGGCCGATGCGCTCGTCGCGTTCAACTCCGGACCCGAGGCGCTGCACGATCTCGAAGCTGCGCTCGCCGGCATTCTCGATTGCTTCAACATCGGCCGCAGCACCTTGCTCTCCAGCCTGTTCCGGCCGCGCATCGACCGCATCCTGTTTGCGGCGACCAAGGCGGACCATCTGCATCATTCCAGTCACGACCGGCTCGAGGCCGTGCTGCGGCGCGCCGTGACGCAGGCGGTTGCGCGCGCGGAAAATACCGGCGCGGCGATCGACGTGGTGGCGCTTGCTGCCGTCCGCGCCACGCGCGAAGCTCAGGTCGCGCATGGCCGCGACAAACTGCCGTCGATCCTGGGAACGCCGGCCGCAGGCGAAAGCGCCGGCGGCGAGTTCTTCGACGGCAACACGGAGGTTGCGACCTTTCCCGGCGACTTGCCCCTGGATCCCGAGCCGCTGTTCAACGGCACGGATGCGTTCCGCGGCCTCTCGACCGAGGCCGCCGGGAAAAGCGACTTCCGCTTCCTGCGCTTCCGCCCGCCAAAGCTCGAACGCGAAGGGACGGACGAGCCGACGCTGCCACACATCCGCCTCGACCGTGCCTTGCAGTTCCTGATCGGAGACAAGCTCTCATGAACGAGCGATCCCCGCCGCGGCGGCCGGCGACGTTCCGCCTCGACGATCCCGGCGTCGTCGTCACCGAAGCCAACGAGACCAGCCGGCTTAGCCGCGCCACGATCCAGATCACGCCGGAGCCAGATCCACTGGCGCTGCCGGTGCCGATCGAACCGGCACTTCCGGCGCGGCGCGGCTTTTCCTGGGGCACGCTGTTCTGGTCGGGCGTTGCCGGCTTGACGCTGCTCGGCGTCGGCCTCGGCGTCGTCCGTCTGATCGAGGATTTGTTTGCACGCAGCGAAAGCCTCGGCTTCGTCGGGCTCGCTTTCGCGCTCGTCACCGCGCTCGCGCTCGCGGTGGTGATCGGGCGTGAAGCGTTCGGGCTGGCGCGCCTCGCGACGATCGAGAAGCTGCATCAGCGCGCAGCCGCAGTGCTTGCCAGCGACGACCGCAGGGAAAGCCGCGTCATCGTGCAGGACCTCCTGAAGATCGCGCACCAGAATCCGCGGCTCGCCCGCGCCCGCGCCACGCTGGAGAGCCACACCGGCGAGATCATCGACGGCGCCGACATGATCCGCCTCGCCGAGCGCGAATTGATGTCGCCGCTGGATGTGGAGGCGCGACGGCTGGTGTCGTCGGCCGCGCAAAAGGTCTCGATCGTCACGGCGGTCTCGCCCCGCGCGGCGATCGACGTGATGTTCGTGCTCGTCGCCGCGCTGCGTCTGATCCGCCAGCTTGCGTACCTCTATGGCGGCCGGCCCGGCGCGCTCGGCATGATCCGCCTGCTCCGCCACGTCATCGCCCACCTCGCCATCACCGGCGGCATGGCCGCGAGCGACAGCCTGGTGCAGCAGATGCTGGGCCACGGGATTGCAGCGAAGCTGTCGCAACGGCTGGGCGAAGGCGTGCTCAACGGATTGCTGACGGCGCGGCTCGGATTGGCCGCGATCGAGGTGACACGCCCGCTGCCGTTCGCGGCGCTACCGCCGCCGAAGCTGTCGGATCTCGCAACGGATCTGCTGCGGAAGAAAGAGGACGAGGAGTAAGTCCCCCTCACCCCACCCCTCTCCCCGCGTGCGGGGAGAGGGAGAGAAGGGCCAGCACCCGCCACTGAAACAACGGCGAGTCCTTCGGCGGAGACAGGTCCGGGGTCCAGCCGGTGAGCTTTTCAAGCACGTAGGTATCCGTCAGTACGCCGCGCCAGCGGCGTTCGACCTGACCGAGCTGCTCGCGCTTCGCAGGGATATTCTCCCACAGCGATAAACGATCGTCCGGCTCGCGCCCGACATAGATGCCGGCATGTCCCTTGATCCGGTCCATGCCGGGATCGCGGAAATCCTGGAAGCGGCCGCGCTCGCTGATCTCGATGACGGGCACGCGGCCCCTGAACAGCCAGCGCATCATGGCATAGGTGCGGTAGTCCGTGGTTGCGATCCAGGTCGCGCCGGTCTCATCCAGCGCAGCCTGCGCGCGCGCTGCGACCTGCTCGTAGCCGGCCTCGGCGCCGATCGGATCGATCTTGCCGAGAAAATTCCAGGGCGCGGCGACGTAGTAGAGGAACACGATGACGACGAAGGCGATGCCCGAGACGATCGCCGTCTTCGCCCAGAACAGGCTCGACCGGATTACCCGCGCCGACCAGGTGTCACGCGACAGCATGACGAGGTTCACCGCCGCCGCCGCGAAGCCGACCGGCCACATGAACATCGGCCAGGTATCGCCGACCCGGAGCGTCAGCGATTTCATGAAGAAATAGAGAAACGGCACCAGCACCGCGGTCGACAGCAGGATCGCGACCGGCTCGCGCGTACGATACCCGCGCCATGCCGTCATCACGAGCCCCCACAGCACTACCGGCAACATGACGAAGCCGACGAGACCGAATTGCAGGCCGATGTAATCACCGACGGTGCGGAGCGAGATGCCGTAATTGGCGGTGGCGCGCACGCCCTGGAACCGGAACGAGGCCCAGTCGTGCTGCGCATTCCAGATCAGCACCGGCGAGAACATTGCGATCGCGACCAGCACGGCGAGATAGGGGTAAGGACTGCGCAGCCAGCGCCAGCGCCAATCCGGCACGAGAAGAAAAGCGGCCACCGCCGGTGCGAACATGACCGCGGTGAATTTCGACAGCATCGCCAGCCCGGCGAACAGCCCCGCTGCCAGCCACCAGCGCCCGTCATCGCTCTGCGCCAGCCGCACCAGCGACCACATCATCGCCACCGCGAACGGGATCATGGCGACGTCGGGCGCGACCTTGGCCATCAAGAGGCCGTAATAGAGCGCGGCCTCCGGCATCAGCACCGCGATCATGACCGCACGCGCATCATGGGTGAGGCGGCGGACGATGTCGGCGAGCAGCAGTTGCGTCACCAGCATGGCGACAATGCCGCCGAAACGGACACCGAGCGCGGTGTCGCCGAAGATCGCAGTGCCAAAACGGATGAGCCAGGCGATGCCCGGGGGATGATCGAGGAAGCTGAGCGCCGCCTCCTTCGACCAGGTCCAGTAATAGGCCTCGTCGGTGCGCAGCTCGATCGCGGAGGCGTAGACGATGCGCAGCAGCGTCATCGCGGCGATGACGAGCACGGCAGCAAGGACGAGACGGCGTTCGGCGCCGTCTGGCTTCGCAGAGATGTCGGGAGCGATCGTCACGGCCGCGCTTTTCCCCGACTTGGGAGGGGGAGTCAATGCGGGGCCCCGTCGTCCCGGGCAAGCGAAGCGTGACCCGGGACCCATAACCACAGGGAGGAGTGTGGCACGAGCTGGTAACTCCGAGTCTTCGCCAAACACCTCCCGGTGGTAATGGGTCCCGGATCGGCGCGCGCTTTGGGCGCGCTTGTCCGGGACGACGACGGTGGTGGACGCGGGATGGTGGGCACGGCGCGCAAGAGCGCGCCTTTGCCCACCCTACGGTTTTGTAACCTTGCCGCGCATGTGATCCCGGAAACTGTCCACCGCCGGAATTAAACGCTAGGCTGGCTGTTCTCCTTCTTGAACTGATACAACCGAATCATGGCCACCGCTCCCGTCCACATGCCCGAACTCGTCCGCGCGACCAGCGTGCGGCAGGTGCGGCTCATCTGCGGCGTCATCCTGTTCTCCTATGTGGTCAGCCATTTCCTCAACCATGCGCTCGGCAACGTCTCGGTCGATGCGATGGAGGTCGGGGTCTACTACCACACCGCATTCTGGCAGTTCCTGCCTGTTGCGATCGTGTTCTACACCGCCGCGCTCACCCATATGGGGCTCGGCATCTATGCGCTGTACCAGCGGCGCCAGTTCCGCTGGCGGACGATCGAGCCGCTCCAGCTCGTGCTGGGGCTGAGCATCCCCGCCCTGGTCATGGCGCACGTGATCGGCGTGCGGCTCGGCCAGACGCTGTACGGACACCAAAAACTCTATCCGCAGGAACTCTATCTGTTCTTCGTCGCATCGAACCGCATCTGGACCATGACGATCCTGCTGATCATCGCCTGGGTCCACGGCTGCATCGGCATTTATTTCTGGCTCCGCCTCAAGCCGTTCTTCACGCGCGCCGCGCCCTATCTGCTCGCGGCCGCAGTGCTGATCCCGACGCTGGCGCTGCTCGGCGTCTATCAGGGCGGCCGCAGCGTCGCGGTCGAAGCCGACGACGGGGAATGGCGCACGCACAATCTCACCCGCCGCCAGGTCGGCACGGTCGCGGAAGCCAACACGCTCGACCGCATCACCGGCGGCCTCATCATCGGCTATGTCGGGCTGCTCGGACTGGCGCTGGCCGCGCGCGGCGTGCGCGCCTGGCGCGAGCGGCGCGGCGGCATGATCGCGTTGTCCTACGGCAACGGCAAGACGGTGCGGGTCCCCAAGGGCCTCTCCGTGTTGGAAGCGAGCCTGCGCCACAATGTGCCGCATGCCAGCGTCTGCGGCGGCCGCGCCCGCTGCTCGACTTGCCGCATCCGCATCATCGGCGACCATGGCGCCCTGCCCGAGCCGTCACAGCGCGAGGCCTTCGTGCTCACCCGTGTCGGCACCACCGACCCCTCGATCCGCCTCGCCTGCCAGCTGCGGCCGACGTCGGATCTCTCCTTCTTCCAGCTCTTCACCTCGCACACCCTGTCGGCGAATGCGACTGCTTCGACGCCGGCCCGGATCGGCCAGGAGCGCTATCTCGTCAGCCTGTTCGTGGACATGCGCGGCTCGACCCAGCTCGCCGAAAAGCGGCTGCCGTTCGACACCGTCTTCATCGTCAACCGCTTCCTCGGCGCGGTCTCGCAGGCCGTGGTCGAGAACGGCGGCCAGCCGAACCAGTTCGTCGGCGACGGCATGCTTGCGCTGTTCGGGCTGTCAGCAGATCCGCAAGCGGCCTGCCGGCAGGCGCTGAAAGCGGCCGCAGGCATCGCCACGCATATCGACGAGCTCAACGAGCTGCTGAGCCACGATCTGCGCCAGCCGATCCGCTTCGGCATCGGCATTCACGGCGGCGAGGTCATCATCGGCGACATCGGCTATCGCGATCACATCGTGTTCACGGCGCTGGGCGACGCCGTCAACGTCGCCGCCCGCCTCCAGGACATGACCAAGACGCTGGCCTGTGAAGCCATCGTCTCGGAAGAGGTCCGCCGCACCGCAGGTCTTGCCGACGACGCGCTGCCGCAGCAGGAGGTCGCGATCCGCGGCCGCGACGAGCCGATGGCCGTGCGCGTGGTCGCGGATGCCAGGGAGCTGTCGGCGCTCGTCGCGCGCGGCGAACGCGTCGCGGCCTGATTCTTCGCCTCTCCCCGCGTGCGGGGAGAGGCCGGAATGCGCGCGCAGCGCGGATTCCGGGTGAGGGGGAGCCTCCGCAAACTCGACTGTCACCGTCCCCGCGGAGACTCCCCCTCAACCCAACCCTCTCCCCGCGAGCGGGGCGAGGGAGCACACCTTCGTTGCGGTTACAGCTCGACGTCGCCGTAACACCGGCCTGCTGCAATGCAGCGACATGGGCCTGCTGCGAAAGCACGAATTGACTTCATCGGCATCGTTGCGACAGATGAACGCAGGATCGCGGTGATGACCGCGAGCCAACGAAAAAGCTCCGGGAGGGGACCAGATGTTCGACCGACGCAACCTGCTCAAAGGAGCGGGGCTTGCCGCCATGGCGGCCACACTGAACTCCACCAAAGCGCTGGCGCTCGACACCGTCACCCTGCCCTTCGCCAATGGCGAACGGCCGCTGGTGAAATATCCGCAGAAGCGGCCGATGATCGGCCTGACCAGCCGGCCGCCGCAGCTCGAGACGCCGTTCGCGGTGTTCAACGACGGCCCGATCACGCCGAACAACGCGTTCTTCGTGCGCTATCACCTCTCCGACCTGCCCTACAATCTCGACCCCGACAAGTTCACGCTCGAGATCAAGGGCAAGGTCGACAAGCCGCTCAAGCTGTCGCTCAAGGACATCCGCAAGATGAAGGCGACCGAGATCGTCGCCGTCAATCAATGCTCCGGCAACAGCCGCGGCTTCTTCGAGCCGCGTGTCGCCGGCGGCCAGCTCGCCAACGGCGCCATGGGCTGCGCGCGCTGGCGCGGCGTGCCGCTGAAGACCGTGCTCGATATGGCGGGCGTGCAGAGCGGCGCCAGGCAGGTCACGTTCAACGGCATGGACGGTCCGGTCAGCGACAAGACGCCTGACTTCATCAAGGCGCTCGACATCGATCACGCCAGCGACGGCGAGGTGATGCTGGCCTACGGCATGAACGGCGAGGACCTGCCGTTCCTCAACGGCTTCCCGCTGCGCCTGATCGTGCCCGGCTATTACGGCACCTACTGGGTCAAGCACCTCAACGAGATCACCGTCATCGACAATGTCTATGACGGCTTCTGGATGAAGTCGGCCTATCGCATTCCTGATACCCCGAACAATGCGGTCGAGCCCGGCACCGCGCCGAAGGCGACCATCCCGATCAACCGCTTCACCATTCGCTCTTTCATCACCAGCGTGCCTGACGGCGCCAGGCTGAAGGCAGGAGCTACGACGCTGCGCGGCATCGCCTTCGACGGCGGCAAGGGCATCAAGGACGTCGCGGTCTCCACCGACGGCGGCAAGAGCTGGACCAATGCCAAGCTCGGCAAGGACCTCGGCAAATACGCGTTCCGTGAATGGAAGCTGCCGGTGAAGCTTGCGGCCGGCTCGTACGAGCTCAAGGTCCGCGCCACCGGCAATGGCGGCGAGACCCAGCCGGACATGCCGCGCTGGAACCCGGCGGGTTATTTGCGCAACGTCGTTGAAACCGTCCGCGTCAGCGTGGCCTGAGGGGAGAATGATCATGCAGCGCACAGTTCTCCTCGCCATCTCGCTCGCTCTCACCGCCGTGGTGGGTTCGGCATTTGCGGCGCCGATCAACTACAAGACGCCCGACGAGGTCGCCGCCTTCAAGCCCGGCCCCAATCTCGAGGTCGTACAGGGCAATTGCAGCGCCTGCCACTCGGCCGACTACATCAACACGCAGCCGCCGATGAAGGACAAGAAGGGCTTCTGGCAAGCCGAGGTGACCAAGATGATCAAGGTCTATGGCGCACCGATCGACGATGCCGATGTCGGCAAGATCGTCGATTATCTGGCCACCACGTATTGACGGCGCGCGGGCCAATTGACCGCGAAACGGGCAAAACCGGCAAAAACGCCGCGAAGTTGAGCGGAATTCGGCGAAAGGCTGACGTGGTTTGAGCTACCAAGCCTGCCACAATCCGCGTATCCTGTTAGGACCGAACCGGCCGGTTGGCGGGGACTGGCGGTTCGAGATCTCGGAGGAAGACCCGCGGAGAAGTCGTGATGGCTAAAGGTACGGTCAAGTGGTTCAACCCGACGAAGGGTTATGGATTTATCCAGCCTGCGTCGGGGGGCAAGGATGTGTTCGTGCATATCTCGGCAGTGCAGAAAGCCGGTCTGTCCACCCTGAACGAGGGACAGACGGTTGAATACGAAGAGATCGCAAACCGGGGCAAGACCTCCGCAGAAAACCTCAAAGTATAAGCCCGCCAGCGTTTCGCTGCCTCCCGGAATACCTCCGGGAGCGAGGCCAAGAAAATTTCAGAAGACGGCCAGTGCATTCGACGACAGGCGTTGCGATTGCGCAAGGATAGCTATTTTTCCCGCGAAGGCCGCTCGTTCAACGCCACGCCAATGACAATCGCGACGGCACTTCACGGGCCTACCGGCAATGGTGCGTCGCGCTTGATCTCCTCCATCACCGCATAGGTCCGCGTCTCGCGCACGCCCGGCATCGACAGCAGGGTCTCGCCGAGGAATCGCCGATACGCCGTCATGTCCGCAAGCCGCGCCTTCACAAGATAGTCGAAGCCGCCGGCAACCATGTGACACTCCAGGACCTCAGGCGCGAGTTTCACCGCGCGCGCAAAGCGCTCGAAATTGTCGGGCGTGGTCTTGTCGAGCAGCACCTCGACGAACACCAGAAGCCCGAGGCCAAGCCGGTGCGGATTGAGCCGCGCGCCATAGCCCTCGACAAAGCCCTCGCGCTGCAAGCGCTTCAGCCGCTCGCCGATCGACGTCGGCGACAAGCCGATGCGTTCGGCGAGCTCCACATTGGCGATTCGCCCATCCTCCTGCAAAATCGAGAGGATTCTCCGGTCGATCCGATCAAGTTCCATATTTTATCTGGCTATAATGGCATCTATCTTCATTTTCTAAGGCAACTCGGCTAATTTGTCTATCGAACTACGGTAACGCGGGCCTTATCCTCGATTTGAGCCACAGGACACGCCATGCCGAACATCCCGCCTCCCTTCACCGCCCCCTACGCGCCCGATGACACCGACATCGCCGCCCGCCTCCTCCCGGCGTCGCGTCTATCCCCGCCGCAGGAGACGCGGATCGATCGCACCGCGACGCGGCTGATCGAGGCGATCCGCAAGCGCGACGACCGGCTCGGCGGGGTCGAGGACATGCTGCGGGAGTTCGCGCTCTCGACCAAGGAGGGCCTCGCACTGATGGTGCTGGCCGAGGCGCTGCTGCGCGTGCCGGACGCGCACACCGCCGACCAGTTCATCGAGGACAAGCTCGGCGAGGGCGACTTCATCCATCACGAGACCAAGTCCACCGCCTTCCTGGTCAACGCCTCGGCCTGGGCGCTCGGCCTGTCGGCGCGGGTGATCCAGCCCGGCGAGACGCCCGACGGCACCATCGGCCGGCTGGTGAAGCGGCTAGGGGCGCCGGCGGTGCGCACCGCCACGCGCCAGGCGATGCGGCTGATGGGCAATCATTTCGTGCTGGGTGAGACCATCGAGCAGGCGCTGGAGCGGGGCAAGCCGCGCTCCGGTCAGAAGACGCGCTACTCCTTCGACATGCTCGGCGAAGGCGCGCGCACCGCGGCGGACGCCAGGCGCTATTTCGACGCCTATGCCAGCGCGATCGAGACCATCGGCAAGGCGGCCGGCAACCATCCCCTGCCCGACCGGCCCGGCATCTCCGTCAAGCTCTCGGCGCTGCATCCGCGCTTCGAGGCGATCAGCCACGCGCGCGTGATGGCCGAACTGGTGCCGCAGCTGCTCGATCTGGCGCAGCGCGCCAAGGCCCATGATCTCAACTTCACCGTCGATGCCGAGGAAGCCGACCGGCTGGAATTGTCGCTCGACGTCATCGCGGCAACGCTGGCCGATCCCTCGCTTGGAGGCTGGGACGGTTTTGGGCTGGCGATCCAGGCCTATCAGAAGCGCGCGAGCGCGGTGATCGACTATGTCGATGCGCTCGCCCGCGCCCATGACCGCAAGCTGATGGTGCGGCTGGTCAAGGGCGCCTATTGGGACACCGAGATCAAGCGCGCCCAGGAGCGCGGGCTCGACGGCTATCCCGTGTTCACGCGCAAGGCGATGACGGATCTGAACTACGTCGCCTGCGCCGCGAAGCTGCTCGGCCTGCGGCCGCGCATCTTCCCGCAATTCGCCACCCACAACGCGCTGACGGTCGCGACCGTGCTGGAGATGGCGGAGGGCAGCAGCGGCTTCGAATTCCAGCGGCTGCACGGCATGGGCGAAGCGCTCTACGAGCAGCTCGCCAAGGACCACCCTGACATCGCCTACCGTACCTATGCCCCGGTCGGCAGCCACCGCGACCTGCTCGCCTATCTGGTGCGGCGGCTGCTGGAGAACGGCGCCAACTCCTCCTTCGTGGCGCAGGCCGCCGATTATCGCGTCCCGGTCCCGGCGCTGTTGCAGCGTCCGGCGGATGCCATCGTCCGGCCGCAAGCGGCGGCCCATCCAAGGATTCCGCTCCCTTGCGATCTGTTCGCGCCGGAGCGGCGCAATTCGCGCGGCGTCGAGTTCGGCGCGCGCGCCGCGCTCGACCAGCTACTGACAGACGTCAAGGCCGCGGCAGCCGATCCCAAGCCGGTCGCCGATGCAACGCCGGACCAGGCCAACGCAGCGGTGGCCGCCGCCCGTGCGGGCTTTGCGGCCTGGAGCCGGACGCCGGCGGGCACGCGCGCGGCAGCGCTGGAGCAGGCCGCGCATCTGCTAGAGAGCCGCAGTGCCCGTTTCATCGCGCTACTCCAGCGCGAGGGCGGCAAGACGCTCGACGATGCGCTCTCGGAGCTGCGCGAGGCCGCCGACTTCTGCCGCTACTATGCCGCACAGGGCCGCAAGCTGTTCGGCAGCGAGACGGCGATGCCGGGCCCGACCGGCGAGAGCAACGCGCTCGCCATGCGTGGCCGCGGCGTCTTCGTCGCGATCTCGCCGTGGAATTTCCCGCTGGCGATCTTCCTCGGCCAGGTCACGGCAGCGCTGATGGCCGGCAACAGTGTCGTCGCAAAACCCGCCGAGCAGACGCCGCGCATCGCGCGCGAGGCCGTAGCCCTGCTGCACGAGGCCGGCATCCCGAAGAGCGCGCTGCATCTCGTCATCGGTGACGGCCGCATCGGCGCCGTGCTGACCGCGCATCCCGATATCGCCGGAATCGTCTTCACCGGCTCGACCGAGGTCGCCCGCAGCATCAACCGGACGCTCGCGGCCAAGGACGGGCCGATCGTGCCGCTGATCGCGGAGACCGGCGGCATCAATGCGATGATCGCCGATGCCACCGCGCTGCCGGAGCAGGTCGCCGACGACGTCGTGACCTCGGCGTTTCGTTCCGCCGGCCAGCGCTGCTCGGCGCTACGGCTCCTGTTCGTGCAGGAGGACGTCGCCGACCGCATGATCGAGATGATCGCGGGCGCCGCGCGGGAATTGAAGATCGGTGATCCCTCCGATGTCGCAACCCATGTCGGGCCGGTGATCGACGTTGAGGCCAAGCAGCGCCTCGATGCGCATATCGCGCGGATGAAGACCGAGGCGCGGCTGCACTTTGCCGGCCCCGCGCCCGAGGGCTGCTTCGTCGCGCCGCACATCTTCGAACTCAAGGAGGCCGGCCAGCTCACCGAGGAAGTGTTCGGCCCGATCCTGCATGTCGTGCGCTATCGCCCCGAGAACCTCGAACGCGTGTTGCAGGCGATCGAGCGCACCGGCTACGGGCTCACGCTCGGCGTCCACTCCCGCATCGACGACAGCATCGAGGCGATCATCGACCGCGTCCAGGTCGGCAACATCTACGTCAACCGCAACATGATCGGCGCCGTGGTCGGCGTGCAGCCGTTCGGCGGCAACGGCCTGTCCGGAACCGGCCCGAAGGCCGGCGGCCCGCACTACCTCGCGCGCTTCGCGACCGAGCAGACCGTGACGATCAACACGGCTGCGGCCGGCGGCAATGCTGCACTGCTCGCGGGGGAGGAGTGAGGCTGCTTCTGGAGCCGCCTTCACAACACCGCGCAATATCAGTTCCGTCATCCTGAGGTGCGAGTGGCGCGATGCCAAGCATCGTGCCGGGAGCCTCGAAGGATGAACGGCCCGGATACAGCCGGGCCCTCGCCCTTCGAGGCTCGTCCTGCGGCACACCGCAGGACGAGCACCTCTCAGGGTGACGGGAGATGGTTTCGGATCCGTGGCGGACACGCGCCGATCGCTGCAGCGATGCCCTGCGCCTACCGCCGTTGCATCCCGCCGAAACATCGGTCTAATGCTGCCAAGACCTGACCCGTGCCAATTCCAGCGCGCGGGAAACGACAAGAGCGAGGGAGCTACGCCGCGATGGACAAGGGCATTTTTGCGGGGCTGAAGGTGCTGGACTGCGCGAGCTTCATCGCAGCGCCCGCGGCCGCGACCGTGCTGTCGGATTTCGGCGCCGATGTCATCAAGATCGAGCCGCCCGGCGCCGGCGACCCCTACCGCAATCTGCCCAACCTGCCGGGCTATCCGACCGGCGAGCACAATTTCGCCTGGCTGCTCGAGGCCCGCAACAAGAAGAGCCTCGCGCTCGACCTCTCCAAGCCGGAGGCGCAGGCGGTGCTCTACAAGCTCGTCGAAGAGGCCGACGTCTTCATCACCAACATGCCGCCGCCGGTGCGCACCAAGCTCGGCATCACCTATGACCACCTCGCCCATCTCAACGACCGGCTGATCTATGCCTCTTTCACCGGCTATGGCGAAAAGGGCGAGGAGGCCAACAAGCCCGGCTTCGACAGCAATGCCTATTGGGCGCGCTCCGGCCTGATGGATCTCGTCCGCGCCGACACCGACACCACGCCGGCCCGCTCGGTTGCCGGCATGGGCGATCACCCCTGCGCCATGGCGTTGTACAGCGCGATCGTCACCGCGCTCTATCAGCGCGAGAAGACCGGCAAGGGCTCGCATGTCGCCTCCAATTTGATGGCGAACGGGGTGTGGGCGGCGAGCGTGCTGGCGCAGGCAAAGCTCTGCGGCGCCAAGTTCGGCGAACGGCGCCCGCGCGAGCGCGCGCTCAACGCCGTGACCAACCACTATCAGTGCAAGGACGGCCGCTGGATCATCCTGTCGCTGCTCAATGAGGACCGGCAGTGGCCGACGCTCGCGCGCTGCATGGGGCGCGAGGACCTCATCACCGATGCCCGTTTTGCCACCAAGCCCGACCGCCACGCGCGATCCGTCGAGCTGATCAAGATCTTTGACGAGGTGTTCGCCACGAAGGATCTCGCCGAATGGCGCAAGATCCTCGACGGCAATGGCCTCGTGTTCGGCGTCGTCGGCATTCTGGACGACATCCCGAACGACAAGCAGATGCTGGACAACGAGGTGCTGGTGCCGTTCGAGAACGACACCATGCTCACCATCTCCAGCCCGATCTGGGTCGACGGCGCCAAGAAGGTGCAGCCGCGCAAGCCGCCCGGCGTCGGCGAGCACAGTGACGAGATCTTGCGCGGAGCGGGATACGACGAGGCAGCGATCAAGCAGCTGCGGGGTTCGGGGGCGGTGGGGTAAGAGGCGCGCCAGCGCTACACACTCCGCCGTCGTCCCGGCGCAGGCCGGGACGACAGTGTGGAGATAGCTCGCCCTCGCCGGGCTTGTCCCGGCCATCCACGATCTTGAGCGCGGAAACCAGAACGTGGATGCCCGGGACAAGCCCGGGCATGACGAAAGAGGGCGCAGCTACTGCAGCTCCAGCCAGCCGAGCGTGAACAAAATCCCGCCGACGATCACGACCATTGCGACCGCCCAGATGCTGACGCGGATGCTGCCGGTGATCTGCTTGGCTTCCTCATTGCGCGCGATCTCGCGATTGCGCTCCTTGTTGGCTTCGCTCGCGTCCGTCATGGGTCATCCAAATCGCTCTGTCTGGCTTGTGCACGCGCTAACGCGTCTTGATGAAGCACATGCCGATGCGGCGCGAGGCCGCGGCGGCCTGACAGGTCAACCCTTTGGCACAGCTCCACGACGTAAAACTCTTGTCGAGCGTTCCCGATCCCGCATTTTGCAGGGAACAATGCGCGCCCCAGCCGTCCTGATATTCGGTGCCGGCCAGTTCCTGGCTGCCGCGGGCCTGCGGCCGGCTGGCAAATCCACGTGAGAAATCAGGGTGCTGTCCGGCCGCGAACGCGGTCAGGATGTCGCGGCGGCGAAGCTGGTCGCCGAGGAAATGCGGCGAGGCCGGCACGATGGTGGAATTGGACGGCTTGTCCGCGAGCCAATCCACGCCCGGAAAATGGAAGCCGCCGATGCCGCGGGTCTGGTGACAGCCGGCGCAGGTGACGTCGTTGAGACGGCGCTGGAAGCCTGCGACCGAACGGATGTTCTGCATGTCACCGCGCGCGGTGGCTTGCTTCAACGCGCCGACCACGTCGCTGTCGGTGAAAACGGGATCGCTGTTGCCCTCGCCTTGCATCATGCCGAACTCCGGCTGCAACGCGGAGGCATCAAGGCCCGCGGGTGTCGGCACGACAGCAGCCTTGGCCAGGAATTTCTCGGGGATCAGCACCGTGCCGCGATCGAATTCGCGCAGATGGTCGGGCGCGAGCAGCCACGCCTTGAAGTCGCGCCGGAGATCATTGTCCGCAAAAATCCGGTCGCGGTCGATCTGGTTCTCCAGCGTCGATTCCTCGAACGTCTTCGTCGCGGAATCATACTTGAACACCTTGAGCAAATAGTCCGAGCGGAAATCGTGCAGCGCCGATTTCGGCGCGATGGAGACCTGGATGTTGGTCTCGATGCGATCGAGCATGGCATCGTAAGGATGGAAGCCACCGCCGATCAGCTCCTGCCAGTCGCCATTGCCGAGCCAGCGCCGCGCCACCTCGGCGCAGGTGACCGGCTTGCCGTTCGAACCGATCTGGCGGGAATCGCGCGCCTTCATCACCAGATTGAACGTCATCGGCAGGCGCGTCGCCGTCCTGGCTCCATCCGGTCCGGCGTCGAAACGGGTGAGCCGATAGATCAAGCGGATCTCGCCGCAGGAGTCCTCCGCCACATAGGCGCGGTCCATGCGGTTGACGATGCCGGCCAGCACGAAACGCGTGTTGGGGGATTTCAGCGCGGCCCGATCGAACAACTGGACGTCAAAACCTTCGCCGACGCCGATGGTCTCGCTCGGCCATGCCGCCTTGTGTCCTGCGATGTAGCGATCGAACTCCGCATCGATTGCCGGTGGAATTGGCGCAAGCTGCGGCATCCAGGAGAACAGCAGATCGTTCGTGAGCGGAAAATCCGCGTTCCGCTCCGGCCACAACAGGCGCGAGATCGTGAGCGCATCGTTCTGGTCGAGCTTGCGCAGGACATCGGGATCGGTGATGGCGGTGCCGCGCGTGAGCTGTGCATTCTCCGCTGCCGGTAGCGACATGGCGCCACCCAAAAGCACGACGACAGCAAGGAGAATTCGCAACGCGCGGCTCATGCCTTCAGTAACACCGCGCGGGGACCCCTATTCAAGCAAAAAGGCGCTTCACATGGTGGTGAAGCGCCTCTTCGAAAGTCGAATGTCGACAGCTTAGCGCGCGACGATCAGGCCCTTGCTGGTCACAACCACCCAGCGGCCGTCCTGGCGGCGGATCGCATCGACGCGGCCGACGCCGGGAATGGGATCGCCGGCATAGACCTCGTAGAGGCCTCCGCGGCCCTCGATCAGCGCACCGCCGTTCGAGACGTCACGCAGCACCCAGCCCTCGATCGTCGGGAGCCGGCCGACCTCGGTCCTGGGCGCGGCGGGCACCGGAGCCGGTGCGGCGGCCGCGGTCGCAACCTGGGTCGGCGCGATCGAGCCGGTGGTCTCCTTGGCGGGCGCCGCGGCTGCGGCCTGCGCGGGAGCGGCGGGCGGCGTGGCACGGAGCTTGTCCACGGTCTCGGACAGTTTTGCGATCCTGGCCATCGGCTCGGCCTGCGCCTTCTCGAGCTTGTCGAGGCGGTCGTTGGCCCGGTTGAACTGGCTGAGACCGGTCTTGGAGGTGTGCTCGACATTCGCCTTGAGCGCGACGAGGTCGGCATCGATCCGCGCGACGGAGGCATCCAGCGCGCTGGTGTCGGCGACCTGCGCCGGCGCCGGAGCGGCAAAGTGCATCATGCCGGCAGTTGCAAGCGCACCGCTGATCGCACCGACGCTGGCGGCAATCGCCACCACTGCGACCATCGCCGACAGCCGGCGCTTGCCGCCGGCCTCGCGCGGCTCGTCCGCCTTCACGTGCGGGGCGAAATCCTCGCGGTCCCAGGCGCGGTCCGACGGGGGCATGACGATGAGCTTGCCGGGCTTCGGCTCGGGCTTGCTCTCGGCCTTCGGCTCAACCCTGGCCTCAAACTTCGGCACCTCGATCCGCGGCGGCTCGATCTTGACCGGATCGGGCTTGGGCGGCGCCTCATGGTCGGGGGCGATCGAGGGCGCCTCGATCCCGGCAGCTTCGACGGCCTGCGGCGCGGTCGCAGCTTCGACGACGCTCGTGTCTTGGGCAGCCTGCTCAGCCATTGGTTCGCTCACGGCTCAAATACTCCAGTCTGGATTGACCTTTTGGTAACTTTCATTGCTTGCGAAATCCTTACTTCGGGACCCGCTTACCGAAATTTTAGGAAGTTATCCGGGGCCGAATTGGGCCGGGAAAGTGGAACCGGTGTGGCGGGTATGAAACAAATTGTAACCGGGGAAGATGAACGGCCGCGCAACAGCCGGGCCGTCGCCCTTCGAGGCCTTAGCGAAGCAATCCAGACTGCCACCGCGGAAAGACTCTGGATTGCTTCGCTGCGCTCGCAATGACGGAATGCGGATTATCGCCCGTCCGTCACATCACCACCGGCGCATCCGGCAGCTCGTTGCGATGCGGGCCGCCTGGCGGAAAATGCTTCGCCAACTCGCGCGACACCGCCGCGATGCCGTCGATCACGCCGTGCTCGAACTGGCCGGACCTGAACTGCGCCTCCATGGCGCGGCAAATGGTCTCCCAGCCCGCCGCGCCCACCTTCGCGTCGATGCCGCGGTCGGCGATGATCTCGACGTCGCGGTCGGCGAGCAGGAGATAGATGAGGACGCCGTTGTTGTGCGCGGTGTCCCAGACGCGCAGGTGCGAGAACACGTCGATCGCACGCTCGCGCGCCGGCTGGTTGCGGAACAGGGGGCGGCCGTCGAGCGCGCCTTCGACGACGAAGCGGACCTGGCCGGAATGCGTGGTCTCACCCTGCTTGATCGCCTGCTCGATGCGGCTGAGCACCTTTGGCGGAAAGATCTGCTTTGCCCGCCAATGATGCTGCACCAGATGTCTGGCAATGCGCTTGATGCTCATGACCGCTACCAGCTCCCCGAGGCGCCGCCGCCGCCAAAACTGCCACCGCCACCGCTGAAGCTGCCGCTGCCGCTGTCGCTGCTGCCCGACGATCCGCTGCTCCAGCCGCCTCCCGAGGATCCGCTCGACCACGAGCCCCGACGCGACGACCCCGAGCCTGGCCCCATCGCGGAAAACAGATCGGCGATGAACCCGATAATGAAGCCGAGGGCTCCGAGCGCCATGGCAAGCGCGAAAGAGCCGAGAATGAGCCAGGTCAATGCCGCGATGATACCCCCGGTCGCCAATGATCCGAGCAGCCGCCCCAGCATGGCCCGGAAGAACCCGCCGACCCCGATCGAGGCGAACAGCGTCACGATGAAGAGCGGCGCGAGATCGTCCAGATGGCCGAAATTCACGCTGGGCGAAGGAACCGGCAGCGGCTCGCCGTCGATGACGCGGATCATCCGATCGACGCCATCCGAGATGCCGCCGCTGAAATCGCCCGTTCTGAATTTCGGTGTGATGATCTCGTCGATGATCCGCCGCGAGGTGACGTCGGTGAGCGCGCCTTCGAGGCCGTAGCCGACCTCGATGCGCAAATGCCGGTCGTTCTTGGCAACGACGAGGATCGCGCCGTCGTCGACTTTCTTGCGGCCGAGCTTCCAGGACTCCGCAACGCGGATCGAGAACTGCTCGATCGTCTCCGGCTGCGTGGTCGGCACGATCAGCACGGCGATCTGGCTGCCCTTGCGCGTCTCGAAATCGCGCAGCTTCTGCGACAGCGCGGCGATGTCGCCGCTGGAGAGCGTGCCGGTCTGGTCGACCACGCGGCCGGTGAGTTGTGGCACCGCGACGTCCGCGGAGGCTGGGAGGACGAAGGCGAGGACGAGTGCGAATACGGCAATCGTTCGCCACAACCTCGTCGTCATCGCCCGGCTTGTCCGGGCGATCCAGTATTCCAGAGACGCCGGCGGATGACGGAGAAGCCGCGGCGTGCTGGATTCCCCGCTTTCGCGGGGAATGACAGCGGAGGATGTGGTGCGCATCGGGGCTGAACGCGTTTACTTCGACGGCGCAGGCGCCGGATTGAAATCGACCTTCGGTGCGGTCGAGATCGCCTTCTCGTTCTCCACCGAGAAGTTCGGCTTCTCCTTGTAGCCGAACATCATCGCGGTGAGATTGCTCGGGAACGAGCGGATGGTGACGTTGTACTCCTGCACCGCCTTGATGTAGCGGTTGCGCGCCACCGTGATGCGGTTCTCGGTGCCTTCGAGCTGGGACATCAGGTCCTTGAACAGCGCGTCCGACTTGAGCTGCGGGTAGTTTTCGGTGACGACCAGGAGGCGCGACAGCGCGCTGGAGAGCTCGCCCTGGGCGGCCTGGAACTTCTGGAAGGCCGCGGGGTCGTTCAGCACCTCCGGCGTCGCCTGGATGCTGCCGACCTTGGCGCGCGCATTGGTCACGCCGAGCAGCACGTCCTTCTCCTGCTGGGCAAAGCCCTTTACCGAGTTGACCAGATTGGGCACGAGATCGGCGCGGCGCTGATACTGGTTCACGACTTCGGACCAGTTGGCCTTGATCTGCTCGTCCTCGCTCTGGATCGCGTTGTAGCCGCAATTGGTGAGGCTGAGCGAGGCCAGCGCTGCCAGCACGGTCAGGATTTTGCGCATCAAATTTCTCCCGGTGGAATCCGGTGCAAACTACCAGATTGACCGCGCGCGGTGCCAGACATCTTGTGCCGGCGGCGCGAAAAGCAGCCGATTGACGCAAGCCCCTTGCCTATCACTGGCCAACATAGTCAACTCAACGAAACAATAAGACCAAACGGAAACGCCAGGGGGAACGCGATGTCCTCGTTCGAGACCATCCTCGTGGAGCGGCCGGAGCCGGCGATTGCCCGCGTCGTGATGAACCGGCCCGATGCGCGCAACGCGCAGAACCTGCAAATGACCTACGATCTCAACGCCGCCTTCGATGCCGCGGTGCAGGACGACGCGGTCAAGGTGATCATCCTCGCTGGCAACGGGCCGCACTTCTCCTCAGGCCACGATCTGCGCCCGGGCGGCAAGAATGAAGCGGGCGTCGATTTTCCGCCGATCGGAAATTGGGGCGGCTTCGCGGAAGCCAATGCCCATGGCCGCTTCGCGCGCGAGCAGGAAATATATCTCCAGATCACGCGGCGCTGGCGCAACCTCGCCAAGCCTGTAATCGCCGAGGTGCACGGCAAGTGCATCGCCGGCGGCTTGATGCTGGCCTGGGCCTGCGACCTCATCGTCGCCAGCGACGATGCGCAGTTCTGCGATCCCGTGGTCACCATGGGCGTCTGCGGCGTCGAATGGTTCGTGCATCCCTGGGAGCTCGGCCCGCGCAAGGCCAAGGAATTCCTGTTCACGGCCGACAGCTGGAGCGCGCAGGAGGCGCATCAGCTCGGCATGGTCAACCAGGTCGTGCCGCGCGCGGAGCTGTCGTCGCGCGTGCTGGAGCTGGCGCGCCGGATCGCATCAAAACCATCCTTCGCGCTGAAGTTGACCAAGGAGGCCGTGAACCGCTCCGTCGACGTGATGGGCCAGCCGGCTGCAATCGACCAGGCCTTCGCCCTGCATCAGCTCTGTCACGCCCATAACCTTCAGGAGTTCGGCATGATCGTCGATCCATCCGGCCTGCATCCCTCCGTGCGCAAGCCGCCGCCGGCCGCGGAGTAAGGTCATGGACCTCAATCTCAGTGACGAGCAACGGCTGTTGCGCGAAAGCGCGGAACGCTTCGTGGCCGAGAGCTACGATGCCGATCATCGCCGCAAGATGGCGAACGACCCGCTCGGCTTCAGCCCTGATGTCTGGACGCAGTTTGCCGAGCTCGGCTGGCTGGCGTTGCCGATCCCGGAGGAATTTGATGGGCTCGGCGGTGGTGCGGTCGAGATCGGCATCTTGATGGAAGCCTTCGGCCGCGGACTGGTGTCGGAGCCTTATGTCGCGACGGTCGTGCTTGGAGCTGCGCTGATCGACAGATGCGGCAGCACCGCGCAGAAGCAGGCGAGCCTGCCGAAGATCGCGGACGGATCGTTGAAGCTGGCTCTTGCGCATTCCGAACGCGCAGCGCGGTTCGATCTTGCAAAAGTCGCGACCGCCGCCAACAAGACCGCGCAGGGCTGGCGCCTTACCGGCAGCAAGATCGCCGTGCTCGACGGCCATGCCGCCGACGAGATCATCGTCTCCGCGCATATTCACGATCATCGGGGGCCGTCGGGGCGGATCGGCCTGTTCCTGGTGCCGGCAACGGCGCCGAGCCTCTCGATCTCCGACTATCCGCGGCTCGGTGGCGGGCGCGCCTGCAATATCGAGCTGCCCGACGTGCATCTTCCGGAGGACGCCCTGCTCGGCGACGGCAAGGATGCGCTGCCCGCAATCGAATGGGCGATCGATCGCGCCATGGCCGCGCTCGGCGCTGAAGCCGTCGGCATCATGCAGACGCTGCTGGAGACGACGCTGGAATACACCAAGATCCGGAAACAGTTCGGCCGGCCGCTGTCCGCCAACCAGGTGATCCGCCATCGCCTCGCCGACATGGCGATGCAGGTGGACGAGGCGCGCTCGATGGCGCTGCGCGCAGCGCTGAAGGCAGACAGCACGCCGATCGAGCGCGCGCGGGCCGCGTCGGGCGCAAAGGCGAAGATCGGCAAATGCGCGCGCTTCGTCGGCGAGCAGTCGATCCAGCTCCACGGCGGCATGGGCGTCACCGAGGAGCTCGAGGTCGGCGCCTATTTCAAGCGGCTCGTCGCCTTCGACACGCTGTTCGGCGGCAGCGCGCACCACTATGCCCGCCACGCCCGGCTTGGCCGTGCCGGCGTGCCGGCCTGAACGGAAAGGAGCGCATCATGGACCTGTCGTTCAATGCCGAGGAGCGCGCCTTCCAGGACGAGGTGCGCGGCTTCATCGCCAAAAATCTCACCGAGGAGATGAAGCGCGCGACCGCGCTGACGCCGTCGGTGTTCTCCGATCCTGACATCGGCATGGCCTGGCAGCGCGCGCTGCACAGGCAGGGCTGGGGCGCGCCGGGCTGGCCGGTCGAATATGGCGGGCCGGACTGGACGCCGGCGCAGCGCTGGATCTTCGAGACTGAGTCCGCACGCGCCGGCGTGCCGAACGTCAACGTGATGGGCGTGAAGATGGTCGGGCCCGTCATCATCGGCTTTGGCTCGCCGGAGCAGAAGAACTTTTACCTGCCGCGCATTCTCTCCGGCGAGGATTATTGGTGCCAGGGTTACTCCGAGCCGGGCTCGGGCTCCGACCTGTCGTCGCTGAAGACGCGCGCGGTGCGCGACGGCGACGACTACATCATCAACGGCACAAAGATCTGGACCACGCATGCCCACCACGCCAGCCGCATGTTCGCGCTGGTGCGCACCAGCGACGGACCGCGGCAGCAGGACGGCATCAGCTTCATCCTGATCGACATGAAGACGCCGGGCATCACGACGCGCCCGATCCTCACCATCGGCGGCGACCACGAGGTCAACCAGGTGTTCTTCGACGACGTGCGCGTGCCCGTCGCCAACCGCGTCGGCGACGAGGGCAAGGGCTGGACCTACGGCAAATATCTGCTCGAATTCGAGCGCGGCTCGGGCATCGCGTCCGCCAAGCTGCGCGAGGGGCTGAAGGCGATCGCGGACCTTGCCGAGTCGGACCTGACCGGCCGCGCCATCGACAGTCCCGATATCGCCACGCGCATCTCCGAGGTCGAGGTCGATATCGACGCATTGGAGATGACCGAGTTGCGCGTGCTCTCGGCGCTCCAGACCGGACAAAATCCGGGCGCTGTGTCGTCGATCCTGAAGCTGCGCAACAGCGAGATCCGCCAGGCCGTGACGCGGCTGGGCGCCGACGTGATCGGCCACGACGCCCTCGCCGTCGAGCCGATGCGCCCGCTCTACAAGCTCAACCACGAGCCGGCGACGCCCGAGGAGATGCTGACGGTGGTGCCGGAATATCTCAACGGCCGGGCGTACACGATCTTCGGCGGCACGTCCGAGATTCAGCGCGACATCATCGCGAAGATGATGCTGGGGATTTGATTTGACTCTTGTAGCCCGGTGTTTGGCGTGCACAAGCGCCACATCCTCCGCCGTCGTCCCGGACAAGCGTAAGCGCAGATCCGGGACCCATAGCCACAGGCGGACGTGGTTACGAGGACTCGGAGTTACCGGCTTCGCGCCAAACCGCTCCCTGTGGTTGGGTCCCGGATCGGCGCGCGCTTAGGGCGCGCTTGTCCGGGACGACAGTTGAGTTTGTCGCGAAAGCCAGCGCAACAAAGCGTTGCGCTTACCCGCCCGCCTTGGCGTCCCTGATCGCCTGCCAGATCTTCTGCGGCGTCAGGGGCGTGTTGAGCTGGGTGATGCCGAGCTCGGCGAGTGCGTCCATCACGCCGTTGGTGACGCAGGGCGGGCCGCCGATGGCGCCGGATTCGCCGCAGCCCTTGGCGCCGAGCGGATTGGTGCGGCAGGGCGCGGAATCGTCCAGCGTCACCTCGATCGGCGGCACGTCGCCGGCGCGCGGGATGCAATAGTCCTGGTAGCTCGCGGTGAGGAGCTGGCCGTCGGCATCGTAGGAGACGCCCTCATAGAGCGCCTGGCCGATGCCCTGCGCGACGCCGCCATGGATCTGCCCCGTCACCAGCATCGGGTTCACGGCAACGCCAACGTCGTCGACAGTGGTGTAGCGCACGACGCGGGAGACGCCGGTCTCCGGGTCGATCTCGACCTCGCAGATATGCGTGCCGTTCGGCCAGCTCGGACCGTCCACCTCACCTTCGGAATCGACGCTGAGCTTTGCGCCGCTCTCCTTCTCGGCAAGGTCGAACAGGTTGATGCGGCGATCGGTGCCGACGACGGTGAGCATGCCGCCCTGATACTCGATGTCCTCGACCGAGGTCTCCAGCACGTTCGCCGCCTTCTCGCGCGCCTTCTGGATCAGGTCATTCGACGAGACGGCCACGGCCGTGCCGCCGACGAACAGCGAGCGCGAGCCGACGCTGCCAAAGCCCATGGCGAGATCGGTGTCGCCCTGGACCACGTCGATCTTGTCCATGGCAATGCCGAGCGTGTCGGAGATCATCTGGGTGTAGGTGGTCTGAAGCCCCTGCCCCATCGCCATGGTGCCGGAGTGCAGGACGACGCGGCCCTGCGAGGTCGCGTGCAGGCTGACCTTCTCGGTATGGGCGCGGCCGCCGGTCCATTCGATGTAGGAGGTGAGCCCGCGCCCGTAGAGCAGGCCCTTCTTCTTCGCCGCCTTCTTGCGCGCGGCGAAGCCGTCCCAATCGGCAAGCTTCACGGCGCGATCAAGCATGTGCGCGAACGCGCCGGAATCGTACACCTGCCCCGCAGCGTTCGTGTAGGGCAGCTGCGCCGGCTTGATGTAGTTGGCTTTGCGGATCGCGCGCGGATCCATGCCGATTTTTCGCGCGGCGGCGTCGAACAGGCGCTCGACGATGAAGACGGCCTCGGGCCGGCCGGCACCGCGATAGGCGCCGACCGGCGCGGTGTGGGTCATGACCGACTTCACCTCGAAATGCACCAGCGGCAGATCGTAGACGCCGGTCTGCACGAACGGCCCGAGCACCAGCGGGATGATGTTCGCCGCACCCGAGGAATAGGCGCCGGTGCAGCCGATCGACTTGACGCGATAGGCCAGCACCTTGCCCTTCTCGTCCAGCGCGAACGACGCGGTAGAGGTGAGGTCGCGGCCATGGGTGCCGCCGACGAACTCGTCGGTGCGGTCGCCGCGCCAGCGGATCTTCCTGTTCAGCTTGGTCGCGGCGTAGGCGACGATGCCGTCCTCGGGATAGAGGTTGGTCTTCTGGCCGAAGCCGCCGCCGATGTCGCCAACCAGCACGCGGACGCTGTCCTTGGGACGCTTGAGCACGGCTTCAGCCAGCACGTCGCGGGTCGAGGCCGGCGTCTGCGACTGCACATGCAGCAGGAGACGTCCGGTCTTCTTGTCGATCTCCGCAATGGTGGAGCGCGGCTCCATCGCGGAGGGCACGAGGCGCTGGCTGATGATATCGAGCTCGACCGTGTGCGCGGCCTTGGCAAAGGCCTCGTCCACCTTGGCGGCATCGCCGTAAGCCATCGCGCCGACGATGTTGTCGGGCGCCTCCGGCCACACCACGGGCGCGCCGGGCTTCACCGCCTCGACCGGGTCGACCACCGCGGGCTGCACGTCGTATTCGACCACGATCGCCTCGGCCGCGCTCTGCGCTTCCGCGCGGGAGGCCGCCACCACCGCCGCCACCGCCTCGCCGGTGTAACGCACGATCTCATGGGCGAGCAGCCGGCGCGGCGGCACCGTCATCGGCTTGCCGTCGGGGCGCTTGAAGATGCTCAGCGTCGGGATGCTGCCGACGTCGTCCTTGACGAGATCCGCACCGGTGTAGATCGCGGTGACGCCGGGCATCGCGGCCGCGGCGCTGGTGTCGATCGAAACGATCCTGGCATGCGCATGCGGCGAGCGCAGCACGTGCAACCACAGCGCGCCGTCTTGCGGCTTGTCGTCGATGAATTGCCCCTTCCCGGTCAGCAGCCTCAGGTCTTCCAAACGCTTGACGGGCTGGCCCGCTCCGAAACGCAAATTGCCGGGAAGAATGTTCATTCCGTGGGGTCCTCAAGTCTTCAAAACTGCGGGCTGCCTTTTAGCGGATCGACCGGAGGCATGCCAGCCGCGGTTTTGGGCGGTGAACCCACACATTCGTCATGCCCGGGCTTGTCCCGGGCATCCACGTTCTTTGTGCTACGCGGCAAGGCGTGGATGGCCGGGTCAAGCCCGGCCATGACGACGGGGAGAGAGCTCAGCCCAGCTCCCTGAGCGCCGCTTCCACCACCTTGCGCGCATCGGCCGTCAGCGCGGCCTGCGGCGGGATGGGATCGCCGACGTCGTAGCCCTGGATCGAAAGGCCGGCCTTGATGCAGGCGGCGAGATTGAAGCGGGCGAAGGCTTCGTTGATGCGCCACAGCCTGCGCTGGAGCGCCATGGCCTGGTCCCAGCGGCCGGCCTTGCAGAGGTCGTAGAGCGCCACGCTCTGGCGTGGGATGATGCAGGCAGGTCCCGCCATCCAGCCGAGCCCGCCGATCAGCATCACCGCGGCCGGAATGTGGGCGGAGGCCGAGAACACCCGCAAGGAATCGCCGCAGCGGTTCATGATCGAGAGCAGCCGGCCGGTGTTGGTCGAGGCGTCCTTGATGTACCCGATGCGCGGATGCCCGGCGAGGCGCGCGATGATGTCGAGGGTGAGGTCGGAGCGCTGGAATTGCGGGTTGGTGTAGATGACGACAGGAATGTCCACGGCATCCGCGATGGCGCGGAAGTAGGATTCGACCTGGGCATCGGCGAGCGGGAAATAGGCCTCCAGGATCGCGAGAATGCCGTCGGCGCCGAGCTTCTGATAGGCCTTCGCCCGTGCCACCGCATCGGCCGTCGAGGTGGAGGCCACACCGGCCACCACGGGCACGCGGCCCTTCGCCGCCTCGATGGTGGTCTGCACGATTGCAGTCCGCTGCGCGGCGTTGAGATAGGCGAATTCGCCGGTCGAGCCGAGCGGCGTCAGCCCATGAACGCCGGCGCCAATCAGGTCGTCGCAGAGTTTCGCGAGCACATTCCTGCGCACCGTGCCGTCGGCATCGACGGGCGAGACGAGATAGGGGAAGACACCGTGGAAATCGGGCATGTCAGGGGTCCCGGAAACTGGTTTGCGCCTGACGGGTATTAGCAATGCCTGCGCAGGCGATCAAACCCTGAGCAGCCGCACCCGCGTGCCCCAGGGATCGATCGCCTCCACGCCGTCCGCAAGCGCCGTGACCTGCGTGCCGCCCTTGCGCAGGCGCTCCACCTGGGCGGCGAGAATGTCCGGCTTCGCCATCACCAGCGAGAACCAGGCGAGACCCGTCGTCTGATCGTCGCGCTGGCCGGCGCCCTGGCTCTGCCAGACATTCATGCCGAGGTGATGGTGATAACGCCCCGACGACAGGAACGCGGCACCATTGCGCTTGCGGGTCGGGTCGAGGCCGACCGTGCCGTGGTAGAAGCTTTCCGCCTGCGCAAGATCGCCGACGCGCAGATGCATGTGGCCGATGCGCATTCCGTCCGGCGCCTTGGCGTAGTCGGGAATGCGCGTGTTGGTCAGCGACAGCAGGTCGGGGATGTTGAGCTCGTCGGTCGCCATCTTCACGCTGCCCTCGCTCCACTGCCATTGCGAGGGATCGCGGTCGGCATAAACCTCGATGCCGTTGCCTTCGGGGTCGTCGAGATAGACGGATTCGCTGACGAGATGGTCGGCAAAGCCCGATAGCGGCACGCGATGCGAGGCGGCATGCACCAGCCAGCGCGCGAGGTCCTTGCGGGTCGGCATCAGGAAGGCGGTGTGGTAGAGGCCGGCGGCATTGCGCGGCTCGATCGCAGCATCGGGACGCGCCTCGAGCACGAGCAGCGTGATGCCGGCCGTGCCGAGCTTTGCAACTGTCGCCGAGCGCTCCATGACGGCCAGCCCGATCACGTCGCGGTAGTAGTCGGCAACCGTGTCGAGATTCTTCACCCGGAGCGTCACCATGCCGACCCGCATCGGCGTGCGGCTGGCATAGGTCGGCCCGGTGCCTTGCGCAGTGCCCTCGGCGCGTGCAGCAGCCGCGGCGGCCATCGCGAGCGAGGTGGCGCCGGCGAGTTGAAGCAGGGTGCGGCGGGTGAGGTCGATGGTCATCGGTTGGGGCTCGCTGGAAACGTGTAGGGCCGTGCGGCGCAATCTCGGCCGATTGCTACACGTTCCCGTGAGCGGCTCCCAATCACATGTTCGTCGGCCGGCGCCGGCTCTGTCCTGGCCACCCGGCCAGTTTCGCAATCGCCCGCGACATCCCAGATTGAGGACAACTTACAGGAGACCACCATGACCGCTCCAACTCCTCTGTCTTCACTGTCGTCCGCGCTCGCGGACGTCGTGGCCCGCACCGCGCCCTCCGTCGTCTCCGTGCATTCGCATCGTTCCCGCGCGACCGGCTTCGTCTGGAAGCCCGGCCTGATCGTCACCGCCGACGAGGCGCTGGCCGACGAGGGCGAGGTCGAGATCGGCCTCCCCGACGGCAGCCGGGTCGCCGCCACGATCGCCGGCCGCGACCATACGACCGACATCGCGCTGCTGCGTGCCGAGATTGGCGTCGCCCCGGTCAAGCTGGCCGCGACGGTCCCGCCCCTCGGCACGTTGTCGGTTGTCGTGGCCACCAACCGTGATACCCCGAGCGCCGCGCTCGGCATGGTATCTGCGTCCGGCAAGAGCTGGCGCTCCTTGCGCGGTGGCGACATCGATGCGCGGATCGAGCTCGACGTCCGCCTGCGTCCCGGCCAGGAGGGCGGCCTTGCGCTCGATGCGACGGGTGAAGCTTTCGGCATGGCGGTGCTCGGCCCAAGGCGTGTGCTGGTGATCCCGACGGCGACGATCGAGCGCATCGCGCCGCAGCTAGAGGCGCGCGGCCGCATCGCGCGCGGGTATCTCGGGCTCGGACTCCAGCCGGTGCGGCTCGACGACGGTATCGGCGCGATGGTGATGAGTGTCGACAAGGCCGGGCCTTCGGCGGCGGCCGGCATTCGCCAGGGCGATGTGATCGTGGCGGTCAATGACCAGAAGCTGTCCGGCGTGCGCGCGCTGTCGCGGACGCTGGGACCCTCGAGCGTCGGCGCAATCGTCGATGTCGCGGTGCGCCGCGGCGGCGAGCCGGTCAGCTTCAAGGTCACGGTCGGCGAGAGGCCGGAGGCGTGAGCGAGAACAAGCTGCCGGAGATCGTGCTGTCCCTGGAGATCGACGATGCCGCTCTCGCCGATCGCCTGGCTGCGCTGCTCGGCAATGTCGCCGGGCTGCGCCTTGCCGCACCCGGCGAGCAGGCCGCCGCGACGGTCGTTGCCCGCGATCCGCGCGGCATGCCCGACGACATCGCATTGACGCAGCGCGAGCTCGACGTGCTGGCGCTGATGGCCGAGGGCGCCTCCAACAAGATGATCGCGCGCCAGCTCGGCATCTCCGTGCACACCGTGAAATTCCATGTCGGCTCGCTGCTCGACAAGCTGGATGCCACCGGCCGCACCGATGCAGTGGCGCATGCCGCGCGCCGCGGCGTGATCGAGCTCTGAGCAGCGCGGATCAATCGCCGATCGCGGTCTGCGCCAGCGCGCGCATGCGGTCGGTATCGACGATGCGGCCATGGCTGATCACGATGCTGGGCGGGGCGTGGAAGCGCAGGGCCTCGGTGACGTCGGCCTGCTCGAGCACGACCAGATTGGCTGCGCAGCCGAGCCCGAGACCATAGAGCTCGAGGTTGATCGCCGTGGCGGCGCGCGTGGTGATCATGTCGTAGAGCGTCTCGAACTCGCTCTTCTTCGTCATCCACAACAGATGCGAAGCGAGGAATGCCACCTCCAGCATGTTGTTGCGCCCGAACGGATAATAGGCGTCGGAAATGTCGTCCTGGCCGAGGCAGACATTGATGTCCGCGCCCAGCAATTCCTTCACCCGCGCGTGCAGCGGACCGTTGTGCGGATTGCTGACGACGCTGACACGGGCCTTTCCGAGCACCACCATCAGCTCGCGGAGATAATTCTCGGGATAGAGCGCCATCGCCCGGCAATGATGGGCGAGCGCCCGGCCCTCGACGCCTCGCGCGATCACCGCGCGCGCCATCATGTCGAGCGTGCGCATGTTGGCGTCGCCGACGTCGTCCAGCAGCATCGAGATTTCGGCGCCGTGCTCGGCCGCGAGGTCGAAGCAGAACGCGACATGGCGGCGCATGTCCTCTTCATCGGCTTCGATCCAGGGAATCCCGCCGACGACGTCGGCCCCGAGCGCCATCGCCTTGCGCATCAGACCGTCGGCGCCGGGCTCGCGAAACAGGCCGTCCTGCGGGAAAGCCACGACCTGGATGTCGACGATGCCGCGAAACTCCTCGCGGATCGCGAGCAGCGCCTTGACGCCCTCCAGCCGGGCCTTGGTGTCGACATCGGCGAAGGCGCGGATGTGGAGATTGCCGTGAAGCGCGGCGAGCGCCACCGCGCGCCGTGCGTTCGGGACGATCCAGGACGCGTCGTAATTACTCTTCACCACTGCAGCGAGATCGACCGCCTTCGCCGCCTCGCTCATGCCGCCGCCCTGATAGGCCTCGAGCGCCGCCTCCGACATCATCGGCAGGGTCCAGACCTTGCAGAGGTGCAGGTGCGGATTGACAAAAGCCGGCGTCACCAGGCCGCCTTTGGCATCGACAAAGGCCTGTGCACCGGGATCGAGCCGGTTGCCGATCGCGGTGATCACGCCATCGGTGATCGCAATGTCGACGATCTCGCGGCCGCGCGTGCGAGCATTGGTGATGACGAGGTCTGGCAGGCGGGACATTGCAGGACTTCCACTCGGTACCAGTCCGATCATGCAAGTTGGGTGCCGGGCTGCGCAGGCGGCGGAAACCGGAGCTGGACCGTCAGGCCCGGCGCATTGTCATGCAGCGCAATCTCGGCACCATGAAGGCGCGCGACCGCGGCGACGAGGCTGAGGCCCAGGCCGTTGCCCGGCGTGTAGCGGCTCTGTTCGAGCCGGTAGAACCGCTTGAAGACATGATCGCGCTGGTCGGCCGGAATGCCCGGACCGTCGTCAGCGATGGCGATCACGGCGCCGCCATCGGCGCTGCGGCAAGTCACCATCACCTGCCCGCCTTTGCAGCCGTGCTTGATCGCGTTGTCGACGAGATTGGCGACGGCGTCGAACAGGAGGTCGCGGTCGCCCGTGATCGCGACCTCGCGGTCGCCGCCGAGGCTGAGACGCGTCGAAACCTGCTCGGCGGCGGCATCGTAGAGCTCGACGACCTCGCCGGCAATCTCGGCGAGATCAAGCGCACGAAAGGCGCTCCTGCGGGCGCGGGTCTCGATCTCCGAGATCCGGGTGATGGAGGCGAACATGCCGAGCACGGCATCGAGATCGGCGATGGTGTCGCCGATCAGCGCGGCATCTGCCTCGCTGTTGCGCGGAGCATGATAGGCCTTTTCCAGCCGGCCGCGCATGCGCGTCAGCGGGGTGCGCAGATCGTGGGCGACATTGTCGCTGACCTGCTTGACCTCGCCCATCAGCGTCTCGATGCGGTCGAGCATCTGGTTGAGGTTTTCGGCGACGCGGTCCCATTCGTCGTGGCTGCCGCGCAAGGGAATGCGGCGGTCGAGACCGGACAGCATGATGGCCCGGCTGGTGGCGTTGATCTCCTCGATCCGCCCCACCGTGCGCCGGGTCACCAGCACGGCTGCGAGCCCGGCGAGCACCAGAAGCAGCACCGCGACCGCGACCATGGCGAGTTCGATCGTGCCGGTAAAGCCGTCGTGATCGCCGGCGGTGCCGAGCCGGCTCTCGACATAGGCGAGCGTGCCGAAATAGACATAAGCCATGATCGCCGCGACGATCAGCCCGAACGCCGCGATCGCGATCAGCGCCAGGCGGAAGGTCGAGGAACGTAGCGTCTTAGCCAGGAGCACGGAGACAATATCCGATGCCGCGGATGGTATGGATCAGCGGATAGGCCTGGGCATCGTCGACCTTGCGGCGGACGCGCCCGACATAGACGTCGATGATGTTGGTGGAGGGATCGAAATGCAGGTCCCAGACGTGCTGGAGCAGCATCGCGCGCGAGACGACGCGGCCCTCGTTGCGGACGAGATATTCGAGCAGCTGAAACTCGCGCGGCAGCAGCGGAATTTTGCGGCCGCGGCGGCTGGCGTTGCGCGCGATCAGGTCGATGGCGAGGTCGCCGACGCGCAGCAGCGTCTCCTTGGCGATGGTCTCGCTGCGGCGGCCCAAGGCCTCCAGCCGCGCAAGAAGCTCGACGAAGGAGAACGGCTTGACGAGATAGTCGTCCCCGCCGGCGCGCAGGCCGCGCACGCGGTCGTCGACCTCGCCGAGCGCCGAGATGATCAGGAATGGGGCTGCGATGCCGTCGCCGCGCAATTGGCGCATCACGGCGATGCCGTCGATGTCGGGCAGCATGCGGTCGATGGTGATCACGGCATAGTCGCGCGCGGCGCCCTGGCTCAGGGCTTCGCGCCCCGTGGCGGCGAGATCGACCTCATAGCCGGAGGTCGTCAACTCCTCGACGAGCTGGCCTGCGGTTTCCGGATCGTCCTCGACGACCAGGATGCGGCGGTGACCTCCGGTCATGCAAAACTCCGCGCGACGATCGCCACCAGACTATCCCGTTCCGGGGCTGAGCGGAACCGTCCGATGGCGATCGCGACAATGGTGCGGTACGGCGATGCTAGTACCAGTAATCCCCGCACACATTGACCCAGTGCCAACCATAGGGCGTCCAGGTCCGGCGCCAGCAGCCATCATAGTAGCTGGCGTAGACGAAGGGCGCGCCGAAGAAGGCGAAGCGATGGAAGCGGTGATGCCGGAAGAAGAAGGCGTGGCGGCCGATGAAGGGCCGGTTGTGAAAGCCTGCGCCGGCAAAGCGCGGCCCGACGAAGGCCGCGCGGGTTGCTAACGGTGCACCGGCAAAGCGCGGCCCGATGGCAGCGTGGGCGGCCATCGGCGAGCCGGCAAAGCGCGCGCCACCGAAATGAGCACCGCCCATGCCGCCGACGTGCATGCCGCCGCCCATACCGCCGACGTGCATCCCTCCGCCGCCGAAATGCCCGCCGCCGCCGAAGCCGCCGCCGCCATGCCCGCCAGGGGGGGGGGGGGGGGGGGGGGGGGCCGCCGCGGGCGAGAACGGGCGAGGCGACCGCCAGCGTCGCAGCAAGTGCCGCTGCGACGATGCCTGTGAGAAGCCTGTTGTTCATCTGAAAACCCTCCTTGCAGTGCGGCGGTCGCCCGCCGCACCCGGAGGATCAGAAGAGGAGAACGAGCTGTCTCTATCAACTTACAAATGCGCCAGATTCTGACGCTGAAGTCAGGAACGCGCGCTCTCTCGCTCCCTCTCCCCGTTCTTACGGGGAGAGGGTGGGGTGAGGGGCTGCATCCGCGAATGCGATTTGAATTGGAGGCCCAACCTTCGATACGCAGTCGTCCTTCGAGTCGGATGGACTTTCCATCTTGGCGACTTGGTGCCCTGCCCCTCACCCGGATCGCTGACGCGATCCGACCTCTCCCGCAGAAGAGCGGGGAGAGGTTAAAACTCACACCCGCTTGCCGTTGTTCTTCTCCGCCGCGCGGCGCAGGGCTTCGGCGAGCGCGCCGCCGCCGGAGGATTCCTGCTTGCGCGGCGCCGACGAGGTCATGCGGGCTGCATTGCGCGCACCATTGTCGCGCTGCATGCCGGGGGCGTCCTTCTTGGCGCCGACCTCGTCGTCGAGCCGCAAGGTCAGCGAGATGCGCTTGCGGGCGACCTCGAAGTCCAGCACCTTCACCTTGACGATGTCGCCGGGCTTCACCACCTCGCGCGGGTCCTTGATGAAGGTCTTCGACATCGCCGAGATGTGCACGAGGCCGTCCTGGTGCACCCCGATGTCGACGAAGGCGCCGAAGGCGGCGACGTTGGTCACGGTGCCTTCGAGGATCATGCCCTTCTTGAGATCCTTGATCTCCTCGACACCCTCCTTGAACACCGCGGCCTTGAACGCCGGACGCGGGTCGCGGCCGGGCTTTTCGAGCTCGCGCAGGATGTCGGTGACGGTCGGCAGACCGAAGGTCTCGTCGACGAAATCCTTCGGCTTCAGCGTGCGCACGATCTCGCTGCTGCCGATCAGCGCCTTGATATCGCTCTTGGTGGCCACGAGAATCCGGCGCACCACCGGATAGGCTTCCGGATGCACGCCGGAGGCATCGAGCGGATCCTCGCCGCCGAGAATGCGCAAAAAGCCCGCGCACTGCTCGAACGCCTTCGGCCCGAGCCGCGGCACGTCCTTGAGCGCCTTGCGCGACTTGAACGGGCCGTTGGCGTCACGATGTGCCACGATGCTCTGCGCAAGGCCCGAGCCCACGCCCGACACGCGGGCGAGCAGCGGCGCCGAGGCGGTGTTGACGTCGACGCCGACGGCGTTCACGCAGTCTTCGACCACGGCATCGAGCGACTTGGCGAGCTTGGCCTGACCGAGGTCGTGCTGATACTGGCCGACGCCGATCGCCTTCGGCTCGATCTTGACGAGCTCGGCAAGCGGATCCTGGAGCCGCCGCGCGATCGAGACCGCGCCGCGCAGGGTGACGTCGAGACCGGGCAGTTCCTCCGAGGCAAAGGCCGAGGCCGAATAGACCGACGCGCCGGCTTCCGACACCACGATCTTGTTCATCTTCAGCTCGGCCAGGCCCTTGACGAGATCGCCTGCGAGCTTGTCGGTCTCGCGCGAGGCCGTGCCGTTGCCGATCGCGATCAGCTCGACACGGTGCTTGAGCGCGAGCTTGCCGAGGATCGCGAGCGACTCGTTCCATTGCCGCTGCGGCTCGTGCGGATAGATCACGGCGGTATCGACGACCTTGCCGGTCGCGTCGGTGACGGCGACCTTGACGCCGGTGCGGTAGCCGGGATCGAGCCCCATGGTGACGCGGGTGCCGGCGGGCGCGGCCAGCAGCAGGTCGCGCAAATTGGACGCGAACACGCGCACGGCCTCGGTCTCGGCCGCATTCCACAGCCGCATGCGCAGGTCGATGTTGAGATGCACCTGGATCTTGGTGCGCCAGGCCCAGCGCACGGTGTCGATCAGCCAGCGGTCGCCGGCACGCTTGAGGTCGGCGATGCCGAAACGCTTCATGATCTTCAATTCGTAGGCGCTCGGCACGCCGGGCGGCGGCGCTTCCGCCTCGGCCTGAATCTGCAGATCGAGGATTTCTTCCTTCTCGCCGCGGAACATCGCCAGGATGCGGTGCGACGGCAGCCTGGTCAGCGGCTCGGAGAACTCGAAATAGTCGGCGAATTTTTCGCCCTCGGTCTTCTTGCCATCGCGCACCTTGGAGGCCATGCGCGCATTGGTCCACATCTCCTCGCGCAGCGCGCCGATCAGATCGGCGTCTTCGTCAAACCGCTCGACCAGGATGGCGCGGGCGCCGTCGAGTGCGGCGGCGGCGTCAGCCACGCCCTTCTCGGCGTTGATAAAGCCTTCGGCGACGACCTTGGGATCGTTGCCGGGTTCGGCCATCAGCTGATTGGCGAGCGGCTCCAGGCCGGCTTCCTTGGCGATCTCGGCCTTGGTGCGGCGCTTCGGCTTGAACGGCAGATAGATGTCTTCCAGGCGCGCCTTGCTGTCGGCGGCCATGATCGTGGCTTCGAGTGCGGCATCGAGCTTGCCCTGCTCGCGGACCGATTCGAGGATCGCCTTGCGGCGGTCTTCGAGCTCGCGCAGGTAGCCCAGGCGCTCCTCCAGGGTGCGCAATTGCGCGTCGTCGAGCGCACCGGTCGCTTCCTTGCGGTAGCGGGCGATGAAGGGAACCGTGGCGCCGCCGTCGAGCAGCGTCACCGCCGCCTCGACCTGCTCGGCCCGAACCCCAAGCTCCTGCGCAATTTTCTGGTTGATATTTGCCACGCGAGAATCCCTCTCTCCAAGCACGCGACGCAAACCGAAATCCGGTCGCGGGACGCCGCTTATGGACCAACCGAGGTTGATTCATCAAGGTGCCGCGCGCAACCGTCGACAGACGATTTTTTGTTGAACCGATGCGATCTCGCCACAATCATGGGGATGGCGAAGGCTCCTCTGTTGCGTTGCGCCGGACCAAAATAGCAGACCCGTCATCCTGAGGTGCGAACGCCGCAGCGCGCATAGCGCTGCGAAGGAAGCCTCGAAGGATGAACGGCCGAGATGCAGCCGGGCCGTGCATCCTTCGAGGCTCGCCCAGCGACGCGTTGCGCCGCAGGGCTCGCACCTCAGGGTGACGGATGAAAGGTTGCGGCCAGTGGCTTGACATGCGCCCCGGTTCAACGGCTGTTTGCACCGCCGGACCACCGAACTCTGAGGACCAGTCATGCGGACGACATCGGTCGGCGTCATCAAGATCGCCACCAAGGGACCCGGCGACGTCTCCGGCCTCATGGCCATGATCGGCGCCGGCGCGATCGATCCCAAATCGATCCTCGCCATTCTCGGCAAGACCGAGGGCAATGGCGGCGTCAACGACTTTACCCGGGAATATGCCGTCGCCGCGCTGTGCACGGCTCTGGCGCCGCAGCTCAGCTTGTCCCCGGAGGAGGTCGAGCAGCGCATCGCCTTCGTGATGTCCGGCGGCACCGAAGGCGTGCTCAGCCCGCACATCACCGTGTTCACGCGCCGCGAGATCGAGCGGCCGCCGGCGGGCTTGTCGGGCAAGCGCCTGAGCATCGGCATGGCGCACACACGGGACTTCCTGCCGGAGGAGCTCGGACGCGCCGCGCAGATCGCGGAGACGGCCGCGGCCGTGAAGGCCGCGATGGCGGACGCCGGCATCACCGATCCCGCCGACGTCCATTTCGTGCAGATCAAGTGCCCGCTGCTCACCAGCGATCGCGTCGAGGCCGCAAGCGCACGCGGCAACAAGACGGCGACGACCAGCGCCTACGGCTCGATGGCCTATTCGCGCGGCGCCTCCGCGCTCGGCGTTGCGGTCGCGCTCGGCGAGACCGGCTCCGACATCAGCGACGAGGACGTGCTGCGTCGCTACGATCTGTTCTCGAAGGTGGCGTCCACCTCGGCCGGAATCGAGCTGATGCACAACGTCGTCATCGTGCTCGGCAATTCGGCGGCATCGGTCAGCGAATTCGAAATCGGCCACGCCGTGATGAGCGATGCGATCGACGCCGCCGCAGTGACGTCGGCGCTGAAGAGCGTCGGGCTTGGCGTCGCGCCGCAAGCGGAAGCCGGCCGCGAGCTCGTCAACATCTTCGCCAAGGCGGAGGCCTCGCCTGATGGCAGCGTACGCGGCTTTCGCCACACCATGCTGGAGGATACCGACATCAGCTCGACGCGCCACGCCCGCGCCGCGGTCGGCGGCCTGATCGCAGGCCTTGCCGGCACCGGCGCGGTCTACGTCTCCGGCGGCGCCGAGCATCAGGGCCCACCGGGCGGCGGGCCGGTTGCGGTGATCGCGCGACTATCGGATTGAGACGGCCGGCCTCCCCGGTCGTGCGACCTCTCCGCCCCATGCAACCCTGCCCTTCGCGCCGGCTCAGTTGATTCACGCAGGGTCCGTGCGAAAGGAAGGAACGTCGCATCTAGGGATTTGAATTCATGACTTTGCCGATGAGCTGGAACGAGTGGGCGCAGCACGATGGCGTGGGGTTGGCGGCGCGCGTCCGCAAGGGCGAGCTGACACCGAAGGACCTGGCCCGCCAGGCCACTGCTGCCGTCGCCAAGGTCAATCCGGCGCTGTCCGGCGTGGTCGAGCTGTTCGAGGACGTGATCGCCGACCCGGCCAGGGACGGCGCCAACCTCGCCGGCCCGTTCGCCGGCCTGCCCTTCCTGATGAAGGATCTCGGGCCGACCATGAAGGGCCGGCTCCAGGAGATGGGCTCGTTGCTGATGCGCGGCAATCGCGCCGCCGCCGATACGTTCCTGACCGGCAAATTCCGTCAGGCCGGACTGAACCTGATCGGGCGCACCACCACGCCGGAATTCGGCGTATGCAGCTCGGCCGACAATCCGGCCGTCTACGTCACGCGCAATCCCTGGAACACCGACTACACCACCTGCGGCTCGTCGGCGGGCAGCGCCGCGATGGTTGCCGCCGGCGTGGTGCCGATCGCGCATGCGACCGACGGCGGCGGCTCGATCCGCATTCCCGCCGGTGTCAACGGCAATATCGGGCTGAAGGTCTCGCGCGGCGTGTTCTCGCTGGCCCCGCACATGTCCGACCTCACCGGGCTCGTGTCGATCCAGGGCTGCCAGTCGCGCTCGGTGCGCGACACCGCCGCCTTCGTCGATCACGCCCGCGGACCTGCGCCCGGCGAGTTCATGCCGTTCTGGACCACGGCGCAACCCTATTCCGAGATGATCAAGCGCGATCCCGGCAAGCTTCGCATCGCGTTGTCGCACACATGGGGCGACTACACCGCGACGCCGCAGATCGCGGCCGAGTTGGAGAAGACCGGCCGCTTCCTCGAAGGCCTCGGTCACCACGTCGACTATGCGCTGCCCGAGCTCGACTTCCGCGCCGCGTTCGCGGCGCAGACGACCTGCTACATCTCGAATTTCGCGGTGGTGATCTCCAACATGCTCGCGGCGCGCGGACTGGAAAAGCCGCCGGAAGATCTCATCGAGCCCATGAACATCAGGATCTGGGAAGCCGGCCGGCACACGAGCTTCGCCGAGCGCGCGAAGATGCAAGGCGTGTTCAACACGACGTCACGCGGCTTCGGCGCGTTCTTCGAACAGTGGGACGTGATCCTGACGCCGATCATCGCCCTGCCGACGCCGAAGGTCGGCACCAGGGAATATCTCACCATCTCCGACAATCCCGATGTGCTCGACTGGTTCGGCAATCTCTGGCGCTTCTTCGCCTTCACGCCGCTCGCCAATCTCTGCGGCATGCCGGCGATCTCGATGCCGATGGCAACCCAGGACCACGACCTGCCGCTCGGCATCCAGGCGATCGCCAAGCAGGCCAATGACGGCCTGCTCCTGCAACTCGCCGCCCAGATCGAGCGCGCGCTCGACGGCAAGTGGAACGGCGGCAGGAAGCCGAAGGTGCATGTGAGCTGAGAAACTGCGATCGCAGTGACAGGCGATCGCGCCGCCAGCCTCAGTTCTTCACCGCCGGGATCTCCTCCGTCGGCTGCTGCTGCCCCTGCTTGTACATCGCGAGCGCCTTGTCGAGCGCTTCGCGCAGCGCAAGTGCGGCGCCGACGCTGCAACGCAGATGCGCGGTCTGGATCACGTCGACCCTGACCGCGGCGCCGACCGGCATCAGCAGGTTCGCGGCGAGCTCGATCTGGATCGCGCCGTTGTGATGGCCGAAACAGGATGCGCCGTCGAAATAGATGATCGGCGCCCGCTCGGAGCTCGAGCTCGAAATGGTGACGGGCCCCTGATTGGTGCCGGGTGTTTCGGGGTCGGCCATAAGCGCTCCTTGCGGCTAGTCGAACGAACGAGGCGCCCACCATCGGCGCTTCGGCCCGCCCTGTCGAGGCCCAACCGCCGGCAGACCTGCCACACGACGCGTATTCGGGGTTTTGCGCGGCGCCCGGCACTGGTCTAGAACATCGCCATGTCCAGCTCATCGACGCCAAGCCTATCTGCCACGCTCCCGTTCGAGGAACTCGCCGAGGCCATCAAGGGCCGCCGCTCCGATTACGGCCATATCAGCGGGCTCCAGCTCGACCGCTTCGCACCCGGCGAGGCCTGGTCCAGCCTGCCCTACCGTCCCGTCTTCGTCGGCGACACCGAGACCGGAGTGCTGCATGGCGGCGTCGTCACCGCGATGCTGGACGAGAGCTGCGGCATGGCGGTGCAGCTCGCGCTCGACGGCACGCGCGCGATCGCAACCCTCGACCTGCGTATCGACTATCAGAAGCCGGCGACGCCGGGCCTCGACATCAAGGCGCATTCGGTCTGCTACCGCACCACGCGCTCGATCGCCTTCGTGCGCTCCACCGCGTATCAGGAGTCCGAGGACGATCCGGTCGCGACCGCGACCGCCTGCTTCATGATCGGCGCCAACCGCACCAACATGCTCGCCGACCGCAGGATGGATTCGCGCAGCATCCCGACCCTGGAGGCGCCGGCGGACCCGGATGGCCCATTCGCCCGCAGCCCGTTCGCGCGCTGCCTCGGCATCCGCGTCAACGACGACGGCACGCTGACGATGCCGTTCTCGCCGAAGATCATCGGCAATCCGATCCTGCCCGCGATCCATGGCGGCATGACCGGCGCCTTCCTCGAGACCACGGCGATCATCGGGGTGGCGCGCGAGCTCGGCGCCGCCGCGCCGCCCAAACCGATCGGGCTGACCATCAACTACTTGCGCTCCGGCCGCGCGCTCGACAGCTTTGCCAATGTCTCGATCGTGAAGCAGGGCCGGCGCATCGTCGCCTTCGAGGCGCGCGCCTGGCAGGACGACGCGGACAAGCCGATCGCCACCGCCTTCGGCCATTTCATGCTGCCACCGAGCCCAGGCATGGAGCAGGACTAGGCCCAGATCTCGCGGTGACGCAACACGAGACCATGGGGCCACACCGACAGTGCTCCGTAGTCTCCCGGAGGTGTCGAAAACCGATAGTTCCCTTCACGAGCGCTTAAGTTGCGCCTCATATGATGTAGCCCTTTGATCAAGCGGGCGGTGCAGCACATGAGCATGCAGGAAAAACGCCGCAAGAAGCGCGTCGCGTTTGGCAATTGGTACGACACTACCCTCATCGCAATTGACGCGACCTGGTCGCTCAACGCGCAATTGCATGATATTTCAGACAGCGGCGCCAAGCTTCACATCGAAGGCGAAATCCCAGAACGCGTGTGCAACGAGGAGTTCTTTCTCATGATCACGCCGGACGCAAAGGTTTCGAGACGGGCCAGGACGGTCTGGAGAAACGGCAGCCATATCGGGATTCATTTCGTGACCGCACCACGATCGCCGTCGCGCAAGACTGCTTGAGATCGAGGCTCTTTGCAGTCATGCCGGCCGATCTGGAACGCGCAGTCGCAAGCTTTTCTGTTCGCTCGTCGAAACGCGATACCGCGATCGACGGCGCAAGGATTGCCTTGCTCGAGGAGTCCATTGATACGGTCATTCGCGGACTGATCGCCGAGCGGACAGGTCTGGTCGGACGAGTGAAGCAACTTCTGGACGAGCCGGAAGCTCTCGCGAAATGGAGCTCCACGACCGAAATGCAGCCGTCCAAGTCGGAGTTCGAATGTGTCGAGAAGCGTCTTCGATTGCTCGACCGCCAACTCTCGGAATGCCGGCTCATCGAGCGCGCGGTCGCGAATTTGCGTATCCTGACAGGTGGCATGAGGCCAACCGCAGGTGTATGAGGCGCCAACAGACCTGCGGACCGGGTGTCACCGTGTGAACCGAGGCGCCTGATCTTCGCCACATTGGGGCTTGACGGGCGCCAATTGCGCCTACAACGATAGCGCGGCTTCCACGCGAGGTACCTTGGTGCGGCATCCGATCGACATCGTCGCCATGTTCGCCGCCATCTGGCTGTTGGCGTCGATGGTGCTCGACGCGGTGACGCCGAAGGAGCTGACCGCGGTCCTGATCGCCATCGCGATCGGACCTGCCGTGGTGATCACCGCCGTGTTCTACTATCTGCACTGCCCGCGCACGGATTTCGCGGTGATGTTCGCCGCGCTGTGGCTGATCTCGGACATCGCCATCGCCTTCATCTCGCCGAAGGAGCTGCCGCATTTCCTGATCGTGCTCGGCTTCGTGCCGGCCGTGCTGATCGGCGGCGTGCTGCACTGGCAGCGCTTCCAGCACCGCCACGAGCGGCTGCCTGCGCCGTCGGCGAAGCGGGGCTAGGGGAAGCGCAGTCGGTGTCTATCTCTCCCCGTTGGGGAGAGGTGAGCCGCGTTCCTGGCTCGCATGTCTTCAACCAAACTTCGCTGCGCCTAGCGCGGCAGCAGATTCGTCTTCGCGAGATCGAGCACCTCGTCGCCGCGGCCGTTCATCACCGCGCGCAGGACCCAGAGGCTGAAACCCTTGATCTGCTCGGTCGTGATGGTCGGCGGCATCGACAGCTCCTGCTTGGCGGTGACGACGTCGAGCAGCGCCGGCCCGTTGTGGGCCAGCATCTCCTTCATCGCGCCCGGGAGCTCGCCGGGATCCTCGACGCGCCTCGCGAAGATCCCCATCGCGCGCGCCATCGCCGCGAAATCAGGGTTTTGCAGGTCGACATTGGTGTCGACGAAGCCGGCGGCTTTCATCTCCAGCGCGACGAAGCCGAGCACGCCGTTGTTGAAGACGACGACCTTCACCGGCAGCTTCATCTGCGTCAGCGTGATCAGATCGCCCATCAGCATGGTGAAGCCGCCGTCGCCCGAGAGCGAGATCACCTGGCGGCCGGGCTGCGAGGCCTGCACCCCGATCGCCTGCGGCATCGCATTGGCCATCGAGCCGTGCACGAAGGAGCCGATCAGCCGGCGTCGACCGTTCATCTCGAGATAGCGCGCCGCCCACACCGTGGGCGTGCCGACATCGGCGGTGAACACGGCATCCTCGGACGCATGGTCGCTGATGACCTTGGCGACATATTGCGGATGGATCGGCTTGCTGCCGGGGGTGCCCCTGGCGAGCGAGTCCAACCCTTCGCGCGCCTTCCTGTAATGCGCAACGGCATCGTCGAGGTGCTTGCGCTGCGTCTTCGTCTTCAGGAGCGGCAGCAGCGCCTCGATGGTCAGCTTGACGTCGCCGACGAGGCCGAGGTCGATCTTGCAGCGCCGGCCGAGATTTTCCGGGCGGATGTCGATCTGCGCAATCTGGCAGTCGGTCGGGAAGAACTGCTTGTAGGGGAAATCGGTGCCGAGCATCACCAGGGCGTCGCAGGCGTGCATGGCGGCATAGCCCGAGGAGAAACCGATGAAGCCGGTCATGCCGACATCGTAGGGATTTTCGTATTCGACATGCTCCTTGCCGCCGAGCGCATGCACGATCGGGCTCTTCAAGGCTTCCGCAAGCTGCATCAACGGCGCATGCGCGCCGGCGCAGCCACGGCCGCAGAACAGGGTGATGCGCTCGGCGCCGTTCAGGAGGTCCGCCAGCGCCTTCAGCTCATCGGCCTCGGGAACGACCCTCGGCGCCGACAGCGCGAGCCCCCGCGCCGTCGAGAGCGCGCGCTTCGGCGGGTCGCGGAAAGCGACGTCGCCGGGCATGGCGATGACGGCGACGCCGCGCAGGCCCACGGCCGCGCGGATGGCGTTCTCGATCACGAAAGGAAGCTGGCTCGCATCCGAGACCAGCTCGCAATAATGACTGCATTCCCGGAACAGGTTTTGCGGATGGGTTTCCTGAAAGTAGCCGCCGCCGATTTCAGCCGACGGAATCTGCGCCGCGATCGCGAGCACGGGAACGCGGCTGCGATGCGCGTCGAACAGGCCGTTGATGAGATGAAGATTGCCCGGGCCACAGGAACCCGCGCAGACCGCAAGGCTTCCGGTCATCTCGGCTTCGCCGGCGGCCGCGAACGCCGCAACCTCCTCGTGCCGGACATGGATCCATTCGATGGTGCCGCGTCGCCGCAGCGCCTCCGTAAAAGCATTCAGGCTGTCGCCGACGATGCCATAGATCCGCTTGACGCCGGCCTGTTCGAGCGTTGCCACGAACAGATCGGCCACGTTGTTGATCGCCATGTCGGTCTCCTGATCTCGCTTGCTACGGCAAGATAGGATAATGCGCGACCGTGACGGGATCACGGCTGGTTTATTGCGAGGTCAGTCTTTCGCAATCGCCCGATCGTAGGCCGCGATCGTCACCTTTGCGCGAGCTGCGACATCCGCCGCATTCATGCCGGGCTTGTAGAGGCTGGAGCCGAGCCCGAATGCGGTCACACCGCCCTTGATATACTCCGCAAAATTCTGGTCGGAGACGCCGCCGACGGCTGCGATCATCACGCCGGCCGGCAGCACCGCGCGAATCGCGGCAATGCCGGACGCGCCGAGCACGCTCGCGGGAAAGAATTTCAGGCTCGATGCACCCGACCGCGCCGCAAGCAGTGCCTCGGTCGGGGAGAACACGCCGGGCATCGTCACCATGGCGTATTGATGCGCACGCGCGAGCACCTGCGTATCCACATTCGGCGAGACCATCAGCTTGCCGCCGACGTCATTGAGACGATCGACATCTGCGGTGGTCAGCACCGTGCCGGCGCCGATCAGCACGCCGGCCGGCGCGAGCTTCGCGGCGGTGGCGATCGAGCGGAACGGGTCGGGCGAATTCAGCGGGATCTCGATCGCCGTCATACCGGCCTCGATCAACACGCTGACGATCGCCTCGGCCTCCTCCGGCTTCACGCCACGGAGGATCGCGACCAGCGGCCGCTGCATCGGCGGAAAGGGAACGCTCATCTCAAGATCCTTCTTGCTTCGTCCAGATGGCCGCGGCTGCCATCGACAGGCCGCGGCGGACGGCTTCATCCGCATCGATCGGCGTCACGATCACCGGCAGCGCGTCGAAGGCGAGCCGGTACAGCATGGCGAGCCGCCCCGAGGCAATCAACGTGACGCCGGCTTTCGGCACGGCGCCGGAGAGACCCGCCGCCAGCTCGACGCCGATCAAGGTGCCCGACAGCGTCTCGCGCGCCGCAGCCGGCGTACCGCCGAACAGCAGCTGCCGCGACCGCGCACCGAAGAGGAGATTGGCCACAAAGGCCGGCGCCTCAAACGCGGCTTTCACCGCCGTCTTGAAGCTCGCGACATCCTCGGCGTCATCGGCACCGGCGACCGCGAGCGACAGGATCGTCTCGCGCGACACGACGCTGAACAGCTCGCCGGTCATGAAGGTGGAGAAATGCGCGACCGTGCCGTCCTTCACCCGCACCCATTTCGAATGCGTGCCGGGCATGCAGACCAGCGCTTCGCCGGCGGCCTCGAGCCCGAGCGCGCCGAGCAACTGCGTCTCCTCGCCGCGCATCACATCCGGCGCGCCTGCGTCGCGCTGCGCGATGCCGGGCAGAATGCGGATGTCGCGCGCCTCGCCCGGAACGCGCACGGCCTGCTTCAGGATGGCAGCAAGCGGCGCCGGCGTGTCGACATAGCCGGCCTCGACCCAGCCGGTCTTGGCGCCGGCCATGCCGCAGACCAGAACGGGCAGATGAGCCGGCGCTTCGATCGCCGAAAGATGCGATTGCAGCACGCCGGCAAATCCGGTCTTGGCCGCGGCCAGCATACCTTCATCGCTACGGCGCTCGGCCAGGACCTGGCCGGCCCGATCGACCAGCCAGAGCCGGAAGCTGCTGGTGCCCCAGTCCACCGCGACATAGGCGGGTTCGCTCATCTCGGTTCTCGTCCTCGTCTCACCGGCAAGACGCCGTCTCGCGACAATGAGACGACGGCCAGCAAATTCGCCCCGGGATATCGGCTATTGCCGCCGCAAACCAGCGTTTTCTCGCAGGTCTGAGACGCTGCCGCGCTGGCACACCGCTTGCTCATGCGTCCCCACTCACATCCGTGAACCGCGCAGCAAGACGCGTCAACTGTGGAGAGGAAACCCATGGAGATCGGCTATTTCACGATGCCTTCGCATCCACCGGAGTGCGGCCTGAAGGAAGGAAACGACTGGGACCTGCAAGTCATGCGCTGGCTCGACGAGCTCGGCTATCAGGAGGCCTGGGTCGGCGAGCACCACACCGCGCCATGGGAACCCAATCCCACGCCGGACCTCCTGATCGCGCAAGCCTTGATGCAGACCAAGCGCCTGCGCATCGGGCCGGGCGGCTTCCTGCTGCCCTATCACCACCCGGCCGAGCTCGCCAACCGCGTCGCCATGCTCGACCACCTGTCCGAGGGCCGGCTCAATTTCGGCGTCGCGGCGAGCGGCCTGCCGAGCGACTGGGCGATGTTCAACGTCGACGGCATGAGCGGGCAGAACCGCGACATGACCCGCGAAGCGCTTGAGATCATCCTGAAGATGTGGACCGATCCCGCGCCCTGGACCTACAAGGGCAAATTCTGGACCGTGACCAAGCCGGACACGATGTTCGATTTCCTCAAGCCTCACATCAAGCCGCTGCAGGCACCGCATCCGCCGATCGGCGTCGCCGGGCTGTCGAAGAACTCGGACACGCTGAAGCTCGCCGGCGAGCGCGGCTTCATCCCGATGAGCCTCAACCTCAACCCGGCCTATGTCGGCAGCCATTGGGATTCGGTCGAGATCGGTGCGGCGAAGACCGGCCGCAAGCCGAACCGGCAGGACTGGCGGCTGGTGCGCGAAGTCTTCGTCGCCGACACCGACGCGGAGGCCTGGAAGCTCTCGACCGGCGACATGATGGGCCGGATGATGCACGAATACTTCCTGCCCCTGCTCGGCCATTTCGGCTTCAAGGACTATCTGAAGCACGCGCCCGACGTGCCCGACAGCGACGTCACCGTCGAATATTGCGCCAAGCGGAACTGGATCGTCGGCTCGCCCGCGACCGTCGCCGAGAAGATCGAGAAGATCTACGACGAGGTCGGCGGCTTCGGCGTGCTGCTGGTGTTCGGCTTCGACTACAAGCACAAGGCCGAGGCCTGGCACCATTCGCTCTCGCTGCTCAGCAACGAGGTGATGCCGCGCCTGAAGCATCTCGGCTCCGCGAAGAAGGCGGCTTGACCCGACGCGGATGCGGCGCGATCGTGCCGCATCCGCACCCGTTTCGGAGATTTCCGCGTGAGCGTGGACGCAAAGGATTTCAAGCAGGCGATGCGCCAATGCGCCGGCGCCGTCGCGCTGGTCACGGTCGGTGCCGAGTACGGCAAGCGCACAGGACTCACGGTCACCTCGGCCTGTTCGCTGTCGGACAATCCACCGTCGCTGATCGTCTGCGTCAACCGCAACGCCAGCGCGCATGCGCGCATCCGCGAGGAAGGCGCCTTCGCGATCAACTTCCTGCACGAGGACCACGCGCTGCTGGCGCTCACCTTCAGCGGCCAGAAAGGCGTCAATGGCGACGACCGCTTTGCATTCGGGCAATGGACGCGCGGGGCCACCGGCGCACCGGTGCTGACGGATGCGGTGGCCGCGTTCGATTGCGTGCTAGCGCAGGAGTTCGAAACCAAGACGCATTCGATCTTCGTCGGCGAGGTCCGCGGTGTGTCGCATTCCGACGGGGCCGCGCCGCTCGTGTATCTGCGCAGCAGCTTCCACGTTCCTCACGAAATCCGCGGCACCGTTTCAGTCGGCGACCTCGATTCGCGGCATCTGAGCTGGACGGATTTTTCGTAAGGGCGGCGGCACCGGTGCGCTCCCTCGCCCCGCTTGCGGGACCGCGACGAGCTTCGCTCGCGCTGAGAGGGTTGGGGTGAGGGGGAGCCTCCGCAAGGGAGGTGACAGTTGGACTCGCGGAGACTCCCCCTCACCCGCCGCGCTTCGCGCGTCGGCCTCTCCCTGCACGCGGGGAGAGGCGAAATCCGGGGCCGCTCCTGAACTCGATAGCAGGCAGATGACGTCCTACTGCGCCGTCTCGATCTTCAGCTGCTTGATCTTCCGATACAGCGTCGCGCGGCTAAGCCTCAGCGAACGCGCCGCTTCTATCACACGGCCGCCGTGCTTGCGCAGCGCCTCGACGATCGTCGCGCGCTCGGCCGCAGCGAGGTCCGGTTCCGCCGCACGGCCGCCGAACGGCGGCAGATCGAGATCGGCATCGGTGATGACGCCGTTCTCCGCGGTGCAGCCGGCAAGCCGCAGCACATGGCGGAGCTGGCGCATGTTGCCGGGATAGTGATAGGCCGAGAGCAACGCCCAGGCCTCGTCCGACAGGCGGCAATTGGGCGCTTCCTCGCGTGCGATCTGGCGAATGATGTCGTCGCGGTCGGCGCGCTCGCGCAAGCTTGGCAGCTTCACCTCCATGCCGCGGAGACGAAAATAGAGATCGGCGCGGAAGGCGCCCTCCTCCGCCATACGGCCGAGATCGCGATGGGTGGCGCTGATCAGGCGAATGTCTACCGGCACCGGCTTGAGCGCGCCGAGCGGCCAGACTTCGCGGTTTTCCAGCACGCGCAAGAGGCGCGTTTGCAGCGCGATCGGCATGTCGCCGATCTCGTCGAGGAACAGCGTGCCGCCGTCGGCCTGCACGATCAGGCCCTTCGAGCCCTCGCGCCGCGCGCCGGTGAAGGCCCCGGCCTCGTAACCGAACAGCTCGGCATCGATCAGGCTCTCCGGCATCGCCGCGCAGTTCAGCGCGACATAGTGGTTGCGCGCACGGTTGCTGGCGGCATGAATGGCGCGCGCGAACACGTCCTTGCCGACGCCGGTCTCGCCATGCAGCAGCACCGGCAGATTGTGATCGCCGATGCTCCTGAGCCGCTTCACGCTTCTGATCAGGCCGGGATCACGGCCGGCGAGCCGATGCAAGGCATCAAAACGGTCGATCGTCGCATCGCGGCGCGGAGCGTGTGGACCCATGAAGGATTTGGCGCGCAGCGGCGGAGCAACGTGGCCCCGGCCCAACGGACTGCCATCGGCGCGGCGCAGGTCAGCAACATCGTCCGCACTGCGCGCGGCGTGATGATCGAACTTGATGTAACGCGACAGATCGATGCCCGATGCGATCATGCCGTCGGTGAGGCCGAGCAGCGCACGCGCGGAGCGACAGGCGCCGACGATGCGACGGTCGTCGTCATAGGCGAGCAGGCCGCTGCCGCCATCACCCGGCACCGTCGCGATCCAGGCGTTGCGGAAATGGCCGCGGAAGATCGCGCCCTCCATCCGCCGCGTCGCCTCCATGGTCACCGCGAGCGCGAGCTGATGCGCGGCGCGCTCGAGATCCTCACGGCAGGAGGTGATGTTGACAGCACCGGCGAGCCGGCCGGCCTGGTCGAACAGCGGCGCCACGGCGCAGGAGAACATGTGCCACTGCGCGCGAAAATGCTCGTCGCGATGCACCAGGATTGGCTTCTGCTCGGCGAGCGCGGTGCCGAGCCCGTTGGTGCCCTCAAAAGTCTCGGCGAAATTCGAGCCGGTGTAGATTTTCCAGTCCAGAAACATCCTGGCGTCGGCTTCGCCCGGAAGCCGGCTGAACAGCATGGTCGCGTTCACATCGGCCAGATTCACGCAATAGCCGGCGTCGCGCAGCACGCGGGCGAGGTCGTCGAGCTCGGGCGTTGCGAGCCGGATCGTCTCCTCCAACGGCTCGGCGACCTGCCGGATCTCGGCCTCGGTGAGCGTCTGCGGCGGGCCCTGGCGGGCGGGATCGAGCTTGTGGCTGATCAGGCAGCGCCGCCAGGAATTGGCAATCCGCGAAGAGGCATCGACGTCGGCCACGTGATTGGCGACGGACAAGACACGGGCGACATGGTTCGAGGCCGAAAGGCTCGCCATCGCGGACGTCTCCACCCTATATTATTGTGCAAAGTCTGGCACCACGGGCGGGGATGTCAATCGGGAACCGGAACGGGGGAGATGGCAGGCTCTCGGCGACGTCATGGCCGGGCTTGTCCCGGCCATCCACGCCTTTGTCGCGGATGCGAAAGAAGCCCGGGACAAGCCCGGGCATGACGTTGTGGAAGCAAATTGCCTAGATCATCGGGGCGCGCAAAATTGCTGCACCGCCCTCACCACGTATCGATGCACGGCCGCTTCTTGGTCGTCCTCGGCTCGGGCTTCGGCACCGACCTAAGCCCCGCCATGATCCACCGCCGCGTCTCCGCGGGGTCGATGACGTTGTCGATCTCGAACACCGACGCGATCGAGACCGCCTTGCCGTTGGCGTAGAGCTCGGCGACCTTGTTGCGGTAATAGGTCTCGCGCTCTTCGGGATCGGCGATCGCCTCCATTTCCTTGCGGAAGCCGAGGCGGACATAGCCTTCGAGGCCCATGCCGCCGAACTCGCCCGTTGGCCAGGCCGCGGTGAAGAACGAGGCATGAAAGCCGCCGCCGATCATCGACTGCGCGCCCAGCCCATAGCCCTTGCGCAGCACGATGCCGAACAGTGGCACGGTGAGGCTGGCGCCGGTCACGAACATGCGCGAGACGTGGCGCACGATCGCGGTCTTCTCCGCTTCCGGACCGACCATGAAGCCGGGCGTGTCGCACAGCGAGACGATCGGCAGATCGAAGGCGTCGCAGAGCTGGAGGAAGCGCGCAGCCTTGTCGCCGGCATCGGCATCGATCGCGCCGCCGAGATGGCGCGGGTTGTTGGCAATCAGGCCGAACGGCTTGCCCTCGATGCGGATCAGCGCGGTGATCATGCCGACGCCGTAGTCGCGGCGCAGCTCCAGCACGGAATCCTTGTCGGCGACGAGATCGATCACGCTGCGGATGTCGTAGACGCGCAGGCGGTTCTCGGGGATGGCGCGGCGGAGCAGGCGCTGGTCGGCGGCTTGCCACTCCGTCACCGCGCCCTGGAAATAGGACAGGTATTTTTGCGCGACGCGCGTCGCCTCCTCCTCGTCCTCGACGAGGATGTCGATGACGCCGTTCGGTGACTGGAACGAAACCGGCCCGACCTCGGCCGGATGATAGACGCCGAGCCCGCCGCCCTCGATCATGGCGGGGCCGCCCATGCCGATCGAGGCGTTCTTGGTCGCGACGATCACGTCGCAGCAGCCGAGCATCGCGGCATTGCCGGCAAAGCAATAGCCGGAGACGACGCCGATCACCGGCACGAGGCCGGAGAGCCGAGCGAACTGCACGAAGGACGGGCCGTCGAGCCCGGTCATGCCGAGCCGGTCGGTGTCGCCGGGCCGGCCGCCGCCGCCCTCGGCGTAGAACACCAGCGGCACGCGCCAATCTTCCGCCAATGTCAGCATGCGGTCGATCTTCTTGTGGTTCATGTGGCCCTGCGTGCCCGCGAGCACGGTGTAGTCGTAGGCCACGACGATGCAGCGCGCGCCCTCGGGGCCGAAATTCTCCGCATTGACGGTGGCAACGCCCATCACGAGGCCGTCGGCCGGCGTGTTCTTGATGAGATCATCGAGCTTGCGCCGGCGGCGCTGCGCCGCAATCGCGAGGCTGCCGTACTCCATGAAGGAGCCGTCGTCGACGAGCTGCGCGACGTTCTCGCGGGCCGTGCGCTGATTGGTGTTGCGGCGGCGCTCGACCGAGGCCGGCCGGTTCGCATCGAGCGTGTTGGCCTGGCGCGCGATCAGCTCGGCGAGGTCGGGGCGGATATGGTCGAGATCGACATCGGTCTCCGCCGCCGACGCGTCGGCCGCGACGTCGAGCGGCTCCAGATAGAGGATCGCTTCGCCATGCATCAGCGTGACGCCGTCGCCGGCGACGAGCTTCATCACGCGGCCGCCCTGCTCGGCCATGACGAGATGCTCCATCTTCATGGACTCGATCACGGCGAGCTGCTGGCCAGGGCGCACGACCTCACCTTCCTTCACCTGGATGGTGACGATGGTTCCCTGCAAGGGTGCGGCGACCATCACCGCGCCTTCAGGCACGGCCTGCGCGACTTGCGCCTCGGTGCCGTGAACGCCGCTTCGCTCGGTCGCCGCAAAATAGAGCGGCTTGGCCGCGCCGTCGGCGGCCTCGACGAGCTTCGCAATATTGCGGTCGATGAAATCGGTCGCGATGCGGTTGGTCCTGAAGTCGGGATGCGCGAGCACGGCCTGGAGAAAGGCGATGTTGGTGACGACGCCGTCGATCCGGAATTCGCGCAAGGCGCGCGAAGCCTTGGCGACCACGTCATGCCAGGCCTCGCCCGGCGTATGCACGATGACTTTTGCGAGCAGCGAGTCGAAGGCCGCGCTGGTCTTGTAGCCCGCATAGCCAAAACTATCGACGCGGACGCCGGGCCCCGACGGCGGCTCGAACACGGCGAGCACGCCGCCGGTCGGATGCGTCGCGCCTGTCTCGTCCAGCGTCTCCATGTTGACGCGGAGCTGCATGGCGTAGCCGCGCGGCTTCGGGATCGATCCTTGCGCAAGGTCGAGCGAGGCCAGCGTGCTACCCGCGGCGACCGCGAGCTGGGCGCGGACGAGATCGAGGCCCAGCACCGCTTCCGTCACGGTATGCTCGACCTGGAGCCGCGGATTGGCCTCGATGAAGGCAAAGCTGTCCTCCGCCGTTCCGTCGACCAGGAACTCGAAGGTACCGAGATTGTCGTAAGCTGCCGCCGCCGCAAGCTGCCTTGCCGCCTCGATGATGCGGCCCCGCAAGGGCTCGCCCAGCGAAGGGCTCGGCGCCACCTCGATCAACTTCTGGTGCCGGCGCTGGATGGTGCATTCACGTTCCCAGAGATGAGAGATCGCGCCATGGCGGTCGCCAATGATCTGCACCTCGATGTGGCGCGCCTGGCGGATCAGCCGCTCGGCATAGACGCCGTCGAAGCCGAACGCCGCCTTGGCCTCGGACTGACAGCGCGCATAGGCTTCCGCCAGATCCGCCGCGCTCTCGACCACGCGCATGCCACGGCCGCCGCCGCCGGCCATCGCCTTGATCACGATTGCCGCATTGCTGCCGAGCGACGTGAAGAACGCCGTGATCTCCTCCAGCGACGACGGCCCGCTGGTGCCGGCGATGATCGGCACGCCGCAGCGTTTTGCCAATTGCCGTGCCGCGACCTTGTCGCCGAACAGCTCGAGCGCCGCAGCCTTCGGCCCGACGAACACAATGCCCGCGTCGCCGCAGGCCTTGGCGAACGCCGAATTCTCGCTGAGGAAGCCGTAACCGGGATGCACCGCATCGCAGCCGGCGCTCTTCGCCGCCGTCACTACCGCCTCGATGTCGAGATAGGCCCGCGCGCCGCGGCCGGGGATTTCGACCGCCTCGTCGGCGACACGCACATGCAGCGACAGCGCGTCCTCTGCGGGGTGGATCGCAACCGTCGCGATGCCGGCATCGGCCGCCGCGCGCGCGATGCGGATGGCGATCTCGCCGCGATTGGCGATCAGGAGTTTCTTGAACGACATGATGTCTCTCACTCAGACTGCGGCAGGCAGATTTGGATTGAGGTCCTGCTTCTTCACCTTGCCCGTCGCCGTCAGGGGCAGGGCTTCAATGATGCGAATCTCCGGGACCTTGTAGACGGCCATGCGCTCGGCGCACCAGGCGCGCAGGCTCTCCGCCGAGATGGTCCCGATCGCCTCCGGCTTGAGCTGGATATAGGCCACCGGCACCTGACCCTTGTCGGGATCGTCGCGTCCGACCACGCCCGAGCCCAGCACTTTCGGATGCTGACCCAGCAGCGCCTCGATCTCCGGCGGGAAGACGCTCATGCCCTTGACCTTCAGCATCTCCTTGCGGCGGCCGAGGAAGTGCAGAAAGCCGTCCTTGTCGATGCTGCCGATGTCGCCGGTGCGCAGCCAGCCATCAACGAGCGACTCTGCGGTCGCCTCCGGCTTGTTCCAGTAGCTCTTGAGCAGCGACGGCGTGCGCACGCGGATCTCGCCTTCGGCGCCGAGCGGCAGCAGCGCACCGGTCTCGAAATCGGTTATCTTGAACTCGGCGCCGGGGACCGGCAGGCCGACGAAGATCGGTTGATTGTTGAGATCGAAATCGTCGTCCTGGAAGCCGGCCGTGAAAGTGTTGGAGGTGTGGGTCTCGGTCATGCCCCAGGCCGCCTCCATCAGGATCGTGTCGGTGAGATCCTTCCAGCGCCTGCGATAGTCGGCGTTGAGCTTCTTGACGAAGGAGACGACGCGCACCTGCTTCAACGACGACAGGTCGAATTCGCTCCAGCGCGGATGATCCATCAGCTCCACCGCACCGTCGACCGGCATCGCTGTGATCGTGACCTTGTACCTGTCGATCGCGGCCATCGCGCCGACGGCATCCCAGCGTGCGAGCAGGACCAGCGTCGCACCGGAGAACAGCGGGAAGATCAGGCCAAGATTCTCACCCGCGATCCAGAACTCCGGAAAGAACGACAGGAACACGCTGCTCTCGTCCGACAGGACCGAGATGCCGTAATTGGCGGCGGCGGTGTAGACCATGTCGCGATGGGTATGGACGCAGCCCTTCGGCATGCCGGTGGTACCGCCGGTGTAGTTGAGCGCGGCGACCTCATCGAGGCCGGGCGGCGGCAGCGGCGCAGGCGCAGGCATCGCGGCAAGCGCGGGCAGCAGATCGGTCGCGCCTGCGACCGCGATGCGCGACGCGCGGATCGAGTCCGGTGCGGGAAATGCGGGCGATGCCGGCACGACATCGGCGAAGCTGGTGACGATGATCTCGCGCAGCCGCACCTCGCCCCGCACCTGCTCGACGACGGGGATGAGCTGGTCCAGCGCCACGATCACATCGGCCTGGGTATCGCTCAGCTCGTAGGACAGCTCGAACGCGCGCGACAGCGGGCTGACGGGGACATGGACCGCGCCGAGCTTCAGAATGCCGAAGAACACGATATGGAATTGCGGGCAGTTCGGCAGGAAGACGGCGACGCGATCGCCCTTGCGCACGCCCTTGGCCTGCAACAGCGCCGCGAAGCGGTCGCTCTGCCGGTCGAGATCGGCGTAGGTGGTGACGTGCCCGTAGAAGATCACCGCGGGACGATCCGGGCTCCGCTTCGCCCAGGCGCGCAGATATTCCGTCAAGGGAACTTCGCCGTGCAGATAGTTCGGCGAACGCGGCATGCCCTTCGGCCAGGCCTTGTCCCACAGGCCGCTCAGAGTGGCGAGGTAGTCCTTCTCGTTGAGGCCCGCGCTCATGACGTCATCCCAGTGCTGTTTTTCTTTTCGCGAGGGCACGCGCGTGCCATCACTCGATGTCGTTACACGTCGAGCACGGCCGACGTCATGTCAAGGAAAACAGTTTTCCGCATCACGGCCGATGCCGCGGCGCGGAAAAAAAGCAGGCGTTACGCCGTGGCGAGGCGAATGATCCGCCTCACGGCCGACGGAATCGGGGCGATGACAGGGACTGTGAACATCGGCTGAAGCTCGCGCGCGGCTTCACCCAGCGGCCCGCCGCCGATGATGACAGCCTCCGCCCCGTCCTGCGCGATGCAGGCCTCGACCGCGCCGGCAAGGGCTGCGCGCAACCGCGCCGGATCGCGCATCAGCTCGTTCGGATCGCCTTCGGCAAAGCGCGTGCCGGCGTAGCACGATCGCAGTCCCAGCGCGTCCGGCAATGCGTCGATCTTCGCTTTGAGCAGCGGTGTCGTGGTCGCCACACCGAAGCGGCGGCCACCTTCGGCGGCCTCCAGCATCGACGACTCGCCGATGCCCACCGCAGGCAACCTGATCGCCGCCCTGATTCCGGCAAGGCCCGGATCGCCGAACGCCGCGACGATGATGCCGTCCGAGGAAGCTTGATGCGCCCGCGCGATCTCCTCGACCTCGGGGGCGGCCGCCTCCAGCGCCTCCACCGACACGATCATCGACGGCGCGCGCGTTGCCGTGGCGCCGACGATGTCGAAACCGGGCACGGCGGCCGACTTCGCGATGGCGACCATCATCGCCGTGGTCGCCTCAAGACTGTTCGGATTGATGAGGAGGATGCGCGCGCGCCGATCGGAGTTTGGGTCCATCCTGCCGCTATACTAGGCTGCCCGCACGCCGGCAACGAAGGTACTGACCTCGTGCTCGAGCGATTGCAGTTTCTGCGTCAGCCGGCCGCTGGATTGCAGCACGAGGCCGGCGGCCCGGCCGGTCTCGGCGGTCGCATCGGTAACGCCGGAGATGTTTTGCGAGACCTGGTCGGTGCCGGAGGCCGCCTCCTGCACGCTGTGCGCGATCGCCTGCGTCGCCGCGCCCTGCTCCTCGACGGCGGCTGCGATCGACGAGGAGATCTCGTTGACCTCCATGATGGTGGCGCGGATGCTCTCGATATTGCCGACGACCTGGTTGGTCTCGGCCTGGATCGCGGTGATCTGCGCACCGATCTCGTCGGTCGCCTTCGCGGTCTGGCTCGCCAGCGACTTCACCTCGCTCGCGACCACCGCAAAGCCCTTGCCGGCCTCGCCCGCGCGCGCCGCCTCGATGGTGGCGTTGAGCGCGAGCAGATTGGTCTGCGAGGCGATCTGGTTGATGAGGTCGATGACCTCGCCGATCTTGTGCGCGGCGGCGGCAAGCCCCTGCACGGTGTCGTTGGTGCGCTGACCGTCGGCGGCCGCCTTGTCGGCCACCGTCGCGGCCTGCGCGACGCGCTGGCTGATCTCGGTGATCGAGGACGACAGCTGGCCGGCAGCGGAGGCCACCGTCTGCACATTGCTCGAGGCTTGCTGGCAGGCCGTCGCCACGAAGCTCGCGCGATCGGTCGCCTTGTTTGCGGTCTCCGACATGCCCTGGGCGGCCTGCTGCATCGCGCGCGCCTCGTCGAAGACGTCGCGGACCACGGCCTGGACGCTCGCCTCGAACTTGCCGGCGAGATCGGCCATCGTCTTGCGCTTCTCGCCGTCGGCCCTCAGCTTCGCCTCCTGCTGTTCGGCATGCATCCGGCTCACGGCCGACGCATTGTCCTTGAACACGGCGAGCGCGTTGGCGAGCCCGCCGACCTCGTCGCGGCGATCAGTGTAGGGCACATCGAACACACTGTCGCCGGCGGCGAGGCGTTCGGTCAGCGCGGTGATTTTCGCGAGCGGCTTCGTGACGCTGCGGCCGATCACGAAGGAGGCACCGAGCACCAGCACGAGCACGATAAGACACACCAGCGCAAACGTCGTCGCGTTCTGGCGGAACACGGCATCGACGTCGTCGAGATAGATGCCGGTGCCGATGATCCAGCCCCAGGGCGCAAAGCCCTTCACATAGGAGATCTTCCCGACCGGTTGGTCGAAGCCGGGCTTCGGCCAGAGATAGCTGTAGAAGCCGGCGCCCTGCTTGTTGACGACGTCAACGAAACCCAGGAACGGCGCGTTGCCGGCGGGATCCTTCATCCCGGCGAGATCCTTGCCGTCGAGCTCGGGCTTGATCGGGTGCATGACCATCCTGGGGGTCATGTCATTGATCCAGAAATACTCGACCTTGTCGTAGCGCAGGCTCTTGATCTCCGCCATCGCGGCGGCCTGCGCCTGTTCGCGCGGGAGTTTTCCTTCGCTCTCGAGCTTCTGATAGTGCGCCAGGATGCCGTAGCCGACATCCACCATCTGCTGCGTCTTGGCCTGGCGATCGGCGACCATCTGCGTGCGCAGGGTCGACAGCGCGATCGGCGCCAGCGCAATCATGCCGAGGAGGCTGATACCGACAATCAGGACCAGCTTGAAACTGATGCGGGAGAAAATCATCGGGGCTCGCAAAATTGGAAAGGCTGATATGCGAGTTTATGCCGTTCCCCTTAGCAAAGCTTTAAGCATTCGGGCTCCCCAAGTCCCCGCAAAGTCACGTGGGCAGGCGGCCGGCATGCCGCCTGCGGCCTGGCAGGTTTGCGGGGCCGGCCGCATCCGAGATCCAAACTCTTCAAATCTAGAAGACCTCGATATCGGCCTTCGACGCGTTGACTTGCGACAGGCTCTGGCAGAACGATCGGCGCAGATCGTCAGCGCCAGACGCGGCGTGCCCGCAGCGAAAGGCCAGAGGCTCAATGCATCAATCGACATACGCCAAGCCCATCGACCTTCCGGCACTGACCGCGGCCGAGCGGCTCTTCATCTGGGGCTTTCGGGCCAAGGCGCGCAGCGGAAGCGCCGTTCCGACCGCGGCCGACATCCAGCAGGTGTACGACCATTTCCGCGTGGGCGATGCCGTGCCATCACTGGAAGCGATCATCGAGATCTTTGCCTGCACGGCGCATACGGCCATCGAAGTGCATTGCCCCACCTGTCCGCGCATGTCGGAGAGCGAGCACGGAATCCTGCGGGCGATCGCCGCCGCGCAGAAGGAGCGCGACGATGTCGCGCGCGAGCAGTTCGAGTGCTGGCTGCCACCGGTGGGCGCGGATTGGGCGCTGGCGCCGGTGCGGGGACTTGCGACCATCTTCCGCATGGCCGGCCTCATCCTGCCTGACCGGCACGCCGAGCCCTTCGACCAGGACCGGACAATGGTGATGAAGAGCTGGCTTGTGGGCAGTCCCACATTGCATTGACGAGATCGTTCATGATGGAGGCTACGAGCAATCCCGTGCCTGACCCGGAAGCCGGCCAATCGCGCCCCTGTCCGCTCCAGGCCGCGCTCGCGACCCGTCCGAGCGTCGAAAGCTACGATCAATTCTGCCGCGTCGCGCTTTCGCTGTTCCGCTTCATCGGCGCGGCCTATGCGACCGGCGCCTCCGATTGCTGGGAGGCGGCCTATCGCTTTGCCGATGAAGCGCCCGGCATTGCCGACAGCCCGCTTCTGGTCGCACGGGCGGCTGCACTGGTCAGGATCCTGCGCAGCGGCCGGCCGTGCGAGCTGTGCTTCATGCCGCCGTCGTGCCGGCGCCTGTCGAAGGACGAGGCGGAATTGATGCGGCTGCTGGCGGTCGCCCGCAGCGAGCAGCCTGGTGAACTCGAGTCTGTCGTGTGCCAGTTCGTCGGCTCCGGGAAAGAGGATGCGGCCACGCGGGCGGTCAACGCGCTTGCCTGCTGCTGACGCCTAACCGCCCGCCTTGCCGAGCACGAGGTCGATGGTGTGGGCGGCGATCTTGCGCAGCTGCGCCTCGTCGCCGAAGGCCCGTTCGAGCACCGCGAGGCCGCGCGTCACCGTGATGATGTGCAGCGCTGCGGCCGCGGGATTGCCGTCGAATTCGCCTCGTTTCGCACCTGCCGACAACGCGTCCTGAACCAGAGCGGTGATGCGCGAGATGAGGTTCGCAAAGGCCTGGCGCGCTTCCTCGTCGAGCCCCTCGCCTTCGACCGCGCCGAGCTCCATCAAGCCGCGCGTGGTCGGGCATCCGCGCGGCGGCGAGCCCGAGCGGAAGTTCGTGATGGTCAGGTCGAAAAACGCGGTGAGGCGTTTTCGCAAACTGCCCGCGCCGAGCGCCTTTTGCAGGGCGAGGAGATAATCGCCCGCATAGCGTTCATAGGCCTGGAGGAACAGCGCCTCCTTGCTGCCGAAGGCATTGTAGAGGCTGCCGCGCTGGACGCCGGCATCGCGCGCGATGTCCGACAGCGAGGCGCCGCGCACGCCCTTGCGCCAGAACTGGTCGAACGCGATGCGCAGGACGTCGTCGTGGTCGAATTCGCGCGGTCTCACATGTCGGTCCTCGGCCTGAAAGTATTTGACACGATGTCAAGAACATGTTTTCTCGACATGGTGTCAAAAACCAATTGGGATTGATAGCCCGTTTCGTCAATGAGCCGGACCGCTGGCGCGCACCATGCGCCCTGGCCGGTCGGCCCGCATGCAAAGGGACCAGCTCATGCCTCTCCTTCACGTCTCGATGCGCGCCGGAAAGCCCGACGCCTACCGGCAGGCGATCCTCGACGGCCTTTATCGCGCCATGCGCGAGGCGCTGAACGTGCCCGAGGGCGACGAGTTCATGACCATCAGCGAGCATGAGCCCGCGAACTTCCGCTGCGGCAACGCCTATGGCGTCGCGCGAAGCGAGGACGCCGTGCTGATCCAGATCACCGTGTTCGCCTCGCGCACCGCGGAGCAGAAGAAGGCGCTGTACCGCCGGATCGCGGACCTGCTCGGCGAGAACCCGGGCGTCCGGTCCGAAGACGTGTTCGTGAACGTGCTCGATGCCCCCAGGGAGAACTGGTCCGTCGGCCACGGCCTCGCGCAATTCGCGTGAATTTGCCGGACGCGGAGCTGCCCGCCCCCTCTTGAGAATTGCCGGCCGGAAGGGTCTGATAGGCTGCGGGGCAAACCTCCGCCGAGCCGAACCCGGGACCTGAACCGCATGACCATGTCGGTCGAGCAATTGTGGAGCCTGCCGGAAACCGCGCTGGTCGGCGCCTATGCGGGCGCGCGGCGCCGCTACGCGGAGAAGAAATTCGAGCGCGACACCCATCGGGCGCGGCTGGAATGGATGCGCGCAAAGCTGTTCGTCAACACGCCGGGCAACGTCACCGAGCGCAAGATGGCGGTCGACGTCTCCGAGGAGCTGGCGCGCAAGGGCCAGGAGGTGCGCGAGATGACGCGCGATCTCGACATGCTGAAGATCGAGGTCGACGTGATCGACACCATGATCCGGCTGCGCGGCGCGCACGGCGCTCCGCCGGTTCACGCCGAGGAGGCGGCCGAGAAGCCGGCCGAGCCGGAGGGGGAGTGACATGGCCGCGTTCCGGGGAAGCTGCCTGGATTGAAGCTCAGCTTTGCGCATGCCCACCGTGGCGACGGTGATACGCACTTGGCGACGGCCAGCTCCAGTCCTTCAGTGTCGTTCGATCCGGCTCGAAGATCTCGATCTTGAGCGCATGGCATGCCGCAGCATCGCTGGAATGGGTTGCGCTACAGTCGCCACCGGGACAGGCCGACAACGCGCCGAGCAGGTCGATCTCCGCGAGAAACTCGATGAAGTCGCCGGAACGGACCGGACTTGCCTTCATGAAATATTGGTGCGTGTCCTTCGTGAAGCCGGTGCACATGAAGACGTTGAGCACGTCGTGGACGTGATGCTCGATCGCGCGTGGCTCCATCTTGAGCTCAGCGGCAAGCGCGCGGGACAGGTTGGAATGGCAGCAGAAATCGTAAGCCGTGCCGTTCAACAGGAGATTTGTATAGGGATCGCAGCGCGTGCCGATGACATCATGAATGCCGGCGCCGTCCTCATCGAAGCCGTACCAGCCGAGCGTGTCGTGACTGATGGTCGCCATCGGCCGAAGGTAGGGCATATTGCTCCAGAGCCGGTCCCCGGTGCCGACATGCGTGCCATGGAGCGCCCGCGTCTTGCCGCTGAAGAAGCGCTCGGAGAGATCCTCTGCATTCCAGAGATTGAGGTCGCCGACCTGAGGGCCTTCGATGCTGACGATGCGGAAAAACTGGCCGCGCGCCACGCGAAATGTTCTGGCATCGCGTGGCGGCACGGTGAGCTCGTGCGTCTTGACCATCGTGCGGCGGGCTTGCTCGAGCGCGGCCAGGTCGGGCCCGGGCATCGTGCCGGCCGGATAGACGATCGTCGGCTTGGCGGCGCGGCGCGAAGCGGCGTCTGCGGGTGCGATTTTGGACGACATGCCAGGCTGATCCCTGTGACTGCAATCCATCCTACCGCCTCATCTCACCCACTCGCAACGCACCCCGCCATAATCCCGTCGAGCTCGGCTTTCGAGAGCACCCCGAGCTCAGCGATGAAGACGATCCGTGACCGCGGCACGCCTGGTGTCGGCGCTTCACCCGGCGCCAGCGTCGCGCGGCCGCCGGCGAACTGGAACACGGTCAGGCGGCCGGGCTGCTCGATGGTCTCGAACAGGCCTTTGGCGCGGGCGAGCTTTGGCGCAAGCCGGCCGATGGCCTGCTGCAAGCGCGGCAGCGAGATCGGGTGGTCCGAGGTCCAGCTCAGCGTCTCGAAGCGCTCCTCTGCCGGCCGCCGTGGCCCCGGCTCGCGCGGCGCAGGCGCGCGATCGATGGTTGCGGGAAACAGCAGCGCGGACGGAATCTCGCCGTGTTTCGCATCGACCACCACGGCGGGGACGCGCAGCGCGCGGATGGCCTCGCGCATCCGGGCACCTGCGCCCTCCTCCGCCAGATCCAGCTTGCTGAGCGCCACGATATCGGCGACGCGCAGCTGCGCGCGCACCAGCGCGTCATCGAGGGCTGACGGCGGTGTGCCTGCGTCCATCACGCAGAGCACGGTTTCCAGCGGCGCCTCGCGCAGGATCACCGGATCCATCAGGTTGCGCACGATGTCGGAGGGATCGGCGACGCCGCTGGTCTCGATGACGATATAGTCCGGCTTCGGATCACGCCGCAGCAGCGTCGCGAGCGTGCGGAGCAGATCGCCTTCGAGCGAGCAGCAGATGCAGCCGTTGGCAAGGCTCACCACGCCGTCGCTCGCGCCCGCGATCAGCTCCGCATCGATGTTGATCGCGCCGAAATCGTTGACGACGGCGGCGATGCGCCGTCCCTCCGCATGCGCCAGCAGATGGTTGACGACCGTGGTCTTGCCCGCCCCCAGAAAGCCCGTGACCAGGAGAACGGGGACCGGCATGGGTCAGCTCTCGACGACGGGGCGGCGCACGGGTTTGCCCGGCCGCGCCGCCACGTCCAGCACGCCGTCGCTGATCAGCGGCTGGCCGCTGACGACGAGATGCCGCACGCCCTCGGATGGACGGTTCATCGCCGTGAACGTGGCGCGGTCGCTGAGCTTCTCGTAGTCGAACACGACGATGTCGGCATCGGCGTCCTTCGCGAGCCGGCCCTTGGCGCGCATCGCGGGCGTGCTCTGCGACAGGATCTCCGCCGGGATCAGCGCGCATTTGCGCACGCCTTCCAGCAGCGAGACCGTCTTGCGCTCGCGCACCCATTCGCGGATGAACTTTGTGAAGCAGCCGGCCGAGCGCGGATGCGACGTCGCATCATCAGGCAGCGGCCAGGCGTCGCCGGTATAGGTGGTGCCGTCCGACAGCGTCCACGGCATCGCATCGGAGGCGATGGCGCCGCCGGGATAGAGCACCGACATGTCGAGCAGGTCGCGGTGATGCGAATTGTTCTCGGTGTCGAGGATGTGCCAGAGCACCAGCGAGGACGGCTCTTCGGCCTGCGCCTTGAGCAGCTCCTCGCGGTCGTGGAAGCGATAGCCGTCGGTCACCCGCTGCACGGAATCGTAACCGGTGCCGTTGCGCTCGACGAATTGGGGATCGCTGAAGAAGGCCGCCGCCAGCACGGTCGAGCCGGTGCCGTAAGGATAGGCCTCGACCGTAATGGGCAGGCCCTGCGCCTGCGCCTTCTCGACCAGCACGCGGCAGCGCTCGATGTCGGTCTTGCTCGACGAGTTGAAATGGCAGATGTGCATGTGCGCGCCGGTGGCGCCGGCATAGCCGATCAGGCGGATATAGGCCTCCGCCGCGCTTTCAGGGTCAATGCGCGACATATAGGCGACGTGGGTGAAGGTCGGCACGTCCTTGGCCGCTGCAAGCTGGCAGACCGCCGTCAGCTCCTGCACGCCGGCGCCCGGCGCATAGGCGTTCAAGATCCCGATGCCGATACCGCCTTCGTTGAGGCCGCGCGCGAGGCGATCGAGGATGCCGGCCACCTCCGTATCGCTGGCCACATTGTCCATCCAGCGGCGGTCGCGCATGGCGTTGCCGAACGCCTCCAGCGAGCTTTCCGCATTGGAGCCCGTCATCGCGCCGATGCGCGCAAAGGCCCAGTTGGTGGCGGCGCCGTAGTTCAGCACGCGCCCTTTCCTGGCCTGACGCTCATACCAGGACCCGACCGGAAGCACGCCGGCCTCGAGATCGAGCGTCGTTGTCACCCCGTCGAACGCCTGCATACGGTCGGCCGGGATCGACTGGCCGTGCGCGTGCAGGTCGATGAAGCCGGGCGCGACCACGAGGCCGGTGGCGTCGATCACCCGCTCGGCGCCGCCGAGCGAGGAGCCGACGGCGGCGATCTTGCCGTCCACCACCGCCACATCGCCGATGGCATCCATCCCGCTCGCCGGATCCACCACCCGGCCGCCAGAGATCACCAAACCGCTCATATCGTCGCTCCGCATGCTATTGCCAAAACCTCCAAAGGCCCGGCAGCAGCTTCGGAGGTGCATCTGGACCGCATAGAGGCAGATTTTCGGGACGACGACCACCGCCGCGGATGCCGATGCAGCATGCTCACATGGGAGGTCCGGGCGCGAGGTCCGGGCGCGAGGTCCGGGCGCGCGCCTGCGTTCTCGCGGCATGATTTGCCCGAGCTGTGCTTCGCTTCACACCCCCTCGAAAGAAAGGGCGCAGGGAAGACCGGGCGCCGGCTGGCACCCATTGAGACCCCTGCGCTGAACAGATGCACACGCAATGCACAGGGGAGACACAGGGCAGCCGAAACCCGGCCTTCCCTGCGCGATGGTTTGACGGCCTATGCCGCGCTCTCCCGGGAGCCGAGTTCGTTCTGGCCTCCCTCGCCTTCGCGAAATGCACGGCACCGCGCCGGTTGACGCGATTGCCGCCTTCGCCAAGGCTTGACCGTAGCAACGACGGCCAGGACCACACGGTTTCGCCGTACGCGAGCTGACCCTGCTTCGCCAAGAGGCTTCGCAGGGCACGGCCCTGCTCCGTCAAAGGCTCCGCAGGGCTTGGGCGCCGTCCGTCTTCGCGGTCCGTAGCGCGCTCACGAGGTTCATCTCGCCCTGCACGCTACCGACCGCCTTTAACGCCGCCCGCGTCCACCGCAACCCAGCCCGCGTTCGTGACGACGTACGACCGCCCCTTTGCCGGGCTGGGATGGGCGACACATACGATAAATCCGAATTTCGGTAAAGTGGAATATTTTTGGAGGACGGGGTTGACATCCTGTTTCGGCTGTTTTGCCCGACAGCCACGCAGTCGCGAGATGGCTCGCCTGCAGCGGATCAGGTCCGAAGCGTCGCTCAGGATGGGCTGAGCTCTCGCGAAACCATCACCCGGATTGACGACCGACTACGACGGCAATCTCTGCTCGGATATAATTCGCACCGGCGGAAAGGCAACGCAATCGACCACATCGAACAGCACTTCGATCCTGCCGTCGTATGACCTTGCAAAGGCAATGGCGTCATCGCGCCGTTCGTCGGCGATGCGCGTGCCGAGCGTAGTGTGGCGTCCATGTTCCGGGCCGATAATGAGGGCGACAATGCACCGGATCAATTGCTGCACTGATGGCGCTGTGGATGCGGGTTAGGGCCCCATTGGACGTCGGGTCGGCCCAGAGGACGAGAGGCGAACCTTCGAACCAACGAACCTGTTTGAATTCGATACGCAGCTGCGCCTCGCCAGCGACGGCCGTCAGCATGGCATCCCATGCAGTCTTCTCGCTGATCGAAGGGGTATCGTAGATTGCAAAAGTAAAATGCGGTCGGTAGCCGAGGGCGCGCATCGACGGCTCGACCTCAAAGGCAGCAACCTGGTCCCACAGCCGTTCGATCTCGGTTGCGGAACTGTTGTCGGCGCGGATGTTGATGGCTAGTGCCACAGGCTCAATCCTTTGGACGAAACAATCAATCTCCAAGCGTGGAAGCCCGACGGGCTCAGAGAAATGGCGCGCTAGTCAGACTAATCCGCGAGCTCTCATATTATCGAAATGGCGCCGTAATTCCTAACGGCACACCCTTGAAGCACACCTTCGCACATAGTTGCCTCGGCCAGGGAGGATGTAAGGATGCGCATAGCGGGGGGCGGCACTATCGGTCGGCGGGGCGCCGGTTCATGTCCTCCAGGAGTTCGCGCATGGCATCGAATTGCGTGCCGAAACCTTTCCAATCTCCTGCCTTCAATCGCTCCACTGCCTGGTTGTAGCGATCAAGCGCCTCCCTGGACTGATTTGCCGTCGGGCTTGCCAGGGGCGTCTCCTCCATCCGGCTCGAGGCGACCGGCGCCGGACCGGTTTCCGTGAACAGGGCGGCCAACGCCTCGGCGAGCGTCTCCTTCATCACGACACGCTCGCCATAGGCTGCGATCACGCGCTTCAGCTCCGGCAGGTGTCCTTGCTGCGCTCGCAGATAGAGCGGTGATATGTAAAGGATCGAGTTCTCGATCGGAATCGCAAGCAAATTGGCACCGCGGATCACCCGCGAGCCCATCTGATTCCACAGCGTGAGCTGTTGCGAGATCTCCGTATTCTGATTGATCCGCGCCTCGATCTGGAACGGCCCGTAGACGAGCTTCTCCTTGGGGAATTCGTAGACGATCAATTTGCCGTAGTCGGGTGCGTCGCAGCGCGCGGCGAGCCACGCGATCATGTTGTCGCGGCGGCTCGGTACCATGGGAAGCATGAGGAAGAATTCGGCCTGCGGTTCGCCGGGCAACCGCATGATGATGTAATAGGGGGTCATCATCGAGATGCCGTCGCCGCCCGGCTGACGCGGGAATTGCCAGAGATCCTCGCGGTTGTAGAAAACGTCGGCCGCCTCCATGTGGTAGGCCTGGTACATCCGGGCCTGAATCAGGAACAGGTCTTCCGGATAGCGAACGTGCTTCCGCAAGTCCGGCGGCATCGTCGTGAACGGCTTGAACAGGCTCGGAAAGATGCGCTGGTAGGTCGCCGCAATCGGGTCGCCGGAATCAACCAGGTAGAAGTCGACAGTCCCGTTATACGCATCAACGACAACCTTCACCGAATTGCGAATGTAGTTGAGATCGAGCCCCTGTGCCGGCTCTGCATACGGGAAATAGGAGTTCGTCGTATAGGCGTCCTGCATCCAGAACATGCGCCCACTGCTGACGACCAGATAAGGATCGTGATCGAGCCTGAGGAACGGAGCGATCGTGCTCACCCGCGTCTGGATATTGCGCCGGATCATGATCCGGCTGTCGGTCGTGATGTAGCTTGAAAGAATCAGGTTCGGGTCGTTGAAATAGTAAGCAAACAGCATTCTCGCGGCCATTCCCCCGATCGGGATGCCGCCGGCGCCGCCATAGGCCGCATAGGCGTTCTCTTTCCCCTTCGGATAATCGAACTCCGGCGTGCTGCCCTTGACGATGACGTAGTCGTCGGTCTGCTCGCCGAAGTAGATGCGCGGCTCGTCGATCCTGGGACCGACGTCTGCGACGGGAGGAATATCCCGCAGATAGAACAGCGGCAGTCCTTCGGCACTCTTGCGTGTGACCGGACTCATCACCGCGCCATTGCCGTGGGTGAACAGCACGTGGCGATTGACCCAGGTCTGGGCGTTCGGCGGCAACAGCGAGGACCGCAATTCGCGGGCCGAGAGCATCACGCTCTGGTAGGAGCCATCGAGCCAGTAGCGATCAACGTCGAGGTCGTGGAATTTGTAGTAGGTGCGGATTTCCTGAAGTTGCGCGTAGGTATCCGACAGCGGCAGCCAGTCCCACAGCCTGATATTTTCGATCGTCGCCTTGTTGGCTTCGAGCACCTCGGGGGTAAGCTTCTGCTCGGCGGCAAACGGCTTGGCTGCAATCTGATCGAGATTGTATGCCTGCCGGGTGAGCGCGATGTTGTGTTCGATATAGGGCCTCTCCAGCTCCAACTCGCTCGGTTTGACGAAGAACTGCCGGAAAAGCACAGGGACGACGCCGGACAGGACGAACATGCCCACGCCGACGAGCACGATCGCCACCGCCGGAAGCCGGTAGGTGCGAACCCGGACGTTCGCCCAGGCGGCAAGCGCCGCGATGATCGAAATTCCGATCATCAGCCACAACGCCGGCAGCCCCACATGCACGTCGGTGTAACTTGCGCCGACGACGACGCTATTGTCGCCATAGAGCAGCAGATAGCGGTCGAGAACGTAGGACCAGGCTTTTACCGCGAAGAAGAAGCCAAGCAGAACGGAACCATGAGCGATCGCCGCCGGCGATATTGACCGGCGGCGAACGTCGTATTCGATGTCGCCATGCAGCCAGTAGACAGCCGCGGCGAAAAGCCCGCTCAGAACGAGCGCGAGCATCATCCAGTTCCTGATGACGATATAGGCGGGCAGTGAGAAGAGGTAGAAGCCGATGTCCTTGTTGTAGAGCGGATCGTCTGCGCCGTAGGGTACCTGATAGACAAATCGCAGGAAGACGCCCCAGTTGCCGGTTTCCTCCGCCGCAACAAGAAGAGCGAGCAAAGCTGCACCGCCTGCGATCAACCGGGGCAGCGGCAGTTGGTCGCGCACGAGCGCAAGCAGATCCGGTTGCACGTTGCCCGCGACGCTTTGCGCCGGAGCGGCGACAGGCTGCGTCGACCCTCGTCGGGCAAAGCGCAGTGCGAGCCATCCGTTCAACCAAAGGATGACGGCGGTTGCCGTCCAGACAGCAAGAAAGACGGCGGCCTCGGCGCCGATTGTCGTCCCAAAAACCTGCAGATAGCCGATCGAGGAAAACCACAGCCAGCCGACCAGGAGGTCGCTCGCGAGCGCGAGCAGGATGAGGCAAGTCCCAATGACGATGGCCGCAACGATGAGCCTGACCACGGCACTTTGCCTTGGTACCTTGCGTCCGGGTCCGGTAATCCCGATCGTCATGGTTTCATTATAGCGGAAATGAGCGACGCCCGCCCGTTCGATTCGGGATTAGCACCTCGCGGCGAGGACACGCGTGCCAGAACCGGCATCGCGGAACGGCACAAGGCGGTGAGATCGTCTGATGCAGCCGGCGCTGTCAGTCAGTCGTCAAGCGACATCGCGCTCTCGAAGCGGAGCCGCACCGTATAATACCGTGGAATAGCGCAGCTTGGCGAGCCATCCTCAATAAAACTGCGAACTCGTATATATAATTGCGGATGGAAGACCTATGTTGGGTCTATAGTCAGATAGCCGCCCATCGTATGGCGCGAGCCTGCCGGGAAGCCCCTACGGTGGATGGTTTGCATCCAGCATCGGAGGTGATGTCATGGCCATTGCTCCCACGCTCCAGAAATACCTAGCCGCTGAGAACATCCAATACGAGGTGATCCCGCACGAACTCAGCATGACGTCCGCTCGCACGGCCGAGGTATGCCACATCCCTGGCGATCGCCTCGCCAAGGGCATCGTGTTGCGGCGCGACAGCGAATACATGCTGGCCATCTTGCCCGCATCGCACCACCTCCACCTGTCGGACCTGAGGACAGAGCTCGGCGACGACGTCCACATGGCCGATGAAACCGAGATCGATCGGCTGTTCAGCGACTGTGCACACGGTGCAGTTCCTGCCGTCGGCAAATGCTACGGGCTGGATATCATCGTCGACGACAGCATCAAGGCACAGCCGGACATCTACATGGAAGCCGGCGATCACGAGACGCTGCTTCATATGGGACACGCGCAGTTTGCGCGCCTGACGGCCGATGCGCCGCACGGGCGCTTTAGCGCGCACGACTGAGGATTTTGGACACGGCCCATTGCCTTTGCGATCCTGGGCGGGAACTCGGGTCGCGAAGTCGCTGTTAGAGTGTAGGGAGGGTCACGGCGACAACGTCTGCGCTTGTCTGGTCGGACGGCCAGGGAATGATGCCTTCTGCTGCGATCTCGCGCCCGATCGGTTGTACAATTCAGAAAATGGGGGCTGCTGCGTTGCATCAATGCACTTGAAACCCACGAACGGAGGCTCGCCATGAAAGTCAAAGACGTGATGCACAAGGGTGTCGACTGGGTCAGCCCCGACACCCCTCTCACCGAGCTTGCCAAATTGATGCGGGCGCATGACATCGGCTGCATTCCGGTTGGCGAGGACGACAAACTGGTTGGGATGGTGACCGACCGCGATATCGTCTGCAAAGGGCTCGCGAGCCACAACTTCGATGCCGGCCGCGCGACGGCGCGCGATGTGATGACTGAAGGCATCCATTGCTGCCGGGAGGACGATGACCTCGCAAAGGCGATGCATCATATGGAGAAGCTGCAGGTCCGCAGGTTGCCGGTGATCAACAAGAGCAAGCGGATGATCGGCATCATCAGCCTGGGTGACCTCAGCCGTTCCGCGCCAGGTGATATGCTGAGCGAGACCGTCAGGAGTGTTTCGGCGCATCACTGAGACGATGCAGGCGCACGTCGATTTGCCCGTGCCGTCCGGCGGTTCAGGTCGCCCGGCCGACCGCCTGCGAATTGGCCAATCGGCGTGCGCAAAGCGGCAAACCTCGCCGCTACGATGCGCGATCGACGCCTCGCTGCCAATACTGCAAACTCACCGGCGACGGCCGTTGAGCACCTCACCGCGCTTCATGGCGTCCAGGCGCCGTCGCTACGACTGCAAATCACTTCAAAGCGCAAAACTTCAATCATCCAATTTCTTGCTCAGTTCAGGATCGAGCTTGTTGCGGTCGACGGACTGATAGAACGTGATGGGTCTGCATTTTCCCTCGAAATCCGCGAGGACGACGGCCGTCCACGGACTCGTGGCCTCGCCCGAACCGTCGCGGGGGTCCGGCATGACCTTGCGAGCAGCGATCACATACCAAGCGCGACCAGCCGTTGCCGCCTTCGCAGCCGCAGCGAACTCATCCAATATTCCACGCAGATTTTTGCGCATTTCATCTTCAGTGTCCCCGCGGAGGTATTTTCGAGACGACTTTCCCGCCTCTCCATACTCGTGATGAATGTTCAACTGCAGTCGGGCATCGTCCACGTCGATCTTGGTCACCCGTGTCACCGCTCCGCCTTCGCGAAGATAGTCTCGCACCCGGACGTCGCAGGCCAAGAATCTGTCCGTGGGCGGCTGAGCGACGTTCGCTGCAGGGGAGACCGCGGCAAGAGTGTTCTTTTTTCGAGAAGCAGCATCCGCAGGCATCGTAGCGACGGCGGCGCTGAGGAGCGCCGCGACAAGCACCACTGAAAGAGGGGCATTCATGAGTGCGCTGCCAATACGGTCCTTCTAAAACGCACTGGCCACAGCGTTGGTTCCGCGGCGCGGTCGGGTCGGAGCGGTGCTGAAGGCCCGGAGAAGCGGGCGGCGGCGCCTCAGGAACTTTTTCCTCAATACAGCCTTGTTCAATATCGTTCTACAAAACGGGACCTTACGAGGGCGGCTTTTTCGACCGTCGGCAGGTCATGGACTCGATTCTGATCAAGATCTTCGCCACGGCGCTTGCCTTCAGCCAGGTCACTACCCGGCCGGATGGGGTCAAGACGGAGTTCGATGCGGTGCGCGACCGCTCCGAGGTGGCGCAGCTTTTGAGTGCCGGCTGCGCCCACATGCGCAAGGCTTTCGACATCGAGGACCTCAACCTGGACGATCTGATTGCCACTGCCATGGATGACAAGGAGGCGTTGAGCAGCGAGATCAAGGCGCTCAAAGGACTGAATCTGGCCGACCTCCACCTGGCCTACAGGCAGTTCTGCAAGGTCGAGAAAGTGGAGGGATCTCCGGTCGATCTTGGTCAGGTCATCGCCTTCTACAATAGCGCGGTCAAGGATCTGCCCGACGCGCTACAGCTTAAGCACCTCAGGCTTCCTGGCACCAGCGCAGTCCTCGACAACAAGAGCGAGCTCCTTGCCGAGATTTACGCGCCGAACAATCGCCGCATCTGGGTCGAGCTTGCGGATATCCCAGAAGCGGTGCGCAACGCATTCGTCGCCGCCGAGGACAAGCGTTTCTTCCAACACTCCGGCATTGACGAGCGCGGACTGGTCCGCGCGTTCATCGGCAACTTCACGCAGCCGGGCCGGCCGCAGGGCGGCTCGACCATTACGCAGCAGGTCGCCAAGAACCTGCTGGTGGGCAACGACATCACTTACGAAAGGAAACTGCGCGAAATGATCGTTGCCTCGCGGATAGAGCGCACCCTGACCAAGGCGGAAATCCTCGAGCTCTATCTCAACTCGATTTATCTCGGTCGCGGAGCCTGGGGCATCGAGATGGCGGCGCGCAGCTATTTCGGCAAACCAGCCAAGGCGCTCTCCGCGGTCGAGGGCGCGCTGCTCGCCGGGCTCGCCAAGGGCCCGAATTACTTCAATCCCGACCACCACCCTGAGCGCGCGCGCGAGCGCCTTGCTTATGTGCTGGGCCGCATGCAGGACGACGCCATGATCGGCGCTGCCGCGGCGCAAGCAGTGTTGCCGCAGCTCGTCGAGTACCGGCCGACGCGACGGGACTTCGGCTTTCACTTCGTCGATCACATCGCCCGCGAGGCAAAGATGGTCGCGGGCCTCGATACTCTCACCAACTCCTCCTACACGGTGCGCTCGACCGTCAACTCGGCCTTGCAGCGCGTAGTCGAAGCGACATTGCAGGAGGGCCTCGCGCGGTACGAGCTGAGCACCGGTCGTTACAGATTTGAGGGCCCCGAGGCGAATATTTCCGATGCTGTCCGTCTGATTGCAGCAGTCCCGAGGGCCACGGAACCGGCTTGGCTCGTGGCGTTGAAGGCGACGCGGCTACCTCTCTATGACGTTCACTGGGAATCGGCGGTCGTCCTGGAGAATACGCATGGCAAGCGCGGCCAAGCGATCAACGTCGGTCTGGCCGACGGAAGCATCCTGCCGCTGAACACCTGGAGCGCCGCGATCCCGCGCGGTCTGAAGCCGTACGACGTGGTCTACGTGCAGGTGCGGGAAGCCAAGGGTAAGCAAGCGGCGCGTGCCGATCTGCGCATTCGACCGACCGTGCAGGGAGCGGCGCTCGTGCTCGGGAACGAAACCGGCCGCATTCTCGCGATGGCGGGCGGCTTTTCGTATCCGGCAAGCCAGCTCAACCGCGTCGTCCAGAGCCTGCGGCAACCCGGCTCGACCTTGAAGCCGCTGACCTACCTCGCCGCCCTTCGGAAGGGATTGCAGCCCAACACGCTGGTGATGGACGAACCCATTACGCTGCCACCGATCGGGGCGACGGTCCACGGACGCCAGCGCGATTTCTGGTCGCCGAAGAACTACGACGGCGGCGCTTCCGGCGCCATCACACTGCGGCACGCGCTGGAAAACTCCCGGAATCTCGCCACCGTGCAACTGCTCGCGACCGGTCTCGACGACAGCGCCGAGCGAGGCCTCGACCGGGTCTGCGAGCTCGCGATGGAAGCACAGCTCTACAAAGAATGCGTGCGCTACTACCCGTTCGTGCTCGGTGCCCAAACCGTGCGGCTCATCGACCTTGCGGCGTTCTATGCAGCCATCGCCAACGAAGGCGCACGGCCCCAGCCCCATGCGATCGAAACGATCGAACAGGACGGCCGCCCAATCTACCAGCACGATCCGCATGCGGTGTCCTGGATCGGCTTCGCCGACCGCGCATCGTTTTACCAGTTGAAATCAATGCTGCAGGGCGTGCTCGCGCGCGGAACCGCGCGCGTGGTGAAGCATCTCTCGCCCTATGTCGCCGGCAAGACTGGTACCACTGATGATTCGGTCGATGCCTGGTTCGTCGGTTTCACAAATGACGTCACCATCGCCATCTGGGTCGGCTACGACAACGGCGACGGCGGGCGCCGCACCCTTGGGCGCGGCCAGACCGGAGCGAAAGTGGCGCTGCCGATGTTCGAGCCGATCGTCCAGGCAGCCTGGGAGCTGCACGCTCCCAGGACGGCGTTGAACGGCCCTTCGCGCGAAGCCATGCATCAGCTCGTTGCTCTGTCGATCGATCCTTATACCGGCGACCCTGCACCGCCCGGCTCCGGGCGGGCTTTCACCGAGTACTTCAAGAGGGATCCGTCGGGCAGAATCGATGATTCGCACTTTCGGATCGTCTCGCGTGCAGAACGTTACGCCTATCGTGGCGGTTATGACGACGACGGGCCATTCCAGCCGCGGTCTTATGATAACCGCCTTTACGGCGATAACCGGCTGCCCCTTCCATTCCCGACCTGGCGTCTTGGTCCGCGCGAATATCCCTCCTGGCGCGGACATCCCGATGACGAGGACCGCGTCCCGCGACCGCCGCTCCGAGTCGATCCCGACTATTTCTGGCGGCGGCTGAATTGAGTATTGACGCCATGAGAGTCAACCGTGCCGCTGTTCTCGTCGCCGCCTGCGTGGCCACTTGCACGGGCGCGGAAGCGCAGGAATTCCAGCTCGAGGACGTACCCGCAGCCGCCAGCGTTCCGATCGCACAGATCAAACCGCGCATGATCATCTTCGCCGACCAACGCAACGACAAGCTCGCCGATTCCTCGACCGGGCTCATTCCTTTCGACGATTGGGCCCGCTCACGCCCGCTTCAGCGGCGCTTCCTCTCGCTCTTCCCGAGCTTCGTTGAGCCCACGCTCAACCAACAAGTGAAGCTGAAGCTCTCGGTCTACCAGGCAGAGGCGCGGTTTCGACTTCCAAGACCGGCAGCGGCATTGGATCTGTCGCGGTACGCGAATGTCGCGTTCCTCGAGCAGATCGATCCGGCAGTCAAGCACCGGCCGATCACGGCGGGCGATGCCGTTCCCAACAAGGACGAAGGCGTCGCGCACAACCGTCCGCCGAATCGCCGCTGGTGCGAGGACGCGAAGGCAATCTGCGTGCAGTCCCGCTACATGTTCGAAGGGAAAATTCCGGCGGGCATTCAGCTTGCAAACAAGCTCCGCGAGGAGAGCAAAAAGCCCATTCCGGATTTCATCGAGTTCCAGAGTGAGATCATGTTGGTCACGCAGCCGCAGCTTGCCGAGCTACCGGCCCTGACAGGGCTCGACTCCACAGTCACCAGCGGGCTCGAGCAGAACATCTTTTGGGTGAACCAGGTCATCCAGTTCGGCAAGCTGCTTGCGGTTCTGCAACAGCATCCGACCGAGCGGGAAGCCGCCATCGCAACGGTCTACATCGTGATTGCGGTCAGGAACGACGTGCTGACCAAGCAAAGGGAATACAGCAAAACGCCCATTCTGCGAAACCTCGTGCCTGCGCAACTGCTCATGGGCAACAGCTCCTTCAACAGCGGCGATTCGCTGAGCGCCGGCCTGCCGAAATACGCCAGAAGCCGCATCAAGGCGATCGCCGACGTGATGGAGCGGGAATGAGCAGATCGTGCCGGCGATGAATGGACGCCGGATGGACAAATCGCGTTTGCAGTCGACAGGCGTCTAAGAAACCCTGGAGAACTGGCAAAGTCATCGAGCCAGGGCAAGACTCCTGCCCACCACCGCTTGCAGAATTAGTCGATCGAAGGCAGGCGCTCCCGATCGGGACTCCCATCGCAAAATATCGCGGAATATCCTGGATTTGGCGCTCCCTAGGGGAATCGAACCCCTGTTTCAGCCTTGAGAGGGCCGCGTCCTAACCGCTAGACGAAGGGAGCGTGAGGGCTAGCCAATAACCTCGAAATTTGTCGGCCGCAAGGACCCGAATGGGCCTTTTACGGCTCATTGGCAAATTTCAGCTTTCCGGCCGGCCTCAACGTGTGGGCGTCGAAGGTGCGGATCTCGGTGACCCCGCCGACATCGAGCGTGATCACGAGGCGGTCGCCGGCGACCCCGGTCGAGACGATTTTGGCGCCCTTCGGCAGGGTGGCGGTGACGTCGCCGGCCGGCTCGGGCGCCCTTCCCTCCGACTTGAAAAGGCGGTAGCCCACCGCGATCAGAACGGCGCAGATCGCCAGCGCCGTGGTCAACCCCGCGATCAGCATCATCCGCCGCACCCGCGCGAACAGCGCGGCCTGCTCGGGGGTCGGTTCGGGAACAGCGGTATCAGACGTCGTCATGGAAAACTCAGGCTCTGCGCAAAGGTTGGAGGTTGTCGTCGCCGGCGACGAGGGCTCGGCCCGGCTCGACCGCGTGCTGGCGGCGCGCCTGCCGGACCTGTCGCGATCGAGGCTGAAAGCCCTGATCCTGGCGGGCGCGGTGAGCCTGAAGGCCTCCGCCATCCGCGACCCCGCTTATCACGTCAGTGGCGGCGATACGATCACAATCGACGTGCCGGAGGCCGCCCCCGCCGAGCCCAAGGGCGAGGAGATCGCCCTCGATATCGCGTTCGAGGACGACGACATCATCGTCATCAACAAGCCCAAGGGCCTGGTCGTGCACCCCGCGGCCGGCCACGAGACCGGCACGCTGGTGAACGCGCTGATCGCCCATTGCGGCGCGACGCTGTCGGGCATCGGCGGGGTGCGCCGGCCCGGCATCGTGCACCGGCTGGACAAGGACACGACCGGGCTGATGGTGGTCGCCAAGAACGACCTCGCCCACGCCTCGCTGTCGGCGCAGTTCGCCGACCACGGTCGCACCGGCGCGATGCGGCGCGGCTACATGGCCTTCGCCTGGGGGGTGCCGAACCGGCATCGCGGCACCGTCGATGCGCCGATCGACCGCCATCCGTATGCGCGGGAGAAGATGGCGGTGCGCCAGGGCGGCCGCGAGGCGGTGACGCATTGGGAGATCCTGGAGAGCTTTGCCGGGCGCGACGGCAAGCCGATCGCGGCGCTGCTCGCCTGCGAGCTCGAGACCGGGCGCACCCACCAGATCCGCGTCCACCTCGCCCATATCGGCCACCCCCTGATGGGCGATGCGGTCTATGGCCCGCATTTCAAGACCAAGGCCAACCAGCTCGGCCCGGAGTCGCAAGCCGCTTTGGCAGCGCTCGGGCGGCAAGCCCTGCACGCCTATCTGCTGGTATTGGAGCACCCGAGGACTGGAGAATTACTCCACTGGGAGGCGCCTTTGCCGGAGGATTTGCTTCTCCTGGAGAGCGCCCTGAAAGCGGCGCTATGACGCAGCCTCGTTAGGAAAAGCGTTACATTACAAAAAGTTATAGCTGCCACACGGGGACGTGACGTCAGCAATCCTTCCCTTTTTGACCCCCCATAGGGTATATTGCGCCTGCGTTGGAAATGACCAACGCGGAACATCGCAGCTACGGCCGGCTTTAACACAGCGGTCGTCTGCCTGGCCCGCCGCTATCGGGGGCCTGAACCTTGGAGGGCTCAACTATGGCCCGTACCGCTGCTTTGCCGGTGCTCAATGGAGAATCCGGCCTTTCTCGCTACCTCGCCGAGATCCGCAAGTTCCCGATGCTGGAACCCCAGCAGGAATACATGCTCGCCAAGCGTTGGCGCGAGCATGACGATCGCGACGCGGCGCACCAACTCGTCACCAGCCATCTCCGCCTCGTGGCCAAGATCGCCATGGGCTATCGCGGCTACGGCCTGCCGATCTCCGAGGTCGTCTCGGAAGGCAATGTCGGCCTGATGCAGGCGGTGAAGCGTTTCGAACCCGAGAAGGGGTTCCGTCTCGCCACCTACGCGATGTGGTGGATCAAGGCGTCGATTCAAGAGTACATCCTGCGTTCCTGGTCGCTCGTGAAGATGGGCACCACCGCGAACCAGAAGAAGCTGTTCTTCAACCTGCGCAAGGCGAAGAGCAAGATCAATGCGCTGGACGAGGGCGATCTCCGCCCCGACCAGGTTGCGACCATTGCCAAGCGGCTGGGCGTGACGGACCAGGACGTGATCGACATGAACCGCCGCCTCGGTGGCGACGCGTCGCTCAACGCGCCGATCCGCGACGACGGCGAAGCCGGCGAATGGCAGGACTGGCTGGTCGACAATACGCCCAACCAGGAAGCCATGATGGCGGAGCACGAGGAGTATGATCACCGCCGTAACGCGCTGAACGGCGCCATGGGCGTGCTCAACCCGCGCGAACGCCGCATCTTCGAGGCCCGCCGCCTCGCCGATGAGCCGATGACGCTGGAAGACCTTGCCGCCGAGTTCGGCGTGTCGCGCGAGCGCGTCCGCCAGATCGAGGTCCGCGCCTTCGAGAAGGTGCAGTCCGCGGTCAAGGGCACGATCGCAAGGGCGGAACAGGCCGCGCTGGAAGCCGCGCATTAAGCGGGCTTCGCTGGCGCCAGAGATTGGCGGATCGAAAGAGACGGAAAAGCCGGCGGCAACGCCGGCTTTTTTGTTGCCAAATGCTCGCTGTCCCTTCTCCCCTCGTGGAGAAGGTGGCGCGAGCGACTCCGGCTCGACCAGCGACTTTGCGCGGTATCGCAAGAATTGTCGCGGCCGCACAGCCGAACGAGACGGCCATCACAGCCCTCCCCCTGGCTGACTTGGAACCGCGCTGGCCTTGAACCCGCGGGTCCGCTCAACCGACCCAAAAGGACCGGACCGACAACAGCAAGCGAATGGACGCGCCGTGTCGATCATCCTGCAATCCACCGTCGGCGGCTTCTCCGCCCAGTTCATGCGCAAGCTGCCGCTGGTCGAGCAGGCGATGCGCGAGCACGGGCTCGACCCCGCCGGGTTCGTGATCTCCAAGGACTACGCCTCGACCGCGACGATCCCGATCATGGGTCCGTTCTTCTTTAACTACAGCGTGTACTTCGGCGACGAGACATTCACCGTCACCGAGCCGAACGACATGGTGTTCCTGGACTACTTCTTCAAACGCGTGCTCGCAGCGGACGAGCCGCCGGAATTGCCGCGGCGGCCGGGTCTGATCCGGCGGTTCTTCGGCTGGATGGCGGAGGCGATGTAACCCCTCCCGTCATTCCGGGGCGCGCGTAGCGCGAACCCGGAATCCATCGCGCGACAGAGTTGGTGGATGAATGGATTCCGGGTTCGCGCCAAGAGGCGCGCCCCGGAATGACACGCGGGCTACTCCCCCCATGTCCTCGCCAGCGTCGCGAGCCAGCAGCCTTCGCAATAGCGCGCGTCCTTGTAGTCGATCCAGTTGTGCGCATAGACGCGGTCGAGCGGGATGCCGTAGCGCGCACGCAGCACCTTTACGAGGATCTTCCACGCCGCGACCTGCGCCTCGGTGGGACCGGCCGCGACATCGGGATAATTGCCGGCGAACTCGACGCCGATCGAATTGTCGCGCACCACCTGGCGATAGGTCGGTCTGTTGTCGATGTACTTGTTGTCGTTGCGGTTGGCGCCGTCGCCATGGGTCGGCACCAGGTTTTCCGCGACCGCCCAATAGACCGTGCCGTCGGTCTCGACCCAGACCGTGACGCCGCGCCGTGTCGGGTTCTTCGACTGCTCCGCCGCGCCGCCGCGCGCCGAGCCCGCCGGCCCCTCGGTCTGGTGCACGATGATGTTGCGCCAGGGTCTTGCGCTGCGGACATCGCCCCACGGCGCCAGCCAGACGATCTTCAGGCCGGGAATGTCGGGCGTGCCGGAGGCGCGCGCGAGCTTTGCGAGTTCGGCGTCGGCTGCGGCGGCGGGTGCAATCAGAAGAGCGGCGAGAATGGCCGCGAGCAGGCGAGACATCATCAAGGGTCCAATGCGGACCCGAGCCTAGCACGCCGTCAGGCGAAATTGTGCGCGGCTTCGCCCGTGCCGTTCGGCTCGGGCGAGAGCGGCGGCGCCGGATCGTAGACGGCAAAGTCGTTCTTGCCGTTCTTCTTGGCGGCATAGAGGGCGTGATCGGCATGCGCGATCAGGCGGTCCGGGAATTGGCCGATGCCGCGGTCCCATTGCGCCACGCCGATCGAGATCGCGATCGGGATGTCGTGGCCGTTGCAGGCCGCGGCGTCCCGACGGCAGACCTCGAGCACGCGGCGGGCGATTGCGGCCGCCTCGCGCATGGAAGAGGACGGCAGCACGATGCAGAACTCGTCGCCGCCGGTGCGGGCGAGCATGTCGCCGGGCCGCAGCCGCGTCTGCGCCATCAGGGTGAAGTGCTGGAGGCAGGCATCGCCCGCGGCATGGCCGTGGGTGTCGTTGATGGTCTTGAAGCCGTCGAGATCGATCACCAGCAGCGAGAACGGCTCGCCGCTGCGCTCCGAACGGGCGCATTCCTCGGACAGGCGCTGCAACAGATGGCGCCGGTTGGCGACACCGGTGAGATCGTCGAGCAGCGCGAGGTCGGCGACCTCGCCACGCAGCCGGTCCATCGCCATCAGGAGGAAGCCGAAATTGAGCGTCATCGACAGGAACAGGAGCCCCAGCACCATGACGGCATGGGTCTGACCGCCGGCGACCGCCGAGAAATCGTGGCCGAGCAGATTGCCCACCGCACGGGCAAGGAAGATCGCAATGATCGTGATGATGACGATGCCGGCCAGACGGGCGCCCGGATTGACGCGCCCTTCAGGCGGTAACAGCAACAGACGCAGCGACAGCACCAGCGGCAGGGCCTGGCCGATCGTGTAGCTGAGCATGCGCAGCTGCATGTGGTCGAAGCCGACCATGAAGAAGACAACGCCGCCGATGCTGATGATCCCCGTCGCAGCCATAACGCGCCAGGAGACCGGCCGGTCGTAGAAGCGCTGAATGCCCATGGCGGCAAAGCAGCTCGCCGCAATGATACCGGCGCCCCCGATAAGAAGCGGCACGGGAGAGGCGACGAACAGACGGATCAGCGCCGCCATCGCGCCGCCCGCGCCGACGAAGGCCGATGCCATCCAGAACCGTGCGGCCGCGAATTTCGGATAGGAACGCGTCACGTAGGCCCAGATCAGGCCGAGCGCCAGGAAGTTGACGGCGAAGACCGTCCAGAGTGTCGGTACGTTCAGCATGGCGCGTGCGGCAAGCGCAGCGCCCCGCCCCCCATTCCTGGCAGCCGTCCGTCCATGACCCATCCCCGTTTTCTTGCGGGGAACAATGCGCGGGTTGCACTTAACGGAGTCTCACTGCGATCCTTCAAAGCGCGCCTTTGGTTTTGGATTCATGAACGGCGCACGCATTGTCGGATCGTTAGGCATGTCGCCGGCGGACCTCGTGCGGTCGTCTCGCGATCCGCGCGGAGCGGATTCGCGGGCAAAAATCACCCGAAAACGCATCTGAGCTGTGGATAACGTGATGACACGGATATGACGGCGCGGGGCAGAGACCTGCGAATCTGCTGAGTTTGTCGTCGAGGATGTTGCGAGGCTGGCCCTCCGCCGAGCATCCCTCGTGTCGCGTTCCACCATTAACCCTTGAGAGGATACTATGGCTAAGAAAGCGAAGAAGGCGGCGAAGAAGAAGGCGAAGAAGGCCAAGAAGGCAGCGAAGAAGAAGTAACGAGGCTTCTTTTGTTTGCCCGGGTGGAGCCTCGCTCCGCCCGGGCGTCGGGTAAGGTTGAGAGAATTTGAAGATGGCGGGCGCAAGGCCCGCTTTTTTATTGGCCGTGCGTCGCTGCTACGTCGCCCTCTCCCCGCTTCTTACGACATGACGTGAGTGGCGGAGGCGCGGAAGCTTCCGCAGCGTCATGGCCGGGCATAGCCGTCCGAAGGACGGCGTCGCTTCCGCTCGCCTATGTCCCGGCCATCCACGCCTTGCCCGCGGCACGAAGAACGTGGATGCCCGGGACAAGCCCGGGCATGACGGCCTCTCCGCTCCGCTCTTCGCGGGGCGAGGTTAAGAAGAGATCGCGCCCATCGCCTACCGCTCGGCAAACGCGAGCTTGGCGCCGAGTGCGGCAAATCCCGCCGCAAAGCTGCGGCGCAGCCAGGTCATCACCACGGGGCGGGAGATAACGCGCTCGCGCACGGATGCGGCGCAGAGGCCGTAGACGACGAACACCGCAAAGGTCACCGCCATGAAGGCGCCGCTCAATTCCAGCATCCGCGCCAGCACATGGGCTTCGTCCGCCGCGATGAACTGCGGCAGGAAGGCAAGGAAGAAGATCGACAGTTTTGGATTGAGGATGTTGATCAGGAAGCCGGTGACGATGACCCGGCCGCTCGACCGCTCCTTGATCTCACCCTCCACCGCCAGCGCACCTCGCTCGCGCAGGGCCTGCCAGGACATGTAGAGCAGATAGAGAACGCCGCACCATTTCAGCGCGGCGAAGGCGAGCGAGCTGGTGTGGAGCACGGCGGCAAGTCCCAGCATGGCTGCAATCATGTGCGGCACGATCCCGAGCGTGCAGCCGAAGGCGGCAGCCAGACTGGCTCGCGAACCGCGCGTCAATGCCGCCGCCAGCGTGTAAAGCACGCCGGTGCCGGGCGAGGCGACGACGATCAGCGAGGTGAGCAGGAAGGACCAGGTCATGAGCAGACCCTATCATCCCGCCTCACCGCAAGAAAGCGGCGCCTCGAAATCAGCCGTCAGGAGGACGGGTTGAGAACAGGCCTGCTCCACAGACAAAGCAATTCCAGCACCGTCACCCTGAGGTGCTTGCCTGTTCGGCGAGCCTCGGAGGGTGATGGCCCGGCTGCATCTCGGCCGTTCATCCTTCGAGGCTCGTCACGCGACGCTTTGCGCCGCGCGGCTCGCGCCTCAGAGCCTGACTCAAAAACAGGATGACGGGTTGAGAACAGGCCAGCCCTGCAAACAAGGCAGTTCTGATACCGTCACCGTCAGGACAGCTGCGCGATCTCGGCCTCGCGCAGCACGTCGAGCGGCGTCCAGGGCTTGGCCCAGAATTTGGCGCCGTCGGGCAAGGGCTGCATCAAGGGACGGCCGGAGGTGACGACGATGTCGAGCTTGGGATTGCGTCCCTTGGCGACATGGGCGAGCTCGACGCCGTTCATGCGGCCGGCCAGCTGCACGTCGGTCAGCATCAGGCAGAGTGCGCCTGCGCTCGTCTCGAGCACCCGCTCGGCCGCTTCGGCGCTCTCGCACTGGATGACCTGATAGCCGCTCTCCTCCAGCAGGAGACTGAGCATCTCTCTCTGCATGGGGTCGTCTTCAACGATGAGTGCCGTTGCAGTAAATGGTCTTGATTGTCCCATCGGCGGCTCCCAATGCTGCTTGTCTCCATCCAAGTAACTTACGTTAAGGGGCCAACTCGAATACGGTTCGGTTCCATTCTGAAAAAATGTAAATCATAGTTCCAAAATCGGAGCTTGAGGGGGGATCCATGACTGCGATTCGCGGCGCCGCCGCCATCACGGGAGCCGCGAGCGGCATTGGCCGCGCACTCGCCATCGAACTCGCCCGGCGCGGCTGCGACCTTGCGCTCGCCGATCGCGACGAGGCCGGGCTGAAGGCGCTCGCCGCCGAGATCGGCGAAGGACGCGACACGGCACGCAAGGTCAGCGTGCATTGCGTCGACGTTAGCCAGCCCGGCGACATCGCCCAATTCGCAGGCGAAGCGACAGCGGCGCATCCGTCGCTCGGCATCCTCGTCAACAATGCCGGCGTGGCGCTGCTGGGCACGTTCGAGGAGATCGACCCGGCACAGATGGAGTGGCTGTTCGACATCAATTTCTGGGGCGTGGTGCACGGCACCCGCGCCTTCCTGCCGCACCTGAAGACGAGGGGCGAGGCGCATATCGTCAACGTCTCGTCGATCTTCGGCATCATCGGGCCGCCGGGACAATCGGCCTACGCCGCGGCCAAGTTCGCCGTGCGCGGTTTTTCCGAGAGCGTGCGGCACGAGCTCGCGGTGGCTGGAAGTCCCGTAAAGCTGTCGGTCGTGCATCCCGGCGGCGTCGCCACCTCGATCGCGCGGAGCTCGCGCACCGGGGTCGGCGTCACCGACAATGCCCGCCGCTCGCAAATGATCGAGCGGTTCGAGAACGCGGCAAAGACCACGCCGAAGGACGCTGCGCTGCGCATCATCAAGGGCATCGAGAAGAACGAGCCCCGCATCCTGATCGGCAACGACGCCCGCTTCATGGACCTGTTGCAGCGCTTCCGCCCGGGGACGTACTGGGCGCCGTTGCAGCGGAGGCTGGAGAAGATGGCGAAGGGGAAGTGAGTATGATGGCGCTATGGGCAAGTGAGTGACGCGACAGCGCCGCCACACCCTCATTC
>NZ_LBKA01000234.1:0-86525 GCF_028128955.1 Bradyrhizobium sp. CCBAU 11386
GCCGCCTTGACTGCCGAGCACGATGCCGCACACTTACAGCCGATCGGCCCCCTTGACAGACAAGACGGTAGATCTGCGCTCCGTTCTGGACAACGCTACGCGTTGCCAGAAGCTCCGCTTGTCCGGGACGACAGCAGAAGGTGTTGCGACACTACGCGTGTCCCGCCTCGTTCGAGAGCATGCCGGGATCGATGCCGATCTTGCGCAAGGCGCGGCCGTATTTTTCGTCGACGTCGTCGCCGAAGATCAGGTCCGCATCCGCATCGCAATGCAGCCAGCCATTGCTCTGGATCTCGGTCTCGAGCTGGCCCGGCGCCCAGCCGGCATAGCCGAGCGCGAGGATGGCGTGCTTGGGGCCGGAACCGTTGGCGATCGCGCGCAGGATATCGACGGTTGCGGTGAGGCAGACGCCGTCGTCGATCCGGAGCGTCGCGTTCTCGATGTAGAAATCGCTGGAATGCAGCACGAAGCCGCGCCCGGTATCGACCGGACCGCCGCGCAGCACCTTCATGCTTTCGGCATTCTCCGGCAGCTTGATGTGCTCGCCCTTCCTGATGATGCCGAGCTGCTGCAACAACTCGGGGAAGTCGATGCTGCCGGCGGGATGGTTCACGATGATGCCCATCGCGCCTTCGGCCGAATGGGCGCAGAGATAGATCACCGAGCGCTCGAAGCGCGCATCACCCATCACGGGCATTGCTATCAGGAGGCGGCCGTCGAGGTAGCCGGCCGAGCTGGGGGGCGCGGGACCCGTGCTGCGGGTGCTTTCGCCCGTCCTCTTGCCTGTGGGAGCCATCGGTGAAGCACTCCGGTTTCAATTCCTATCCTGATGTTGGGCCGGGCCGCTGTCAAATCAAGGCTTGTGGTGGCCTGATTCCAGTGCATCCATCACAAGCAATTCAATGGTTTGCGCCAAGGTGACCCTGTAAAGACGTGCCATGCTTACACAAGTTCCCCTGCGTGCGGTGATCGGCGTCGCGACAACCCTGCTTGCGTCGTCGCTGGCCCCCGCAGCTCGCGCCGACGACGCCTCGCCCTGGCAGCGCGACGGGCATTCCGCGGTGCGGCTATTGGCGGGATCCCGCAGCGGCGCCGTATTGCTCGGCGGTATCGCCTTCCAGCTCCAGCCGGGCTGGAAGACATACTGGCGTGCGCCCGGCGACTCCGGCGTTCCTCCCCGGTTCGACTTCTCGAAATCGGAGAATGTCGAAGCGGTGACGATCATGTGGCCGGCGCCGCTGAAATTCGACGACGGCGCGGGCGGCCACTCGATCGGCTATCGCGACCAGGTCGTGCTGCCCCTGCGCATCGTCGCCAAGGCCGCCGACAAGCCGGTGACCTTGCGCGCCGAGATCAACTACGCGGTGTGCGAAAAGCTCTGCATTCCTGTCGAGGCCAGCGCCGAGCTCGGCTTCAACAGCGTCGCCTCGACCGAGGACGCCAATCTGCGTGCAGCGCTCGACACCGTGCCGAAGCCGGCAAATATCGGCGATCCCAATCCGCTAACGATCCGCGACGTCAGGCGCGACGGGCCTAAGAACGTGGTGGTCGACGTCGTCGCGCCGGCGGATGCGCGCAAGGTCAATTTGTTCGTCGAAGGGCCGACGCCGGATTGGTCGCTGCCGATCCCGGCACCGGTCGAGCCCAGCCCGCCCGGCGTGAAACGCTTCTCCTTCGAACTCGACGGGCTGCCGCCGGGCGCCAAGCCCGACGGCGCGGCACTGAAGTTCACGCTGGTCGGGCCGGATAAGTCGTACGAGTTCAATACGAATTTGGAGTAGCCGTCGTCCCGGACAAGCGCGCCACAAGCGCGCGCAGATCCGGGATCCATAACCACAGGATTGGGTTAGACGCACGGCAAGTAACTCCGAGTCTTCGCCAAACTTCTCCCTGTGGTTATGGGTCCGGATCTGCGCTTACGCTTGTCCGGGACGACACCGCGATTGGACCCCAACCCAACCGAATCTTAACGAATGGTTGCTAATTCCCGGGGTTACTGCAGCAAGGCTGCCGCTTCATGCGGGACGCCTGGGGACTCTTCGAATTGGCCGTGATGGATGCAGAACCCGCAACGAGCGGACCGGCCGGGCTGATCGCGCGGCTGCGCGGCAAGTTGACGGGCGGATCGAGCGAAGCGTCGCTGACGCGGCGGCTGGCCGGCACCGTCTTCATCATCCGCGTCATCAGCGCGGGCCTTGCCTATTTTTCGCAGGTTCTGCTCGCGCGCTGGATGGGCACGTCCGACTACGGCATCTACGTCTACGTCTGGACCTGGGTGCTGCTGCTCGGCAGCATGATGGATTTCGGCATCTCGGCCTCCGCGCAGAAGATCATTCCGGAGTATCGCACCAGCGGTGAGCACGCGCTGCTGCGCGGCTTTCTCTCCGGCAGCCGCTGGCTGACCTTTGCCGTCTCCACGCTGGTCTCGCTCGGCCTCGCCGGCATCGTCAAGCTGCTCTCGCCCTGGATCGATCCGGCCGAGGTGCTGCCGCTCTATATCGGCTGCATGACGCTGCCCGCCTTCGTCGTCGCCAACACCCAGGACGGCATCGCGCGCTCGCACGACTGGATGCAGCTCGGCCTGATGCCGCAATTCATCATCCGCCAGGCGCTGATCATCGGCATCACGGCCTGTGCCTTCCTGCTCGGCTATCATCTCGGCGCGGTCGCCGCGATGGTCGCGAGTGCCGGCGCGGTGTGGATCGCGATGACCGGGCAGATGGTGGTGCTGAACCGCAAGCTCGCCGGCCATATCGAGCCCGGACCGAAGGCCTATGACGTCAGCGGCTGGCTCGCCGTCTCGCTGCCGATCCTGTTGGTGGAGAGCTTCTATCTGCTGCTGTCCTACACCGACGTGCTGGTGCTTCAGCAGTTCCGCCCCTCCGACGAGGTCGGCGTCTACTTCGCGGTGGTGAAGACGCTGGCGCTGGTCTCGTTCATCCACTACGCGATGTCGGCGACGACAGCGCACCGCTTCGCCGAATACAACGCTAGCGGCGACAAGGCGCGGCTGTCGGCCTACGTCGCGCATGCCATCAACTGGACGTTCTGGCCGTCGCTGGCGGCGACCATCGTGCTGCTCGCGCTCGGCAAGCCGCTGCTCTGGCTGTTCGGGCCGCAATTCGTGGTCGGCTACGACATCATGTTCGTCGCCGCGATCGGGCTGGTGGTGCGGTCCGCAATCGGGCCGGTCGAGCGGCTGCTCAACATGCTCGGCCAGCAGAAGATCTGCGCGCTGGCCTATGCGCTGGCCTTCGTGATGAACGTCGTGCTCTGCATCGCGCTGGTACCGCGCTACGGCGGCCATGGCGCCGCGGCCGCGACCTCGATCTCACTCACCTTCGAGACGGTGCTCTTGTTCTGGATCGTGCGGCAGCGCCTCGGCCTGCACGTTCTGGCGTTCGGCGAATAACCCCTCGCCTGCCCTGCCCCTGGGGAACGCCTATTGCGTAACAGGCTCGGGAACGAGGCGAAACGACTGCCGATCGCCGGTCGGTAGCATGATTTTTCTTATTTGGTCCAAGAGGTTGCCTCTCAGGGAAAATTTATTCTACGTCATATTGCCCAACCGACGAGATAAACCTAAGATTCCCGGATATGATTGATCCACTCTACGTCGCCTCCGGCTTCGGCGTCGGCCTGCTTGTCGGGATGACCGGGGTGGGTGGCGGCTCGTTGATGACGCCGCTGCTGATCCTGCTGTTCGGCATCCATCCGTCCACCGCTGTTGGCACCGACCTGCTCTATGCCGCGGCCACCAAGACCGGCGGCAGCGTCGTCCATGGCTGGTCGCGCAGCGTGCACTGGCCGGCGGTGCTGCGGCTCGCCTGCGGCAGCCTTCCGGCAAGCGCCCTGACGCTGCTCGTGCTGTGGAAGCTCGATCTCAAAAGCGATTCCGAGCGCAGTCTCGTCAATCTCGTGCTGTGCTTCGCCCTGCTGCTGACCGCAACGTCCCTGATCTTCCGCAAGGCGATCATGGAACGCTATCGCAGGAAGCTGGAGCGCGTCGACGAGCGCACCACGGCGATTGCGACCGTGGTCACGGGAATCGTGCTCGGTGTGCTGGTGTCGATTTCATCGGTCGGCGCCGGCGCGGTCGGCGTGACCGTGCTGCTGCTGCTCTACCCGCGCCTGCCGATGGCGACCATCGTAGGCTCCGACATTGCCCATGCGGTGCCGCTGACGCTGGTCGCGGGCATCGGACATTGGGCGCTTGGCGACGTCGATTGGGCACTGATGGGCGTGCTGCTGCTGGGCTCGCTGCCCGGCATCATCGTCGGCAGCTTCAGCGCGACGCGCGTCCCCGAGACGGTGCTGCGCCTGACGCTTGCCAGCGTGCTGTTCGTGGTCGCCGGCAAGATCATGTTTGCCGAGCTGAACCTGTCATCCGCGTTCGTGACGGCTCTGGCCTGGACGCATTGAACGGAAAACGGCGCCGCTCCCCTCTCGCTGTCATCGCCCGGCTTGACCGGGCGATCCAGTACTCCGAGGCGTCTGTGGTTGAACCGACAGGCCGCGGCGTACTGGATGCCCCGGTCAAGCCGGGGCATGACCAAGAGTGGATTTACTCCGCGGTCCAACCGCCGTCGATCGAGAGGTTGGTGCCGGTGATCTGCGCGGCATCGTCGCTGCACAGGAACAGCGCCAGTGCGGCGACCTGCTCGGAGGTGACGAACTCCTTGGTCGGCTGCGCGTCGAGCAGCACGTCGTTGATGACCTGCTCACGGGTGAGATTGCGCGCCTTCATCGTGTCGGGAATCTGCTTCTCGACCAGCGGCGTCCAGACATAGCCGGGGCTGATGCAGTTGCAGGTGATCTTGTGGGTCGCGACTTCCAGCGCCACGGTCTTGGTGAGACCGGCGATGCCGTGCTTGGCCGAGACGTAGGCCGACTTGAATGGCGAGGCGACCAGCGAGTGCGCGGAAGCGGTATTGATGATGCGGCCCCAGCCCTTCTTCTTCATGCCGGGCACCGCGGCGCGGATGGCATGGAAGGCCGAGGACAGGTTGATGGCGATGATCTGGTCCCATTTCTCCGGCGGGAATTCCTCGATCGGCGAGACGAACTGGATGCCGGCATTGTTGACGAGGATGTCGACCGAGCCGAAGGTCTTCTCGCCGAGCGCGACCATCCCGGCGATCTCGGCCGGCTTGGTCATGTCGGCGGGCGAATAGATCGCCTTCACCTTGAAGTCGGACTCGATCTTCGCACGTTCCTTCTCGATGTCCTCGGGCGAACCGAAGCCGTTGATGACGACGTTGGCACCGGCCGCAGCAAAGGCGCGCGCATAAGCGAGCCCGATGCCGCTGGTCGATCCGGTCACGACGGCATTCTTGCCTGACAGACTACCCATTCTATTCGCTCCTTTTTGCCGGGGGCGCGGAGACGTCCCCCGTGAGATCGTAGGTCACCATGGTCTCGCCGGATTGCGGCTGATCGAGCCTGTCCTTGTGGCGCATCGACGTGTGCACGTCGCGCACGCCGGCTTCCCAATGCTCGACCATGGCCACGTGCGAGAAATCGTAGTCCTTGGACGAGGATTCGTAGTTCTTGCTGCGGTAGATCAGGTGCACCACGGTGACCGTGCTCTCACGAGATGCCTTCGCAAGGAATTCGACGGAAGGGTCGTTCTTGAGATAATCGGGCAATTTGGAAATCAGGTCGCGCACCGCCCTGCGGGCGTTGTGGATCTGCTTGTTCTTGTCGGTGTTCATCCGCGTGCGGCTGGAGAAGCGGATGTCCTTCTCGCGCTCGGTGGCCTCTAACAGCGAATTCGGCAGGTCGCCGCGGGCGCTGAACAGATCGACCTGGAAGATCAGCATGTCGCGAGCCACCTCGGCATCGAGCACGTAGTCGAGCGGCGTGTTGGAGGCGATGCCGCCGTCCCAGTAATGCTCGCCGTCGATGACGACGGACGGAAAGCCCGGCGGCAGCGCGCCGGAGGCCATGATGTGCTCGGGACCGATCTTCTTGCCGAGCTTCTTGAACTCGTAATTGTCGAAATATTTGAAGTTGCCGGAGGTGACGCCGACAGCGCCGACGGAGAAGCGCGTCTTGAGGTCGTTGATGCGGTCGAAATCGACCAGCCGCTCCAGCGTCTTCTTCAGGGGCGACGTGTCGTAATAGCTCTCCGCCTCGGGGTGGCCCGGCGGCCACATCGGCGCGGGCGGGACGCGCGGGACGAAGAAGCCGGGTACGCCGAAGGTCGCGATCAGCGCGGCGCTGGTGGAGTTGAACAGCTCACGGCTGTGGTCGCTCTTGCCGATCGGCTTCCACGGCACCGGCGCCGACACCATCTCCCAGAATTCCTTCAGCCGCTTGACGCGGGTGTGGCCCTCATTGCCGGCGATGATGGCGGCGTTGACCGCGCCGATGGAGATGCCGGCGACCCATTCGGGCTCGAAGCCATAGCCGCACAGCGCCTGATAGGCGCCGGCCTGGTACGAGCCAAGCGCGCCACCGCCCTGCAAGACCAGGACGCGTTGCGCATTCGCGGGGACGCTGGCGGATTCCGGACTATGATCTGTCATGGGGGAACAATAGCAAATGGCGAGCCACCGTGGCGACAGTCCGCCGCGGCGTCAATGCATCCCGGGATCAAGTCTGGCTTATCGGGGATCCGTCGAGGCCAGGATCATGGTCCAGAACACCTTGTACTTGGTGTTCGGAGCATAGCCGGCCGCTATGCCCAATTTTGTGACACCGCTCTTGAGCATGTTGGCCCGGTGCGGGGGCGAGTCGCGCCAGCCGGAAAACGCTTCCGCCAGCGTATGATAGCCCGCCGAGACGTTTTCGACCGCCACGGTCGCGGGATAGCCGCCGGCACTGAGCCGCTTGGCCAGGGGCGCGCGGACGTCATGGTCCATCTTGTTGGCCGCAGCCATCGCCTGGGACTGGGATTCGGCGAGCAGCATCAGGTCGGGGTCGATCACGACGGTGCCGAGGGCGTTGTTCTGGCGGTATTGCGAGATCATCACCGCGGCCGCCTGCGCGTCGAGCTTGGCGCCCGGGACCGCCATGTCGGCATACATCGACGGCTGCTGGACCGGTGCTTCGTTGCCGGCGCAGCCGGCGAGCAGCAAAGTGATTGATATTGCGGCCGCAGCGCGCATGAATCGGGGCCCCCAAATGAAGCGCCGTTGTTGCATACCAACCGTGGCTGAAAGGTGAATTTTGAAGAAAATCGACGCTAGTCGTTCGGGGCGCGCGCCAGCGCGTGGTCCTTCGGACCATCCCGGAACGACTGCGCTCTTAGCCCGCAAATATCCGGTAGCGGCGAGGCTCGAGGCCAATCCTGTCGCCGACACGCAGTTCCCTGTTGCGGGGGGCATCGATCTCGATGGTCTCGCCGCCTGATAGCGCCACCTCCGCCCGCTGCACCGGCCCGAAATTCCGGACGTGCTGCACGGCGCCCTCGAAGGCGCCGCTGCCGGGCGGGCCGACCAGCATGTCATGTCGCCGCACGAACAGTCTTGACGCGCCAGGCGCAAGGCCGTCTGCCGCAAGCTGGAGCGGCCGGTCGCCGAGCTGGACCACGCCGTTGGCAATCTGGACCGGAAGCTCGATGGATTCGCCGATGAAGCCGTGGACGAAGGCGGTCGCGGGGCTCTCGTAGACGTCATCGGGCGAGCCGATCTGCTCGATCCTGCCCTTGTCCATCACCACGACGCGGTTGGCGACTTCCAGTGCCTCTTCCTGGTCGTGGGTGACGAAGATCGAGGTGACGTTGATCTCGTGGTGCAGCGAGCGCAGCCATTTGCGCAGCTCCTTGCGCACCTTGGCATCGAGCGCACCGAACGGCTCGTCGAGCAGCAGGATGCGCGGCTCGATCGCGAGCGCACGGGCAAGCGCAATGCGCTGGCGCTGGCCGCCGGAGAGCTGGCTCGGATAGCGGTCGGCGAGCCAGTCGAGCTGCACGAGGTCGAGCAGCTCTTTCACCCGGGCACGGATCTTGGCCTCCTCTTTCCGGACCGCGCGCGGCTGCACGCGCAGGCCGAAGGCGACGTTCTCGAACACCGTCATGTGGCGGAACAGCGCGTAGTGCTGGAACACGAAGCCGACGTGGCGTTCGCGCGCGCCTTGCGCCAGTGCGTCCTCGCCGTTGAAGGAGACTTCGCCCGAATCCGGCCAGTCGAGGCCGGCGATGATCCGCAGCAGCGTGGTCTTGCCGGAGCCCGAGGGTCCGAGCAGCGCCAGCAATTCGCCATTTTCGACTTTGAGGTCGACGCCGTCGAGGGCGGCAAAACTGCCGAACTTCTTGACGAGATTCCTGACTTCAATGGTCACTTGCGTCCTGTCCTTCGTGCAGATGACGTTCGAGAACGGTTTTTGCGATCAGCGTGATCAGCGCCAGCATCGCCAGCAGCGAGGCGATCGCAAAGGCGGCGACGAACTGGTACTCGTTGTAGAGAATCTCGACCAGCAGCGGCATGGTGTTGGTCTCGCCGCGAATGTGGCCCGACACGACCGATACGGCACCGAACTCGCCCATCGCGCGCGCGTTGCAGAGCAGGACGCCGTAGAGCACGCCCCATTTGATGTTCGGCAGCGTGACGCGGAAGAAGGTCTGCAGGCCGGACGCGCCGAGCGAGATCGCGGCTTCCTCTTCCTGCGTGCCCTGCTCCTGCATCAGGGGAATCAGCGCGCGCGCCACGAAGGGGAAGGTCACGAAGGTGGTTGCGAGCGCAATGCCGGGCACCGCGAACAGGATCTGGATGTCGTGATCCCGAAGCCAGCCGCCGAAATAGCCCTGCGCGCCGAACAGCAGCACGAAGACGAGGCCCGAGATCACCGGGCTCACCGAGAACGGCAGATCGATCAGCGTGATCAGGAAGGTCTTGCCGTTGAATTCGAACTTGGCAATGGCCCAGGCGGCGACAAGGCCGAACAAGAGATTGAGGCCGACCGAGATCGCCGCCACCAGCAGGGTCAGCTTGATCGCGGCCAGCGCCTCCGGCTCGGCGAGCGCGGCGAGATAGGCGAGGATACCTCTCGAGAACGCCTGCGCGAACACGACCACCAATGGCAGCACGACGAAGACCGAGAGGAACAGCACCGCCAGCGTGATGATGACGATGCGCACCGCCCTCGGCTCGGTGCGAAGGTTGTCACGCGCCGCCGCCGCGTGCGCACGCGCCTTCGCATCGGGCTGGGAGAGCGAAACGGAATCTGCGATCTGCATCGTCATCGCATCCTCCTCAACGCGCCGGGATCCGGCTCTGCGCCCAGCGCTGGAGCCGGTTGACGGCGAAGATGATGACGAAGGAGACGACGAGCATGACCACCGCGATCGCGGTCGCATCGGCGTAGCGGAATTCGGAGAGGCGGATCACGATCAGCAATGGCGCGATCTCTGAGACGTTCGGCAGATTGCCGGCGATGAAGATCACCGAGCCGTATTCGCCGACCGCGCGCGCGAAGGCGAGGGCGAGGCCGGTGAGCAGCGCCGGTCCGAGCGAGGGCAGGATCACGCGGCTGATGGTCTGCCAGCGGCTCGCCCCCAGGCTGCCAGCGGCCTCCTCGATCTCGGGATCGAGATCCTGGAGCACCGGCTGGACGGTGCGCACCACGAAAGGGATGCCGATGAAGATCATGGCGACGAAGATGCCCACCGGCGTGAACGCCACCTTGATGCCGAGCGCTGCGAGCGGCGCGCCCAGCCAGCCCTTCTCGGCGAACAGCGCGGTCAGCGCCACGCCGGCAACCGCCGTCGGCAGCGCGAACGGCACGTCGACGATGGCATCGAAGATGCGCCGGCCGGGAAACCGGTAGCGCACGAGCGCCCAGACGATGATGCTGCCCATCACCAGATTGACGCAGGCCGCCGCGAAGGCGAGGCCGAACGAGACCCGCAGGGCGTTCAGGGTGCGGCGGCTGGAGAGGATGTTCCAGAACTGCTCGGGGCTCAGCTCCAGCGATTTCAGGAACAGGCCGGCGAGCGGAATCAGGATGATGATCGACAGCCAGGAAAGCGTCAGTCCCATGGTGAGACCGAAGCCCGGCAATGTCCGGCGTCGTGCTGCTGCAACTGCGCTCACCAGGCCCCCTGCTAAAGCCTCCTAAGACGGCGCCCGATCAGTTCTTGTAAATCTGATCGAAAATGCCGCCGTCGGCAAAATGTTCCTTCTGCGCCTTGGTCCAGCCGCCGAAAACGTCGTCGATCGTGAACAGCTCGACCTTTGCGAAGGAGTTTTCATATTTCTTGGCGATCTCGGCATCGCGCGGACGGTAGAAATTGCGCGCGGCGATCTCCTGGCCTTCCTTGGTGTACCAGTACTGGAGGTAGGCGTCGGCGGCGTTGCGGGTGCCTTTTTTATCGGCAACCTTGTCGACGATCGCAACCGGCGGCTCGGCGAGGATCGATTGCGGCGGCGCCACGATCTGGAATTTTTCCGGGCCGAATTCCTTGAGCGCGAGATAGGCCTCGTTCTCCCAGGCGAGCAGCACGTCGCCGACGCCGCGCTCGACGAAGGTCACGGTGGCGCCGCGCGCGCCGGTATCGAGCACCGGCACCTGCTGGTAGAGTTTGCCGATGAAATCCTTGGCCTTGTCGGCTGATCCGTATTTCTTCAGCGCGAAGCCCCAGGCCGCCAGATAGTTCCAGCGCGCGCCGCCCGATGTCTTCGGGTTCGGCGTGATCACGGCAACGCCCGGCTTGAGCAGGTCGTCCCAGTCCTTGATGCCCTTCGGATTGCCCTTGCGCACCAGGAACACGATGGTCGACGTGTAGGGTGACGAATTCTGCGGCAGACGCTTCTGCCAGTCGGCCGTCGTGAGGCCCTTGCTCGCGATCGCATCGATGTCATAGGCGAGCGCGAGCGTCACCACATCGGCCTGCAATCCGTCGATCACCGCGCGCGCCTGCGATCCGCTGCCGCCATGCGACTGCTTGATCTCGACGCTCTTGCCGGTCTCCTTCTGATAGGCACCCGCAAACGCCTTGTTGAACTCGGCATAAAGCTCCCGCGTCGGATCGTACGACACGTTCAAAAGATTGATGTCGGCGGCGAGAGCCGAGCTTGCCCAAAGCAGTCCTGCCACGAGCGGAACGATACGGCGCAGCATGTCCATCTCCGTTCACCTCGACGACATCAGCGTCATCGATGGCAGGCATAACTCGGGGCGAAACGCGTTTAAGTCAACGGAACCGGATTTTCTTGTTCGCAGCGTGACAGCCTGACTGTGCTACGAAGTCTTCATCGTGTGAATGCCGCATTCTGTCTTGGCCCGGCCGCGCCAGCGACCGGCGCGCGCATCCTCGCCTTCGGCCGTTCTGCTGGTGCAAGGCATACACCCAACCGACAGGAAACCGGAGGCGGCCAGTGGATGACGCGGCAATTTGGCGCGGACGAAAATCGCATCCAGTTCCTGGCGCGAGACGTTGGCGAAGGGGTTGAACTTCAGCCGCGCACCGTCGTCCTCGACCACCGCAATGTCGGCGCGTGCATTGCCCTGGAAGCGCTTGCGGCCGTTGATCCAGGCATCGAACGGCTTCAGCGCGCGCGCCAGCGGCTCCACCTTGCGGATGCGGCAGCAGGCGTCGGGATCGGAGAACCAGAGGTCGCGGTCAGGATCCTCGCGCGACAGCGTCTCCTCCGCCGGCTTGATCGAGCGGACGTCCCTGAGACCCAGCGTCGCGACCAGCGTGTCGCGATAGGCGAGCGTCTCCTCGAACAACCAGCCGGTGTCGAGGAAGATCACGGGGATCGCAGGATCGACGTCCGCCATCACCTTCAGAAGCGTCGCCGATTCCGTACCGAAGGACGACACCACCGCAAGCTTGTCGCGGCCGACTGTCTTCAGGGCCGCGGCGATGATTTCCGCGGGCGAAGCGTCACGCAACGCGCGATCGAGCTCCTCGGCCGAGGGCAGCGCGGAAACGGACACCGGAGATAACTGAGGCGCAATGGCGTTCACGTGCCGACACCTTCCGAGTGACGCAACTGCATGCGCCGGTGCAGCGCCGTGATGCGGCCGTCGCCGGTCGGCTGGTAGAACACCGAATAGCGCTTTGCGGTCTGCATGAAGGCTTCCGCATCGGCCTGCTTCTTGACCTCGAAGGAATCGAAGCCTGCGCGCAGCATGAACACGAACTGGTCGCGCAGCACCTGCCCCGTCGCACGCAGCTCGCCGCGATAGTTGTAGCGCTCGCGCAGCAGCCGCGCCTGACTGTAGGCACGTCCGTCGCGGAAGGTCGGGAACACCAGCGCAACGGCGGCGACCTTGCCGAGATACGGCACGAGCTCGTCGATGTCGCGATTGTTCGGCCAGATCACGCCGACCTTGCCGGCACGCTTGAGCAACGCATCCGCTTCACCGACGAAGCGCTCGGCCGGCACCAGGATGTCGCCGCCCTCCGGCAGCGGCGTGTCGACGGCCAGCTTGACGAAGCCGTCGTCGACGATTTTTCCGCCGTTAACGAGTGGCATAGACACGCTCCTTGAAGGGTTCGACGCCGAGGCGCTTCACCGTGTCGATGAACAGCTCCTCCGGGCGCGCGCGCAGCGCGAGATAGGCTTCCACGATGTCCTCGACGACGTCGGCGACCTCGTCGAACTTGACGCCGGGGCCGATCAGATTGCCGAGCGCGGCGCCCTCGTCGGCGCGGCCGCCGATCGTGATCTGGTAGACCTCCTCGCCGTTCTTCTCGACGCCGAGAATGCCGATATGGCCGACATGGTGATGGCCGCAGGCATTGATGCAGCCTGAGATGTTGATGTGCAGCCGGCCGATCAGGTTGGCGAGCTCGTGATTGGCGAAGCGCCGCGTCAGCTCCTGCGCGATCGGGATCGAGCGCGCATTCGCCAGCGAGCAATAGTCGAGCCCCGGGCAGGCGATGATGTCGGTGATCAGATTGACGTTCGGCGTCGCCAGCCCGAGCTTGTCCAGCGCCTTCCACAGCGCCGGCAGGTCGCGTTTGGCGACGTGCGGCAGCGCCAGATTCTGCTCGTGGCCGACGCGGATTTCGCCGAAGGAATATTTGTCGGCGAGATCGGCGAGCGCATCCATCTGCTCGGCGGTGGCATCACCCGGAGGCGCGCCGATCGGCTTCAGCGAGATCGTGACGATGGAGTAACCCTGGTTCTTGTGCGGGGCCACCGAGTTCTTGCGCCACGCCTCGAAGTCGGGATCGGCCGCGGCCTGCCGCAGCTCGTCCGGACTGTGCGGCAGCTTCTCGTAGGCCGGATAGGTGAAGCGCGAGCGGATGTCCTCGATCACCTCGTCGTCGATCTGGAGCGAGGAGTTGCGGATGTGCTGCCACTCGTCCTCGACCTCGCGCGAGAACTTCTCGATACCGAGCTCGTGCACCAGGATCTTGATGCGCGCCTTGTAGATGTTGTCGCGGCGGCCGTACTGGTTGTAGACCCGCAGGATCGCCTCGATATAGCTGAGGATATCGCGGCCATGGACGAAGTGCTTGATGGTCTTGCCGATGAACGGCGTGCGGCCGAGACCGCCGCCGACCAGCACCTCGAAGCCGGTCTCGCCCTTCTCGTTCTTGATCAGCTTCAGCCCGATATCGTGGATCTTGATCGCGGCGCGGTCATGGTCCGATGCGGTGATCGCGATCTTGAACTTGCGCGGCAGGAACGAGAATTCCGGATGCAGCGTGGTGTGCTGGCGGATCAGCTCCGACCAGATGCGGGGATCCTCGATCTCGCCGGGCGCGACGCCGGCCCACTGGTCCGAGGTGACGTTGCGCATGTTGTTGCCGGAGGTCTGCATCGCATGGATGCCGACTTCGGCCAGATCCGCCAGCGCATCCGGCAATTCGGCGAGCTTGATCCAGTTGAACTGGATGTTCTGCCGCGTGGTGAAATGGCCGTAGCCGCGGTCGTACTTGCGCGCGACATGCGCGAGCGCCCGCAACTGGTTCGACGCCAGCGTGCCATAGGGGATCGCGACGCGGAACATGTAGGCGTGCAGTTGCAGATAGACGCCGTTCTGCAAGCGCAGGATCTTGAACTCGTCCTCGGTGAGCTCGCCGGAGAGGCGCCGCTTCACCTGGTCGCGGAACTCCGAGACGCGCTCGTTGACGAGCGTGCGGTCGATTTCATCGTAAGCATACATAAGAAAGCGCCTTAAACCTGGGCCGGCTGCCCGATGGTCACGCCGGTGCGGCGGATCTGTTCGCGCAGATTGCCGGGCTCGATCTTGCCGTCCGCGCCGATCTGCACCGGCGCGATATAGGGACCGATCGCGCCGACGTCATCGGCCACGGACTCCGCAAGCAACGCTTTGGCCTCGTCGGAGTTGCGCACGATTGCGGCTTCCGACAAGTCCGCCGACCACCCCTTGGCGGCGGTGCGATAGACCACGATGCCGTCCCAGGTACGGTTGGCGGTCACGACGGAGGGGCCGGCGATTTTGATCTTCTTCTGTTCAAGCGGGGAGGTCATTCGGCTGCATCCAGGAGGTCAGAGATGATTTGATTGGGGGTTTGACGGCGAAGCGAGCCGGCATGCCGGACCACGTCGCCGATGATGAGAATGGCGGGACCGCCATTGGTCCGACGCACCAGCTCGGGCAGGTCGCGCAGCGTGCCGATCGCGCCTTGCGCATCGGGCCGCGTGACGCGGGCGAACACGCCGACCGGCGTTTCCGGCGAGCGGCCGGCGGCGAACAGGCCGGCGCGGACGGCGGGCGCAGCGGTCATGCCCATGTAGACGACGACGGTCATCTTGGTGTCGGTGAGCGTCGACCAGTCCACGGCTTCCGCATCGCGCGCCTTGTGCGCGGTGAGGAAGGTGATGCGGGTCGCTTCATGACGATAGGTGAGCGGCACCTCGAAATCGGCGGCACCGCCGAGCCCGGCGGTGATGCCGGGAATGATCGAATAGGCAACGCCCGCTATGCGGAGCGCTTCGACCTCTTCGCCGCCGCGGCCGAACACGAAGGGATCACCGCCCTTCAGCCGCACCACGCGCTGGCCGGATTGCGCGGCCTCGATCATGCGCTTGTTGATGGCGTCCTGGCCGATACCGGGCTTGCCGACGCGGCGACCGACCGCAACGCGCGTGGTATCGCGGCGGATGCGGTCGAGAATTTCAGGCGAGACCAGTTCGTCATGGAAGACGATGTCGGCGTCCTGCAATGCGCGCAGCGCCTTGATGGTGAGAAGGTCGGGATCGCCGGGGCCGGCGCCGACCAGCGCAACCGAGCCTTCCGGCTTGTCGGCACGCGCGAATTCGGAGGGATTTGAGATAGCGTTGAGCGCCGCATCCGCCTCGCCCTTGCGGCCGTCGAGCACGGAGGCGCCGATCGGGCCGTCGATGACGCGTTCCCAGAAGCGGCGGCGCAACGGAAACTCGGCAATGCGCTCGTTGATGGATTTGCGGAAACCGCCGATGAACTCGGCGAGTTCGCCGATGCGGGCCGGCAGCAGCGCCTCGATCTTCTCGCGCACGCGCCGCGCCACCACCGGTGACGTGCCACCAGTGCCGACCGCGACCACGACATCGCCGCGATCGACGATGGCCGGGAAGATGAAGCTGGAATGCTCGAGGTCGTCCATGACGTTGACGGGCAGGCCGAGCGCCTTCGCCCGCGCCGACATCGCAACGCCGACATCGCCCGCACCCGCGCAGACGATGGCGATGACGCCTGAGAGATCGGCAGTGAGCGGATCGCCGGTCGCGATCTCAACGCGCGCTGCGTCCTCGGAGCTGAGGCTCAGATCCTGATTGCCATCGATCGCATGCACGCGGATGCGCGCGCCGGCTGCAGTGAGCACGCGCAGCTTGGCGCGCAAAAGCTCACCCGCGCCGATGAGAACCACCGGACCGGCCTTGAGATCGAGGAACACGGGCAAGAACCGCATACGATACTCGCTTCCCCCACATCCGGGGTTGACTGGAATTATTTTCTATATATGTGTCGTTTCGAGCGCGCAAAGAGAAAATTTTTTCTTCTCTTCTGCGCTGCAACTATAGAATTTTCGCCTCCAAACGCAAAGTGGCAGAGATGCATCTTCTCAAGGACGATTCCGCAGCTGTCGGAGTGAGCAGCCCCGCCCACGTCAGGCGCTCGGGCTCGCAAGAATTTTCTGCAGATGTTGCGCCCAGCATGGACCATCTGGACCAGCTCGAGGCGCAGAGCATCTACATTTTCCGCGAGGCCTTCGCCCGCCTGAAGAAGATCGCCCTGCTGTGGTCGCTCGGCAAGGACTCCAACGTCATGATCTGGCTGGCGCGCAAGGCGTTCTTCGGCCGCATGCCGTTTCCGGCCCTCCATGTCGACACCGGCAAGAAGTTTCCGGAGATGTATCGCTTCCGCGATCATTACGGCAAGGAGTGGGATCTCGACCTGCGCGTCGAGCCCTGCCCGCCCATCGATGCCGTCGACCCAACGCTGCCGCCGGCCGCCCGTTCCGCCGCGCGCAAGACCGAAGGCCTCAAGATGGCGCTCGGCAAATACGGCTTCGACGGCCTGATCGCCGGCATCCGCCGCGACGAGGAGGCCACCCGCGCCAAGGAGCGCGTGTTCTCGCCGCGCGGTCTCGAAGGCAATTGGGACGTGCGCGACCAGCCGCCGGAGTTCTGGGATCATTTCAACGCCTCGCCGCCGCAAGGCGCGCATTTGCGCATCCATCCGATCCTGCATTGGACCGAGGCCGACATCTGGGCCTATACCAAGCGCGAGAACATCCCGATCATCCCGCTCTATCTCTCGCAGGACGGCAAGCGCTACCGCTCGCTGGGCGATCAGGACATCACCAATCCGGTCGTTTCGGCCGCATCGACCATCGACGAGATCCTGGTCGAGCTCGAGCAGACCAAGGTGCCGGAGCGCGCGGGACGCGCGCTCGACCACGAGACCGAGGACGCCTTCGAGCGTCTGCGTGTCGCCGGCTATCTCTGACCTCAGGACGCAACGCGGCCATGAACATGATCGTCACCCCCGCTTCGCCCGCGACCCCGAACGGCACCACCCGTCCGCAGGTCCGCATCGTCATCGTGGGCCATGTCGACCACGGCAAGTCGACGCTGGTCGGCCGCCTGCTGCACGAGACCGGCAGCCTGCCCGACGGCAAGCTGGAGATGCTGAAAGCCGTCAGCGCCCGGCGCGGCATGCCGTTCGAATGGTCGTTCCTGCTCGACGCGCTCCAGACCGAGCGCGACCAGGGCATCACCATCGACACCACGCAGATCCGCTTCCGCACCAATTCGCGCGACATCGTGCTGATCGACGCGCCCGGCCATGCCGAATTCCTGCGCAACATGATCACCGGCGCCTCGCAGGCCGACGGCGCGGTGCTGATCATCGACGCGCTCGAGGGCGTGCGCGACCAGACAAGGCGGCACGGCTATCTCCTGCATCTGCTCGGCGTGAAGCAGGTCGCGATCGTCGTCAACAAGATGGACCGCGTGGACTTCAGCGCCGAGCGTTTCAAGGAGATCAGCGACGAGATTTCGGCGCATCTGCAAAGCCTCGGTGTGACGCCGACGGCCGTGATCCCGATTTCCGCCCGCGACGGCGATGGTGTCGCGATGCGCACCGACCGCATCGGCTGGTACAAGGGACCGACCGTGGTCGAGGCGCTGGACCAGCTCGAGCCGGCGCGGCCGCTGGAAGCGCTGGCGCTGCGGCTGCCGGTGCAGGCGATCTACAAGTTCGACGACCGCCGCATCGTGGCGGGCCGCATCGAATCCGGCAGCCTGATTGCCGGCGACGAGATCGTGATCATGCCGGCCGGCAAGATCGCCAGGATCAAGACGGTCGAGAGCTGGCCGGCGACGCCGATTGCCGGACGTCAGGGTGCGGGACGCTCGGTCGGCATCACGCTCGACCGCGAATTGTTCATCGAGCGCGGCGACATCGTCGCGCATGCAGGCAGTGCCCCGCGCGAGACGCGCCGTCTGCGCGCGCGCATCTTCTGGCTGCACGACAAGCCGCTGGCCAAGGGCGACCAGCTCCTGGTCCGCTGCGGACCGAAGGAAAGCCGCGCCACCGTCGTCGCCATCGAGAAGGCGGTCGACCCGGGCGAATTGTCGAGCGTCGAGAACAAGGCGATCGGCCGCAACCATGTCGGCGAGATCGACATCTCTCTTTCGAATCCGATTGCCACCGATCCCTACACCGAGAATCCGCGCACCGGACGTCTCGTGATCGAGGTCTCCGGGCGCATCGCCGGCGGCGGCCTCGTGCTGTCGGTCGATGCCGGCCAGCGCGCCGTGCCCGTGGACATCGTGCCGGTGGAATCGGCGCTGCGGCTGGATGAGCGCTCCGCGCGCTACCGCCACAACGGTGCCGTGGTCTGGCTCACCGGCCTGCCGGCCTCCGGCAAGTCGACGCTGGCGAAGGCGCTGGAACGGCGGCTGTTCACCAATGGTGGCTCGCCGATCCTGCTCGACGGCGACACGCTGCGCGCCGGCCTCAACAGCGATCTCGGCTTCTCCGCCGCCGACCGCAGCGAGAACATCCGCCGCCTGGCCGAAGTCGCGACCCATCTCGCCCGCAACGGCCACATCGCCATCGTCGCCGCCGTCTCGCCCGCCCGCGAGGACCGCGCCACCGCGCGCCGCATCGCCGACACCGCGTTCCGCGAGATCCATGTCGCGACACCGGCCGGCGTCTGCGAGGAGCGCGACCCCAAGGGCCATTACAAGAAGGCCCGCGCCGGCGCGCTGGCGTCGTTCACCGGCATCGGCAACGACTACGAGGCTCCGCAAGCGGCCGAGCTCGTGATCGACACCTCGACACGGACGGTCGCCGAGGCCGCGGACGAGATCGAACAGATGCTGAAGACCACCGGCGTGCTGTTCGACGAAGTCGTGGATCTCGCCGCGAATATTTGAGGCTCGCCTCATCCGCTTGCACTGCCGCGTTCCCTCCCCCCTTGCGGGGGAGGGCTAGGGAGAGAGGGGTCCACACGGGGACTCTCTCCAGTCGGCAAAAATTCTTCTGGCCGACTGACACACCTTTTCCTGGGCTACCCCTCTCCCCCGCGCTCCCCCGCAAGGGGGGAGGGAGCGCATTTGTGCGTGTGGCAGGCAGTCGGGCTCGATCGTGCAATGCTGCCGGCCCGCACCTCTTCTTGACATTTTGACAAACCCCTGGGGGTCTTCTCATGGCCTCGATTTTGGGGCTAATAGGACCCCGAAAGCCGCTCCCTTGGAGCGCATTTTGCTGCTGTCGGGTCAAAAGCAGCCAAAAACAGCCATTTCCAACAAGAAAGACCATCATGAAACGCGTCGACGCCCACGGATTGAAGATCGCTCCCGTCCTGTTTGACTTCATCGCCAAGGAAGCGGCCCCGAAAACCGGGATCGCGCCGGATGCGTTCTGGGCCGGGGTTGCCGCCATCATCAAGGACCTTGGGCCGAAGAACCGGGCGCTGCTCGCGGTGCGCGACACGCTGCAAGCCAAGATCGACGACTGGCACCGCGCCAACAAGGGCAAGGCGTTCGACCTCAATGCCTATACCGCCTTCCTGAAGGAGATCGGCTATCTCGTCCCGGAGCCGGCGACGCAGAAGGTCGAGACCGCCAATGTGGACGAGGAGATCGGCAAGATCTGCGGCCCGCAGCTCGTCGTGCCCCTCACCAATGCGCGCTATGCGCTGAACGCGGCGAATGCGCGCTGGGGCTCGCTCTATGACGCCTTCTACGGCACCGACGCCATTCCGCACGATCCCTCCGAGAGCGGCAAGGGCTACAACAAGGCGCGCGGCGACAAGGTGATCGCGAAGGCCAAGGCCTTCCTCGACGCCGCCGTGCCGCTCGCGACCGGCAGCCACACCGACGTCACCGCCTACAGCGTCGTCGCGGGCCAGCTCGCGGTGAAGCTGAAGAGCGGCAATGCGACCGCGCTGAAGAACGCGGCGCAATTCGCAGGCTTCCTGGGCGATGCGGCCGCCCCGAGCGCGGTACTGCTCGTCAACAACGGCCTGCATGTCGAGGTGACGATCAACCGCAGCAGCGCGATCGGCAAGGACGATCCCGCCGGCGTCGCCGACATGGTCATGGAGGCCGCGGTCTCGACCATTCTCGACATGGAGGACTCGGTCGCCGCGGTCGACGCCGAGGACAAGGTGCTGGTCTACCGCAACACGCTCGGCCTGATGAACGGCACGCTCTCGGCCGACTTCGAGAAGGGCGGCAAAACGCTGACCCGCTCGCTCAATGCCGACCGCAGCTACAAGACGCCGGACGACAAGGGCGAGGTCAAGCTGCACGGCCGCAGCCTGCTGCTGATGCGCAATTGCGGTCACCACATGTTCACCGATGCGGTGCTGGACGACAAGGGCGAGGAGGTCCCGGAGGGCCTGTTAGACGCCGCCGTCTCCGGCCTGCTCGCCATCCACGACCTCAAGGGCAACTCCACGATCAAGAACAGCCGCACCGGCTCGGCCTATATCGTCAAGCCGAAGATGCACGGCCCGGACGAGGTATCGTTCACCTGCGAGATCTTCGACCGCGTCGAGAAGATGCTCGGACTGCCGGAGAATACGCTCAAGGTCGGCATCATGGACGAGGAGCGACGCACCACCGTCAACCTCAAGGCCTGCATCCAGCGCGCCTCCAAGCGCATCATGTTCATCAACACCGGCTTCCTCGACCGCACCGGCGACGAGATCCACACCTCGATGGAAGCGGGCCCGATGATCCGCAAGAACGAGATGAAGGCGCAGGCCTGGATCAAGGCCTACGAGGACTGGAACGTCGACATGGGCCTGATCGACGGGCTGCCCGGTCATGCCCAGATCGGCAAGGGCATGTGGGCCGCGCCCGACAAGATGGCCGACATGCTTCAACAGAAGCTCGCCCATCCGCAGGCCGGCGCCACCACCGCCTGGGTCCCCTCGCCGACCGCCGCGACGCTGCACGCGCTGCACTACCACCAGGTCAACGTCATCGCGCGCCAGGAGGAGCTGACCAAGGGCGGACCGCGCGCGAAGCTGTCCGACATCCTCACCATTCCGGTGTCGAAGTCGAACTGGGCGCCCGACGACGTCAAGCAGGAGATCGACAACAACTGCCAGGGCATCCTCGGCTATGTCGTGCGCTGGATCGACCAGGGCGTCGGCTGCTCCAAGGTGCCCGACATCCACGATGTCGGCCTGATGGAAGACCGCGCCACCTTGCGCATCTCCAGCCAGCATCTCGCCAACTGGCTGCACCAGGGCGTCATCACCGAGGCGCAGGTGATGGAGTCGCTGAAGCGCATGGCCGTCGTCGTCGACAAGCAGAACGCGGGCGATGCCATCTACAAGCCGATGGCGCCCGCCTTCGACGGCGTCGCCTTCAAGGCCGCCTGCGACCTCATCTTCAAGGGCCGCGAGCAGCCGAACGGCTACACCGAGTACATCCTCACCGCGCGCCGCCGCGAGGCGAAGGCGGCGGGCTAAGCCCGGTCACCGAAATGTCAAAAGCCCCGGCGCGAGCCGGGGCTTTTTTGTTGGGCGAAACGTCGCGGCGCGAGGAGGAACGGGTGCGCACCGCTCGCGTTGTCGGGCCATCAACCAACGGGAGATGGTCATGGACTGGAACCGCATCGAAGGAAACTGGAAGCAGTTCAAGGGTTCGGCCAAGGAGAAGTGGGCCAAGCTCACCGACGACGACCTCAAAATGATCGAGGGACGCCGCGAACAGCTCGAAGGCCGGCTCCAGGAGCGCTACGGCAAGGCCAAGGACCAGGTTCGTCAGGACGTCGACGACTGGCTCAAGACGCTGCACTAGACGCGGCAAATGAAGCCCCGGCTTACGCCGGGGCTTTTCGTTGGACGATCCGTCGCCCGGATGAGCGAGGGGACCTCCGGGTCCTTGATTGTGGCATCCCGGCTGTCGCTTCGCTCATCCGGGCTGCAACGACGTCTCGCTAGAATACCGTGAGATATTTCAACAGCGACACCACACCGATGATGATAACGACCACGCGCGCGATCTGCTTGGCGCGGCCGTCCATCGGCAACATGTTGATGAGATAGAGCACGAGAATGACGACGAGAAAGGTGACGAGTACGCCGACCAGCATCGCGAGGCCCCCTTCAGGCAGATTGCTAACGATATCCTAACGTCTGTCTCGCGCGCCGGTTCCATCCGGGCAACCCATTGCAACTTCTAGTAAATGCGTACTTCTACCGGCAGGCCGGCTGCCTAAAACTTTACCCTTTTCCTTTCAGATGCAGAAACCGTTTGGCCCCTGTGGCGCAAACGGCATGCGATTGCCGATCTGCCGCGCCCCCCGTTTGCCGATGTTGCCGGGCGTCTTCACGAACTTTGCAATGGGAATTTGGGGGGACCTCGATGCTCAATCGTCTGACCGTATCCGCGCTGCTGAAGGCGGTGATCGCGATCACGTCGGTCTGCGTGGTGATCGCGCTCTCGCTCACCGCCTATGAATCCTGGGATCGGCTGAAGACCGCCAACCGCATTTCGCAGACCGCCGACGCCTCCGCCGATCTGTTCAAGGCGATGCACAATCTGCGCACCGACCGCTCGACCACCAACCGGCTCCTCAACTCGACCGACCCGATGGACCCCGAGATCGAGAAATATCTGCGTGCGATCCGGGACGCCCAGATGCCGGCGATGGCACGCGCGCTGGAGCTGTTGCCGGCCATGGACTTTCCGCAGTCCGGCACGCTGGTGCCGGAGCTCGCGCGTCTCTACAAATTGCTGAGCGAGGAGCAGAAGCAGTTCTGGGAGGACGTGGCCAAGCCCAAGAACCAGCGCCGCGCGGGCCTGCCGAAGGAATATATGGAGACGACGCAGGGCCTGCTCGAGATGCTCGACAAGCTCACGAACGTCCTGGCCGCCACCGTCAACCACCAGGACGCCGTGATCGACCAGCTGCTGTCGATCAAGCAGAGCGCCTGGCTGCTGCGCAACACCGCGGGCGAAGCCTCGCTGATCGTCTCGATCGGACTCAACACCGGCCGCATCGCGCCGGAGGCCCGCCTCGCCTATACCCAATTTGTCGGCGGAACGAGCGCGATGTGGAAGGCGCTGGAATTGTCGACGTCGGGCATGCAGCTCCCGCCCGCACTGTCGTCCGCCGTGGCGACGGCCAAGACCGCCTATTTCGATCCGCAATATCTGGCCCTTCGCGACCGCCTGGTAAATACGCTTGCCAATGGCGAAAAGGCCGAGATGACTGCGAACCAATGGACACCGGTTACGGTGGGCCGTCTGGCCAGCGCGGTTGCCGTCGCCGAGACGGCACTCGACGCCGCCAAGAGCCATACGCTGGAACAGCGCTCCGCAGCTCAACGCGCACTCATCATGCAGCTCGCGCTTCTGACGCTCGCCATCGCCCTCGCCGTGGGCGCCATCATGCTGGTCAACCGCCGCGTCATCCATCCGCTCAACACCATCCGCGACGCCATGCTGAAGGTCGCCGGCGGCGACCTTGCCGTGGACAGCGGCTATCTCGACCGCAAGGACGAGATCGGCGCGCTCGCCGGCGCGCTGGAAGCCTTCAAGCAGCAGGCGACCGACAAGCTCAAGATCGAGGAGCAGGAGCGCGCGCGCAATGCGGGCGCTTCGGCACGCCAGCGCGCGATCGAGGTCTATGTCGGCGAGTTCGAGGGCGCGGTGCGCAAGACGCTCGGCGAATTGAGCGAGGCCTCCGGCGAGATGCGCAAGACCTCGGGCGATCTGTCCGCGGTGTCACGCCAGACCAACGACCGCGTGCAGGTCGCCGGCAAGGCCTCCAATGACGCCTCCATGAGCGTCGACAGCGTGGCAGCCGCCGCCGAAGAGCTCTCTGCCTCCATCAACGACATCAGCCAGCAGGCCGCCCATGCCGCAGGTATCGCCGGCCGCGCCGTCACCCAGGCGCGCGAAACCGACGGCACCGTGCAGGGCCTGGCAAAATCCGCCGGACGCATCGGCGAGGTCGTCGGCCTCATCAACACCATTGCGGCGCAGACCAATCTGCTCGCGCTCAACGCCACGATCGAGGCGGCGCGCGCCGGCGAAGCCGGCCGCGGCTTTGCCGTGGTCGCCTCCGAGGTGAAGTCGCTGGCAAGCCAGACGGCCAAGGCCACCGAGGAGATCTCCGAGCAGATCGCCGACATCCAGCGGGTGGCCGGCGACGCCATCAACGCGATCCAGACCATCGGCGGCATCATCGGCGAAGTGAACGAGGTCGCAACCGCGATCGCAGCCGCCGTGCAGGAGCAGGGCGCGGCGACGCAGGAGATCACCCGCAGCACGCAATTTGCGGCACAGGGCACCAAGAACGTCTCGGACAACATCACCGGCGTGAAGGCCGATGCGGACGCCGCCGCGGCGGCCGCGGACAACGTCAAACACGCCTCCGAGATGCTGGAGAGCCAGAGCCGCCAGCTCGGCGAGGACGTCACCGGCTTCCTCGGCAAGATCCGCGCGGCGTAAGGTACGGCGGCGCCACACTCTCGGTGTCGTCCCGGCGAAGGCCGAGACGACAATCTTCATTGGGCTACTAGCTTGGCAACTCAGCCAACGCCCACTACTCCTTCGCCACCACCGGCACCTGGCGGAACTTGGCGCGGATCGAGTCCGGCAGCGGGGAGAAGTTCATCGCGACGCCGCGGCGATCGCCAGCGTTGCGGCCGGCGACCACCAGGCCATCGGCGCCCGCGACGATGTCACCCTTGCGCAAGGTGGGGTCGTCCTCGACCTTGATCTGGGCAAGGCCGACCGGATCCTTGCCGTTGCAGGTGCAGCCCGACACGATCTCGTTGCGGTAGCGGAAGGCGTTCGGCAGGTCGGAATAGGACTTTCCGCCCTCGGTCGTGGCGTCTTCGATGTTGCTGCCATAGACCAACGAGGTTTCCGAGGTCGGGCAGAAGCTCTTGCAGGATCGTGCCTTGCTCTCGGCGTCGTTTCCTTGCGCGGGGAAGTAACGGCCATCGCAGCCGCGCACGCAATAGGCGGCGCCGCCGCCATAGGAAGTCCGCTGCCGCGGCGTGTCGTAGCGCGGCATGTCGTCAGGGAACGGCATCCGGATCTCCGGCGGCGGGCGCATCCGGAAGCCCCCGAACAGCGTCGAGAAGAAATCCTCCGCATGCGCCGGCGGCATCAGCGCGAGGCCGAGGGATGCGGTGGCCAAGAACGCCGCCGCGCCACCGGCCAGTTTACTGATCGAACGTCTCTTCATGTGCTCTCACCCAACTCTCAGTTCACGGCCGACGTCGAGATGTTCAGGGCCTGCCGGCCCGAGGGTAGCGTCGCCGCCGCGGGGCGCTTGCGCATGGGGTCGCCGCCTCTCGCCATCAGCGGCACGCTCTTCGGCAGCACCACGACCCTGGCGCCGATATTGACGCGGCTGAACAGGTCGGAGACGTCTTCGTTGGTCATGCGGATGCAGCCGGAGGACACGAACTTGCCGATGGTGGTGGGATCGTTGGTGCCGTGGATGCGGTATTCGCTCGAGCCCAGATACATCGCGCGCGCGCCGAGCGGATTGCCGGGCCCGCCGGCGACGAAGCGCGGCAGATAGGGCTGGCGCGCGATCATCTCGGCCGGCGGATGCCAGTCAGGCCATTCCGCCTTGCGGCTCACGCTCTGCACGCCCGACCAGGTGAAGCCCTCGCGGCCGACGCCGACGCCGTAGCGGATCGCCCGGCCGTTGCCGAGCACGTAGTACAGGTAGGTATTGCCGGTATCGATCACGATCGTGCCGGCCGGCTCGCCGCGGTCGAAGCTGACGACCTGCTTGCGCAGCCGATCGGGCAATTGGGCATCCTCGTCAGCCGTCTGCGCCGGCTCGCCGACATAGCCGTGCGAATAGCTCGGCCCCTGTTGATACGCCTGCGGCTGCAGCGGATACGGCTGCGGTAGCATCGGCACATAGCCCAGCGTCTGCGCGCTTGCGCTAGCGAAGGGCACAGCGAGCAGAGCGGCCGCGAAGGCAAACGCGGTGGCGGCGCGCGGCGAGAAGCGGCGACGGACTGGAGAGACCTTTGTCATGTGCTGCCCCGTTGGATGGATGCATCTCGAGTGATGCGGCTTTCGGACAAACGCAGCCGGGCCAGCTCAAGTTCCGCCGCCCTCTGCGGCAGCGGCGTCACAGTCAAGCGAGCGCAACTTCACGAAGCCGCGATGGAACAGCGGCGCCCCTCCGGCGTTTTCTGATGACCAATGGGCGCCGGAGACCTCCGTGCGGGAGAGAGATTGTGCGCGTCCTTCCCAGTGAACGTCTGATTTCCGGCAACGGCGAAGGCGCCCCACTCCCCGACAGCCATAGCGAGCTGCCGCCGGTGATCCGCCGCACCGAGTTCGTCGCCTTTGCGCTCGCCGGTCTGCTCCTGATCGCCATTGTCGCGGTGCTTTACATCGCCAAGGCGTTCTTCCTCCCGGTCGTGATGGCCATGGTCGCCGGCACCATGCTGTCGCCGGCCGCATCCCTTTTGGAGCGGCAGCACGTACCGCGCGCCCTCGGTGCCGTGCTGATCGTGACCGCGGTGACCACCGTGGTCGCCTTCGTCATCGCGCTGATCGCCGCGCCCGCGATGGAGTGGAGCTCGCGCCTGCCGGAGCTGGGCGCACAGTTGAAGGACAAGCTGCACGTCTTCGACCGACCGCTGGCCCTGTGGCGGGAGCTGCAGACCATGGTCGGCGGCTCCGAGGGGCTGCCAAGCTTCCCGCTGCCGAAATTCGAATGGGTGCAGCCGACGCTGGAATTCCTGTCGCCCACCTTCGCCGAATTCCTGCTGTTCTTCGCCACCCTGATCCTGTTCATCGCGAGCTGGCGCGACCTGCGGCGGGCGCTGATCATGAATTTCGGCGACCGCGACGCGCGGCTGCGCACGCTGCGGATTCTCAACGAGATCGAGGTTCACCTCGGCAACTACCTGTTGACCGTCACCGTCATCAACATCGGCGTCGGCGTCGCGACCGGCATCATCTGCGCCATCACCGGCATGCCAAATCCGGCCGGGCTCGGCGCACTCGCGGCTGCGCTCAACTTCATCCCGATCATAGGACCGGTCGCGATGTTCATCGTCCTGATCGTGGTGGGGCTCGTCGCCTTCCCGACGCTGGGCGGCGGACTGATGGCGGGGCTCGCCTTCGGCGGCATCACCTTCCTGGAAGGACACTTCGTCACGCCGACCATCATCGGCCGCAGGCTGTCGCTGAACGCACTCGCCGTCTTCATCGCGCTGGCCTTCTGGACCTGGCTGTGGGGACCGATGGGTGCGTTTCTGTCGTCGCCGCTCCTGATCGTGGGGCTTATCCTGAAGGAGCATCTGCTGCCGGAGAATTCGCCGCAGCTCCCGCAGGCGTGACGGGCTCCCGCGAACGGAACTTCCGTCACGACGAAACGTTTTCCGCCCATCTCACCGCCAACAATTCGGAGTTTGCGATGTCAATAGCCGACGGCGACACCAGGATGAGAGACTGGATCGACAAAGCCACCGCAGAACGCCTCGAGAAGGATGTAGCAGCCGTGAAAAACGATATCGCCGCCCTCACCGACCAGATAACCGACGCGCTCAATACCTTTGCCAATTCGGCGGGAAAGCAGGCCCGGCGCGGCTACAAGCAAGCGCGCGAGAACGTGGATTCGACGCTCGACGACATGTCCGAGCGCGGCAGCGCGATGATGGGCGCGGCGCAGGATGCCTATGGCTCGATCGAGGAGACGCTGGAAGACGCCATCACCGCGCGGCCGCTCGCGACCGTCGGTATCGCGCTCGGCATCGGCTTCCTGATCGGCCTCGCCTGGCGCCGGTAAAGCGCGGGACGGTCCCTGAGATCGCGGCGGCGCGGCCGCCGTCGCCTCAGGCTTGTGGGTGATTGAGGAGCAAGGGCATGTTTCAGCGCATTATCGACGGCATCAGCGCATCGACGGGGACGACGGTCCGTCTGACGTCGCTCGCCGCAGGCGCCGCATTCGCGCTCTTCATCACGACGTGCTTTCTTTGCGCGGCCGCGTTCATCTCGGTGCTGGAAAAATACGGCCCGGTACAGGCCTGCCTTGCCGGCGCCGGCATCTTCTTCCTGCTGACGCTCACCGCGGCGGGCACCTATTGGGGCTACAAGCGCGAGGTGCAGAAGCGCGCCCAAATCGCGGCCGAGCGCGCCGCGAAGTCGGCGGCCTCGAGCATGCTCACCGATCCCGTGCTGCTCGCCACGGGACTCCAGATCGTTCGCGCCATCGGGATCAAGCGGCTGTTGCCGATCCTGGCGATCGGCGGCGTCGCACTCGGAATCATGGCGAGCCGGGCCGGCGTATCCGACGAGGCATCGGCTGAACCTGCCGAGTAACGGTACGGGCACCACGCCCGATTTGAATTATCCCCAGTTGCCGGCAGGGCGATCATGGAGGGTCCGAGCGCGCGGACGGTGAACCTCACACCGCCAGGGGGCGCCGACTTCGGAGGCGCGGGCCGCGACCGCAGGGCAGATCCTCGTTCTTTGCAAAAATTGCGTCCCAGACGGGCTAGGGGCGGACACGCGAACGCACCGGCGCGTCTTGCGTAATTTTTCGTCAGTCGGGACAAACCTGACCTACTCACGCAAACGCTACTCGGATAGGCAGGCAGTTGCCGCTAAAAGCAGCGCCCGTGATTCCAAAAAGTCATTTTCGCGATGAACCCGTCCGTCAAGGCGAACCTCGCCGCATTCCATCACGACGCCAGGCTGTATTTGACGCTCGGCATCGCCAACTGGTCGGTGTTCGTCGACCACATCCCGAACAACGTCGTCAACCTGCTGACGCTGCGCAATTTCGGCTTCAGCGGCGCTGCCGACCTGTTCGTGTTCGTGGTGGGCTACGGCGTCGCCATCATCCACGGCAGGATGGCGCTTGAGCGCGGCTACGTCGTCGCGGCAACGCGCGTCTTTCGCCGGGTCTGGCGGCTCTACGCCGCCTATGTCGTGCTGTTCGTGATCTATATCGACGCCATCGCCTACGTCGCCTCGCAATCGATGGCGCCGGAGATCATCCACGAATACAACATCTCAGGCATTCTCGAGCACCCGCTGCGCATCCTGGTCCGTGGCCTGGTGCTCCAGGAAGAGCCGCTGAACCTCGACCTCCTGCAACTGATGATCCCGCTGATGGCGTTCTTTCCGTTCGTGCTGTGGGGGCTGCTGCGACGGCCGAACCTGACGCTGGCGGCATCGGTCGGGTTGTACGTCGCGGCGCGCTGGTTCGACTGGAATTTCCGGGTCTATCCGGACCAGGAATGGACCTTCAATCCGCTGTGCTGGCAGATGCTGATGGTGCTGGGCGGCTGGTTCGCCGTGACTGGCGCCGCCGGCCGTGCGCTGCGTGGCATGTCCTGGCTGCGGATCCTCGCAGGCGCCTACCTCGTCTTCGCGATGGCCGTCACCCTGATGCGCCATTCGCCGGCGCTGTCTGCCCATGTGCCGGACCTCCTTCTCAACAGCATCGCGCCGACCGACAAGGAAAACCTCGCGCTCTATCGCGTGGTCCACTTCCTCGCGCTCGCGCTCATTGCGACCCATCTCATTCCGGCCGATCATCCCGGCCTGAAATGGCGGCCGCTTCAGGCGGTGATCATATGCGGCGAGGAATGGCTCGCGGTGTTCTGCGTCGCGGTGTTTCTCTCCTTCGCCGGCCATCTCCTCCTGATCACCGGGCCGAACCTGGTGGTGATGCAGGTGGCGGTGAGCATCGTTGGCTTCGCGGCGATGACCGCGGTCGCCTATTACATCACCTGGTCGAAACGGCAGGACCTGCCTGCGGCCCTGCGGCAGCAGACCTGACAACATAATCGTGCGATTCTGCTAGGCCGAGACCTGTGGCTGCGCTATGCGGAGGGACTCTGCGTGAGGAGACTTGGCGTGGCGATGGCGAAAGGCGGGGGTGAAGAGGCTGACAACGCGCCCCGGCGCGGGCGGCCGCGGTCGATCGAGACCACCAACGCCATCCTCGAAAGCGCCTACGCGCTGATGGCCGCCACCGGCCTTGCCGCCACCACCATCGATGCGGTCGCGCGCCACTCCAGCGTCTCCAAGATGACGATCTACAAATGGTGGCCGTCGCGCGAGGCGCTGCTGATCGACGCCTTTCTCCACCATGCCGCGCAGATGCTGCCGCTGCCCCCGGTGAGCTCCGGCACGCCCGCGGCACGCGCGCGCCGCCATGCCTCGGCCTATGCCGAGGCGCTCCAGGGCGAGTTTGGCAAGGTGCAGCTCGCCGTCATCTCCGAATGCATTTCGAAGACCGGCTCGGCAGAGCTGTTCTACGCACGCTATCTGCAATTCCGCCGCGACGCGCTGGTGGAGATGATCGCCGCGGGCCAGAAGGACGGCAGCGTCCTGGCCGAAGGGGCGCCCGAAGACCTCTACGACGCGATCTATGGCGGCCTGTTCTACCGCTACGTCTTCGGCATCGCGCCGATCACGCCGGCTTACGCACGCAATCTCGTCGATCTCGTATTGCGGCCGAAGGTCTAGATCAGGCGCAGAAAATGCCTGCCGTCCGTCCCCGACTCAAGTTCCACGCCTTGGTGATAAGAACGCGCGGACATCTCACGTCTTTTCCCAGAGGAGCATCAGTCTCATCATGATCAAACGCATCTTGCCATACGAAGGATTGCTCCACGAAATAGTCGAGCATGGAGGCGTGCTTTACATCGGCGGAATCGTCGCCGAGGACACGAGCCTTGACATGTCAGGTCAGGCAAACGATGTGCTTGGCCAATTGTCGCGTCTGCTGAAGACTCTTGGATCCGACTTGGCCAACGTATTGCAGGTGACCATCTTCGTTACGAATCTTGGCGAGAAGGCTGCGTTCAATGCGGCTTGGAAAGCGCACTTTGCCGAAGCCCATCTGCCGGCACGCGCCGTCGTCGGCGTGGCCGATCTCGGTTCAGGCGTCAAGCTCGAGATGACCGCAATCGCTGCTCGACCGACCTCGAGCTGAAGTGCGCGAGGTTTATCGCACGGGCCTCACCGGGGCCGAGATCTTGTCCGTGCGGTCGCGCTCGGTCATGTCGACGACCGTCTCCATCGGAGCGGTCAGCTCGTAGACGTAGGAGACGTCGGTGAAGTAGCGCTTGGCGGTGCCGCCGAGCGCTTCGGGCGCGACGCGGTCGAGCAGGATCAGGCCAAAATCGGAATCGGGGCGGCGCGTCGCCTCGCTGGTGTTGAACTCCTCCCAGCGGAAATGGAAGACCTCCTCGGACTCCTCGCCCGTCACCGTCCAGTTGGCGGTGATGTGCGGATGCTTGCCGACCAGCGACAAGCCTTCGTCCGAATGCGAGGCGAGCTCGAAGAACAGAAGTGACAGGCTCTGCGCCGCGCGCGCGCTGACCGCGATGTCAGGACCGGTGACGGCGATGCGGTCCGCATGCGGAATGGCGCGCGCCTCGAACAGGCCCTTCAGCTTGACGCCCTGCCACTGGCTCTCGCTGAGCAGCGAGACCACGTTGGACATGGCGTGGATGCGGCCGATCAGCAGCTCGCGCGCGACGTCGATGTCCGAGCCGTGGCGCAGCGTGCGCGTCACGATCGACTGGATCACCGCCAGGATGTTCTTGACCCGGTGGTTGAGCTCGTCGATGACGGCGGTCAGGCGGCGCTCGAAGCCGATCCGCACCTGGATTTCCCGGCTGAGCCTCAAATTGTTGTAGGCGACATAGCCGAACAGGCCGCACACCATCGCGGTGATCGCAAAGCCGATCGCCGCCACGATGATCGCAGTCTGCTCGGCGCGCCGCGCCGAGTTGGTCTTGGCGTAATAGCCGAGCTGCCAGTCGCGGCCGCCGAAGCTCACGGTGCGCGTCGCCGATGGCGCCGGCCCGTCCACCTCCGTCATGCGCGTGGAGACAATGCCCTGGTCGTTGGCGACGAGCTCGCCGCCGTCCTTGCGCGGATCCTTGAGCGCGACCGCGAACAACGACATGTCGTCATTGGTCAGCATCAGCGAGGCGAGCTCGTAGGAGAATGTGACGAACCCGGCCGGCTCCGTTGCCCCCTCGGGAATCACGGGAGCAGCCACGATGACGCCGACCGGCCCGTTCGCGCGCAGGAGCGGCACCGGGTCGGAGGCGACCGACCGCTTCTCGATCCTCGCCCGGGCGAGCATCGCGCTGCGCACCGGATCCTGGTCATAGCTGCGGCCGGGCAGCGCCTTGGTCTCGTCGCTGCGCGGCTCGAGGTCCATCAGCACGTCGATCGGATGGGTGAGGCTCGCGGGGGCGATGGGCTTGTCACTGTAGTCACGGATCTGCGGCTTCGGGAAGCCGGCGGCCGCGATTGCCGCCTGCGCCGCAGTGAGTTCGTTCGGCTGGAGCCGGGCGACCCAGCCGGCCACCACGAAATCGGTCTTGAAGGCGTAGATCGCCGAGCGCAGCGGCTCCAGCATGTTGGGCTTGAGCACCGATGGCGCGCGGAACAGGCCGGAGGCGACACGCGCGAGCAGCTCGCGCTCGGTCAGCCGGTCCTGCACCAGGCTCGCATGGACGTCGATCGCACGCGCGAGCGCGATCCGGTCCAGCGCCAGCTCCTGGTCGTGGACGCGATAGGCGGCAAGCCCGGAAAGCAAGGCTCCGAGCAGGGCAATGAAGCCGATGATGAAACCCAGCCGGACCACGCGACTACTCAGACGGAAGCAGGAGGTCGGCAATAAACACGGAGCATATGAACGCCGCTCGAACGGCCAAGTGCCGAAACAGGATGAACCCCGATGGCGGAGATAATGGAGGAGGAGGCATCAGTACGCAACTTGGGTCGCCTGAAAAGCTTAATCCGCCCGGCCGGTCGTCCGGCCGGAATGGATTTGCCCCGGGTACCGGAGGTATTCAATCGCCGTGTCCGAAATTTGTTCCGCGGATACGGTCCTGCCTCAGGCGTTAACGGCGGAAAACGCCTGTGCCAAGTCGTCGCGTCCGTCAGCCCGCCCGTTTCAGGCCGCCTTTGGCCTCGATGAAGCCGACGATGCGGTCGAGCCCCTCGCCCTTCTTCAGGTTGGTCATGACGAAGGGGCGCGCGCCGCGCATGCGCTTGGCATCCGTCTCCATCTTCTCCAGGGAGGCGCCGACATGGGGCGCAAGATCGATCTTGTTGATGACCAGGAGGTCGGACCGGGTGATGCCGGGGCCGCCCTTGGACGGGATCTTGTCGCCGGCCGCCACGTCGATCACGTAGATGGTAAGGTCGGCAAGCTCCGGGGAAAAAGTGGCAGCGAGATTGTCGCCGCCGGATTCGATCAGCACGAGGTCGAGGCCGGGGAATTTCGCGCGCATGTCCGCGACCGCTGCGAGGTTCATCGAGGCGTCTTCGCGGATCGCTGTGTGCGGGCAGCCGCCGGTCTCGACGCCGGCAATGCGATCCGGCGTCAGCGAGCCCGAACGCACCAGGAATTCCGCATCCCATTTGGTGTAGATGTCGTTGGTGATCGCCGCGATGTCGTAGCGCTCGCGCATGGTCTTGCAGAGCAGATCCATCAGCGCGGTCTTGCCCGATCCGACCGGACCGCCGATGCCGACACGCAAGGGGCCGTGAGATTTCGACATGTAGCTCGCTCTCTCCTAGTGTCGTCCCGGCGAAGGCCGGGACCCATAGCCACCGAATTCAATTGATGCGGTAGGCTGTGGCCGCAGTTCTGTATCGCCACAAAGACTTGTGGTTATGGGTCCCGGCCTTCGCCGGGACGACGGAATGCGGCGCGACCCGCTCACGACCGAAACAGCCGCGTATACTGCGTCTCGTGCCGCAGGCTGGCGAGGTCGGCGCGAAACGTCGCGCTGCCGAGATCGTCCAGCGTCGCGCTCAGCGCACGATTGGCGGTCGCGGCAACCGCAGCTTCCAGCCGCACCAGCACGCGCTGGCTGTCGGTCTGGCCGAGCGGAATGAGGCGACTGGCCGCGGAAATCCAGTTCGAGGCCACAGCGTGCAGGAAGGCGTGCAGCGTCGGCGCCAGCGGAACGCCGTGCATTGCGGCGACCACACCGACCGCGACGGGATAGACCAATGGCGTGCTACATGCCGCAACCATGGCATCCAGCCCCTCCGCATCCCACGCGGCGCGGGCGATGTCGATGAAGGCGCGGCCCTGCGAGCTCGTTTCGAGCTGCCGCTCGCGCGACGGCACGAAGGCGCTCGCGAGCTCAGCGATGTCGCGCAAGGCGGTCTCCTCGCCCGCTTCAGTGGCGCGATAGGCCTGGACCAGGAACGTCGCATCGCAGAAGCCCGAACCGTCGCCGAGCATCGCATCGAGCCAGTCGGCGAGCGTCGCCGTGTCGGTGATATCGCCCGCCTCGACCGCCCATTCGATACCGCTGGAATAGGAGAAGCCGCCGACGGGAAACGCCGGCGACAGCCAGGTCATCAGCCGGTACAGCGCCGCCGCCTCGCGCGCGGCGAGGTCACCGGCATTGACCGGCTCATTTGTGGTCATGAGCATGCTTGTGGCCGTGGTGGTGATCGGGATGATCGCAATGCTCGTCGTGATGATGGTGATCGTGCCCATGGTCATGCGCGGCATGATCATGGTCATGGTCATGGTGATCGTGGCCGTGGTGGTCATGACCGTGGTGATCATGATGATGGTCGCCATGATCGTGATGGTGATGGCCGTGATCAAGATGCGCATGGTCATCGTGCCCGTGCGCATGACCGGCGTCGGCGTAGGCGCCGCCTTCGGGATCGAACGGCGCCTCGATCTCGACGACACGCGCGCCGAGACCCTTCACCATGGCCTCGATGACGTGGTCGCGGCGGATGCGCAAGGCTTTGGCCATGATCTGCGTCGGCAGATGACGGTTGCCGAGGTGCCAGCCGACGCGGATGAGGTGGTGCGGATCGCGGCCGCGAATCTCCAGCAGCGGCTCGGGCGCCGCGACCACCTCGACCAGCCGGCCGTCCTCCAGCACCAGCGCATCGCCGCCGCGCAGTGCAACGGCGTTTTCGAGGTCGAGCAGGAATTCGAGCCCCCGCGTCCCCGTCATCGCCATGCGGCGGCGGTGCCGATCGTCGAAATCGAGCACGACCGTGTCCGCTGGTGCTTCGGTGAAGCGGTGCTGTCCCCTAACCTGCGTCGCCCGGATCATTGGCTTCTACCCTGTTACCGTGTCTCGACCTTCTCGGGCGTGATCACTTCGATCTTCGGCGGCGCCGTGAAGCATTTCACCGCAACGCGGCCGAACGTCTTCATGTGCTCCATGCCACGGTGCGGCACCAGCGCCTCGGCATTCTCCCACTGCTCGACGAACACCATCCTGGTCGGATCGGTGACGCTCTCATGCAGATCATAGGCGATATTGCCGGGCTCTTTCCGCGTCTCCCTGATGCAGGCGGTGGCGGCTGCAATGAATTCGGCGCGCGTCTCGGGCTTGATGGTCAAGGTGGCAACGACGTAGATCACGAGAAATCCTCCCGGCTTTTCTTCTGGGTTCAAGATACCGGGCGGGACATTAGACCAGGTGGGATCGAACGCAAAACCGTAAAACCGTCCCCGGACATGCTCCGGGGACCGGGGCGCTATTTCAGTACATGAAATATCGCTGCGCCATCGGCAGCACTTCGGCGGGCGCGCAGGTCAGGAGCTCGCCGTCGGCGCGGACCTCATAGGTCTCCGGATCGACCTCGATCTTGGGTGTGGCGTCGTTGTGGATCATGCTCTTCTTGGAGAGCCTGCCGCGGGTGTTCTGGACGGCATAGAGCTTCTTCTCGATGCCGAGCTTGCGCGCCAGCCCGCCGGTGATCGCGGCCTTGGAGGTGAACACCACGGAAGACGCCGTGCGCGCCTTGCCGAAGGCGCCGAACATCGGCTGGTAGTGCACCGGCTGCGGCGTCGGGATCGAGGCGTTGGGATCGCCCATGGGCGCGGCGACGATCGTGCCGCCCTTGACGATGCAGTCCGGCTTGACGCCGAAGAAGGCCGGCGACCACAGCACGAGATCGGCGAGCTTGCCCTTCTCCACCGATCCGATCAGCTTCGAGACGCCATGGGCGATCGCAGGGTTGATCGTGTATTTGGCGATGTAGCGCTTGACGCGGAAATTGTCGTTGTCCTTGCCCTTGTCCTGCGGCAGCGACCCGCGCTGCTTCTTCATCTTGTCGGCGGTCTGCCAGGTGCGGATGATCACCTCGCCGAGGCGGCCCATGGCCTGGGAATCCGAGGACATCATCGAGAGCGCGCCGAGATCGTGCAGGATGTCCTCTGCCGCGATCGTCTCCTTGCGGATACGACTTTCGGCGAACGCCAGATCTTCCGCGATCGAGGGATCGAGGTGGTGGCACACCATCAGCATGTCGAGATGCTCGTCGATGGTGTTGCGGGTGAACGGCCGCGTCGGATTGGTCGATGACGGCAGCACGTTCTTCAGCCCTGCGACCTTGATGATATCAGGGGCGTGACCGCCGCCGGCGCCTTCGGTGTGGAAGGCGTGGATGGTCCGCCCCTTGAACGCCTTGATCGTATCCTCGACGAAGCCGGATTCGTTCAGCGTGTCGGTGTGGATCATGACCTGAATGTCGTAATCATCGGCCACCGACAGGCAGTTGTCGATCGCAGCCGGCGTGGTGCCCCAATCCTCATGCAGCTTCAGCGCGCAGGCGCCGCCCTTGATCATCTCGACCAGCGGCGCGGGACGCGAGGCATTGCCCTTGCCGGAAATGCCGAGATTGACCGGGAACGCGTCGAACGACTGGATCATCCGCCCCATGTGCCACGGGCCCGGCGTGCAGGTCGTCGCAAAGGTGCCGTGCGAGGGACCGGTGCCGCCCCCGAGCATCGAGGTGACGCCGCTCATCAGCGCATGCTCGATCTGCTGCGGGCAGATGAAATGGATGTGGCTGTCGAAGCCGCCGGCGGTGAGGATCTTGCCCTCGCCCGCGATCACGTCGGTGCCGGGTCCGATGATGATGGTGACACCCGGCTGGATGTCGGGATTGCCGGCCTTGCCGATCGCGGAGATCATGCCGTCCTTGATGGCGACGTCGGCCTTCACGATGCCCCAGTGATCGACGATCAGCGCGTTGGTAATGACCGTGTCGGCCGCGCCCTGCTTGTTGGTGACCTGCGACTGCCCCATGCCGTCGCGGATCACCTTTCCGCCGCCGAACTTCACCTCCTCGCCATAGACGGTGAAATCCTTCTCCACCTTGATGATGAGATCGGTGTCGGCCAACCGCACCTTGTCGCCGGTGGTCGGGCCGAACATGTCGGCATAGACGGAACGCTTTATCTTGACGGACATCACAAGCCCCGTTTGCGTTTGAATGTTGTATGAGTGCTCACAGCGAGGCCCTCGCTCGTTGCACCGCATCGTCGAACTTCTCATCGAGGTAGGGATTGCCCCCGCGGCAGCCAGCGACCACCTGCTCGGCCCAATCGGTGTATTCGATCAGGTCGGCACGCTCCTCACTGCTGGGGTTGGGACGAATACGTGCCTCGATATTGCTGATCTTGTCGGCAATTTTGATGAGCTTGGCGTCAGCCGACTTCTTCGGCGCATCGACGACTTGTCGTCGTCGCCGCTCGGCCTTCGGCAGACTCATGTCGTCGGTGCATTCGACGACGAGAAACGCAACGCGATCTGAGAATCTCTGTGCAAGCTCTTCGCGCGTGGTCTCGGTGTCCTCGATCGCATCATGCAACCAGCCCGCTGCGACCAGCTCGGCATCTCCACCATCGGTCGCCCTCGCAAGCAGGTTCGCGACCTCAGCCAGATGATTGATGTAAGGCTCGTTCCCCCGCCCCTTGCGCGCCATGCCGTTGTGCCGGCGCGCGGCCAGCTCAGCAGCTTCCGAGATGAGACGGACGGCGGGCAGCATGCTCACGCCTCCTTCGGGCCATCAGAGGCACCGCTTTCACCGTTCCCTCCCCCCTTGCGGGGGAGGGTCAGGGAGGGGGGTGCTCCGGGCTCCGCTGCCTGAAGGATGGCGAGAGCCACACCTTCCAGATTTCTCAGCACGTCCTCATTGGTGAAACGCAACACGCGATAGCCCCGAGACGCGAACCACTCGTCGCGTTGTGCGTCCTTACGGAGACGCTCCTCGAAATCGTGGCTTTCGCCATCAACCTCAACCACCAGCTTGCACGAATGCGCCACGAAATCGGCGATATACGCACCCATCGGAGCCTGCCGGCGAAAACCGAGGCGAGCCAGACGATGAGCTTTGAGGTGACGCCACAGCAACGTCTCCGCGCGGGTCATCTCGCGCCTCAATCGTTTGGCGCGGGTTCTTTGTAACGGAGAGACCTCGTCGTGTGGCATACCCCCCTCCCCAACCCTCCCCCGCAAGGGGGGAGGGAGCCTGACCATTGTGCTCACCTCACTGTGGATCACGCCGCGCGCCCCAGTTTACACTCACAGCTTCCCCATCACATCGCCCCGAAAACCGTAGATGGTCTTCTTGCCCGCCAACGCGACGAGCTGGACGTCGCGGGTCTGGCCGGGCTCGAAGCGGACGGCGGTGCCGGCGGCGATGTCGAGGCGCATGCCGCGGGCCTTCTTGCGGTCGAACTTCAGCGCCGGGTTGGTCTCGAAGAAATGGTAGTGCGAGCCGACCTGGATCGGGCGGTCGCCGGTGTTGGCGACCGTGAGCGTCACGGTCTTGCGGCCGGCATTGAGCTCGATCTCGCCGTCCTGGATGAAGAGTTCGCCGGGGATCATGTCTGTCTTCCTCCGTCATTCCGGGGCTCGCGGAGCGAGAACCCGGAATCTCGATCAACAATCTCTGGATTCCGGGTTCGCCCTGCGGGCGCCCCGGAATGACGAATTTGAATCACCTGATCGGCTCGTGCACGGTGACGAGCTTGGTGCCGTCCGGGAACGTCGCCTCGACCTGGATGTCGTGGATCATCTCGGGGATTCCAGGCATCACCTGGTCGCGGGTCAGCACCTGCGCGCCGGATTGCATCAGCTCGGCCACGGTGCGGCCGTCGCGGGCGCCTTCGAGGATGAAATCGGAGATGATCGCGATCGCCTCGGGATGGTTGAGCTTGACGCCACGGTCCAGCCTGCGGCGCGCCACGATGGCTGCCATCGAGATCAGAAGCTTGTCCTTTTCGCGGGGAGACAGGTTCATGCGAAATCTCTTCCGTTCAACACGTCAATTCAACCACAGCCGCGGCAACGCCGCACCGGTGCGCGCCAGCACGGCCATCATGTCGGCGCGCAAGCGCGCCGCATCTTGGGCACAGAACCGCGCCATTGCAAAGCCATTCCAGGCCGAGATTCCGACCTCGCCGGCGAAAGCGTCCGATGCCTCGCGGATCTTTTCGACTAGCGCCTCGTCGCCGGGAACGATCAGCGCCGTGCCGATCGCCGCGCCCCCCTTGGCCACCGCGGACCTCGCGAGTTTCGCGCCGATATTGCCGTCGAGCCTGACGGTCTCGGCAAAGACCAGCCGGCCGCCGCGGGAGAGCCGCCAGCGGTCAACGAACTCGCCCTGCTCCACCCGCTCACCCATCGCAGTGCGGCCGAACACGACGATTTCACAAAGCAGGAGCGAGGCCGCCTCATCGAGCGCGATGTCGAAGCGGCGATGGACACGGGCACGATCAAACAGGATGGTCTCCTGCGGCAGCCAGGACAGATGCGCGCCTGCGCCGACCTTCAGGGCGATATTGAGCTCTGCCGCCGGGCCCGGCGCGCGATAGACCTTCTCCGCGGCCGCCGTGGTCAGCGTCAGCCGCGTAGCATCGGCCGCTGATACCTCGACATCGAAGCGATCGCCGCCGGCAACGCCACCGGCCGTGTTGACGAACACGCCGGAGAGCCCCTCATCCTCCGGCGAAGGAAAGCGCACACGCAGCGAGCCGGATTCATGCAACGCTCCGCGCCGCGTCCCGCCGTCGCGCGCGTGCACGTCGAACCTGACCGCGCCGCGGGCGCGATTGGCTTCGAATATGGTGGACGTGACTGATAGTTCGCTGCGCATCCGCCTCCCCAGCCGGTCGCGGCACAAATGGCTTACAGAGCCATCTGACGGCTGATCTCGCTCGCGTCGAGATTGGTGCGGTCGCAGGTGAACTTCACCGCGCCGCGATCCATCACGGCGAAACTGTCGCCGAGTTCGCAGGCAAAGTCGAGATATTGTTCGACCAGCACGATGGCGATGTTGCCGAGGTTGCGCAAATAGGAGATGGCGCGGCCGATGTCCTTGATGATCGAAGGCTGGATGCCCTCGGTTGGCTCGTCGAGCAGCAGCAGCTTCGGCCGCATCACCAGCGCACGCCCGATCGCGAGCTGCTGTTGCTGGCCGCCGGAGAGGTCGCCGCCGCGCCGGCCGAGCATGGATTGCAGCACCGGAAACAGCGAGAACACGTCGTCCGGGATGTGCTTGTCCTCGCGCTTGAGCGGACCGAAGCCGGTCTTGAGATTCTCCTCGACCGTCAGCAGCGGAAAGATCTCGCGGCCCTGCGGCACGAAGCCGATGCCCTTGCGCGCCCGCTCGTAAGGCTTGAGGCCCGTGATGTCGCTGCCGTCGAACACGATCGCGCCCGAGGAGATCGGATATTGCCCAACCATGGCCCGCAGCAGCGAAGTCTTGCCGACGCCGTTGCGCCCGAGCACGCAAGTCACCTTGCCGGGCTCGGCCGCGATCGAGACGCCGCGCAGCGCCTGCGCCGCGCCGTAGAACAGGTTGATGTCTTTAACTTCAAGCATTAGCGACCTCCGGTCGCGACGTCGCGAATGGCGAGTGGCGAATAGCCAAAATTGCAACGGTCATTATGCTTCTACCCTATTCGCTACTCGCCACTCACCATTCGCCTTCTCGGTCTATCGACCGAGATAAACCTCAATCACCCGCTCGTTGGACGAGACCTGGTCGATGGTTCCTTCCGCGAGCACCGTGCCTTCGTGCAGGCAGGTCACCTTGACGCCGAGCTCGCGCACGAACGTCATGTCGTGCTCGACCACCATGACGGTGTGGGTCTTGTTGATCTCTTTCAGCAGCTCGGCCGTGAGATGCGTCTCGACGTCGGTCATGCCGGCAACGGGCTCGTCGACCAGCAGCAGCTTCGGATCCTGCGCCAGCAGCATGCCGATCTCGAGCCATTGCTTCTGGCCGTGGCTGAGGCTGCCGGCCAGCCGATTGCGCGCCTCGGTGAGGCGGATCGTCTCCAGCACCTTGTCGATGCGCTCGGACTCGGCCTTGCTGCCGCGCCAGAACAGCGTGCCCTTGACGCTGTGGTCGACATTGAGCGCCAGCAGCAGATTGTCCTGCACGGTCTGACTCTCGAACACGGTCGGTTTCTGGAATTTGCGGCCGATGCCGAGCTCGGCGATGCGAGTCTCGTCCAGCCGCGTCAGGTCGGTGACGCCGTCGAACAGCACGGTGCCCTCGTCCGGCTTGGTCTTGCCGGTGATGATATCCATCATCGTGGTCTTGCCGGCGCCGTTCGGGCCGATGATGGCGCGCATCTCGCCGGGTTCGAGCGTCAGCGACAGATTGTTGATGGCGTGGAAGCCGTCGAAGGAGACGTGCACACCGTCGAGATAGAGCATTGCGGAGGTCGAGCGGGTATCCATGACGTTCATTGCGCCTCCTCCGCCATCTTGGTTTCGGTGACGCCGTCCTCGGCCGCGGCGCTCGCCGTGGTCGCGGCGGGACGCTTCTCGTTCGACGAGTCCCACCAGGCGTTGAAGGTGCCGACGATGCCCTTGGGCAGCAGCAGCGTCACCAGAATAAACAGCGCGCCGAGCATGAACAGCCAGTACGGCGCCAGCATGCCCGAGGTGAAGAACGTCTTTGCGTAGTTGACGACGACGGCGCCGAGCGCCGCGCCCACCAGCGTGCCGCGGCCGCCGACCGCAACCCAAATCACCGCCTCGATCGAATTACCCGGTGCAAATTCGCTCGGATTGATGATGCCGACCTGCGGCACGTAAAGCGCGCCGGCGACGCCGGCCATGCAGGCCGACACCGTGAACACGAACAGCTTGTAGGATTCGACACGGTAGCCGAGGAAGCGGGTGCGGGATTCGGCATCACGCACCGCGATCAGCACCTTGCCGAGCTTGGACGAGACGATGGCGCGGCAGATCAGGAAGCCCAGGATCAGCGCCAGGCAGCTCAACGCAAACAGCGCGGCCCGGGTGCCTTCGGCCTGCACGTTGAAGCCCAGGATGTCCTTGAAGTCCGTGAGGCCGTTGTTGCCGCCGAAGCCGAAATCGTTGCGGAAGAAGGCGAGCAGCAGCGCATAGGTCATCGCCTGCGTGATGATCGACAGATACACGCCGGTGACGCGGGAGCGGAAGGCGAGCCAGCCGAAGCAGAAGGCGAGCAGGCCAGGCACGACCAGCACCATCAGCGCGGCGAACCAGAACATGTCGAAGCCGTACCAGTACCAGGGCAGCTTCGAATAGTTCAGGAACACCATGAAGTCGGGCAGGATCGGATTGCCGTAGACGCCGCGGGTGCCGATCTGCCGCATCAGGTACATGCCCATCGCGTAGCCGCCGAGCGCGAAGAAAGCGCCGTGGCCGAGCGAGAGGATGCCGCAATAGCCCCAGATCAGGTCGATCGCGAGCGCCAGGATGGCGTAGCAGACATATTTGCCCCAGAGCGCGACCAGATAGGTCGGCACTTGCAGGAACGAGCCCGCGGGCAGCAGCAGGTTGGACAGCGGGATCAGCACGCCCAGCGCGGCGACAACCAGCAGGAAGATCGTCGCGCTGCGGTCCAGCGATCGCGTCAGCATGTGAGGGGTCATGCTTCCACCGCACGGCCCTTGAGCGCGAACAGGCCGCGCGGCCGCTTTTGAATGAACAGGATGATGAGGACCAGGATGGCGATCTTGCCGAGCACGGCGCCGGCGACCGGCTCCAGGAACTTGTTGGCGATGCCGAGCGTGAAGGCGCCGACCAGCGTGCCCCAGAGATTGCCGACCCCGCCGAACACCACGACCATGAAGCTGTCGATGATATAGCTCTGGCCGAGATTGGGGCTGACATTGTCGATCTGCGACAGCGCCACGCCGGCGATGCCGGCAATGCCCGAACCGAGGCCGAAGGTCAGCGCATCGACGCGCGAGGTGGCGATGCCCATCGAGGCCGCCATGCGGCGGTTCTGCGTCACGGCGCGCATCTCCAGGCCCAGCGCGGTGTAGCGCAGCATCGCGAGCAGGATCGCGAACACGGCGAGCGTGAAGCAGAGGATCCACAGCCGGTTATAGGTGATGGTGATCTGGCCGAGCTCGAAGGCGCCGCTCATCCAGGAGGGATTGCCGACCTCGCGGTTGGTCGGGCCGAACATGGTGCGAACCGCCTGCTGGAGCACCAGCGACAGGCCCCAGGTCGCCAGCAGCGTCTCCAGCGGACGGCCGTAGAGGAAGCGGATGATGCTGCGCTCGATCAGAACGCCGATCGCGCCGGCGACGAGAAAGGCGAGCGGCACGGCGATCAGCAGCGAATAGTCGAACAGGCCGGGATAGCGGGTGCGGATCACCTCCTGCACCACGAAGGTGGTGTAGGCCCCGATCATCACCATCTCGCCATGGGCCATGTTGATGACGCCCATCACGCCGAAGGTGATGGCGAGCCCGATCGCCGCGAGCAGCAGCACCGAGCCGAGCGAGAGGCCGTACCAGGCATTCTGCACCGTGGACCAGACCGCGAGCGAGCTCTGGATCGAGCCGATCGCGCTCGCGGCGGCCTTGGTCACCGAGGCCGACTGGTCGCCCATGCCGGTGAGCAGTGCCATCGCCTCCTGGTCGCCGCGCGCCTTGAGGGTGACGACGGCCTCGAGCTTCTCGACCTCGGTGGCGTCGGACTTGAACAGCAGGATCGCCGCACGGGCATCGCCAAGCGCAGCCTTGACGGATTTGTTGGTTTCCTTGGCGAGCGCGGCATCGACGGCTTCGAGCGCGGTCTCCTCATGCGACTTGAAGACCGACTGCGCGGCCTGGAGGCGCGTTCCGATATCCGGCGACTGAAGCGTCAGGCTGCCGACCGCGGCATCGACGCTGCGGCGCAGACGGTTGTTGAGGCGGACCGCGCTCGCACTGTCGGGAACGCTGGCGACGGACTGGCCGGTCGCGGCATCGATCGACTTGCCGTCGGCGCCGGTGACGTACACCTTCTTGCTGTCCGGATCGGCCATGAGGCGGCCGTCCTGGAGCGCGCTGATGATGGGGAAGGCCAGCGGATTGCCGCTGCTCGCGACCACGCCGATCGCTTCTTCCGTGTCGGAATAATCATCGTTGGCGAATTTGGCGACCGCATCCTCGAACGGACCTGCAAAGGCCGGCAGTGCGAACGCGATCAGGAATAACGAGAGCAGGAGCGAACAGAGGCGGGCGGACAAATTGGCTGGCACTGTGAATGACCCCGGCAGAAATGGGTGGAGAAGGCGGCGGGATCGCCGCCTTCTCCGGTCGCGTGCAAAGATCGGTCAGGCCGGGATCAGGAGCCCGAACCCAGGCACTTGTTGGTCTTGGTGTTGAAGTTGCCGCACTTCTTGCCGACCCAGTCGCCGATCAGGTCCTTGGAGCCGTCGAGCTCCTTCGACCAGGCGTCGCCAGCGACAAGACCCGGGGTCTTCCAGACCACGTCGAACTGACCGTTCGCCTTGATCTCGCCAATGAACACCGGCTTGGTGATGTGGTGGTTCGGAAGCATCTTGGAGGTGCCGCCGGTCAGGTTCTTGGCTTCGATGCCCGGGAGAGCGTCGATCACCTTGTCCGGATCGGTCGACTTCACCTTCTCGACCGCCTTGACCCACATGTCGAAGCCGATCACGTGCGCTTCCATCGGATCGTTGGTCACGCGCTTCGGATTCTTGGTGTAGGCCTGCCACGCCTTGATGAACTTCTCGTTCTCCGGCGACTTGATCGACTGGAAGTAGTTCCAGGCGGCGAGATGGCCGAGCAGCGGCTTGGTGTCGATGCCGGCGAGCTCTTCCTCACCCACCGAGAACGCGACCACCGGGATGTCCTTCGCCTTGATGCCCTGGTTGCCGAGCTCCTTGTAGAAGGGAACGTTGGCGTCGCCGTTGATGGTCGAGACCACCGCGGTCTTCTTGCCGGCCGAACCGAACTTCTTGATGTCGGCCACAATCGTCTGCCAGTCGGAGTGACCGAACGGCGTGTAGTTGATCATGATGTCTTCCTGGGCGACACCCTTCGACTTCAGATAGGCTTCCAGGATCTTGTTGGTGGTGCGCGGATAGACGTAGTCGGTGCCCGCGAGCACCCAGCGCTTCACCTTCTCGTCCTTCATCAGGTAGTCGACGGCGGGGATCGCCTGCTGGTTCGGCGCAGCACCGGTGTAGAACACGTTGCGCTCGCTCTCCTCGCCCTCGTACTGCACGGGGTAGAACAGGATGTTGTTCAGCTCCTTGAACACCGGCAGCACCGACTTGCGCGACACCGAGGTCCAGCAGCCGAACACGACCGAGACCTTGTCCTTGGTGATCAGCTCGCGCGCCTTTTCGGCGAACAGCGGCCAGTTCGAAGCGGGGTCGACGACGACGGCTTCGAGCTTCTTGCCGAGCACGCCGCCCTTCTTGTTCTGCTCGTCGATCAGGAAGAGGATGGTGTCCTTCAGCGTGGTTTCGCTGATGGCCATGGTGCCCGAGAGAGAGTGAAGCACGCCGACCTTGATGGTGTCGTCCGCGGCCTTCGCACCGGAAATGGAAGCCAGACCGAGCATCAGTCCGGCGGTCGCGGCGAGCACGCCACGGCGGCTAAATGACGCCGCTATATCGTGAGTGGATTTGTTAAGCATGAGTGTATCATCTCCCTGACGCAGACGTGAAAAAGACGCTGCGAAACGGCCCCACGGCCGCCTGCGATTAACGGAATCGCAAGAACCATGCCATGGGCTGGGTACATACCAAGCCGTTGGTTTCATTTGAAAAACTGGCAAAAATCGAAATTTCGCCGCAGTCTGATTGCTCAAGACTTGAGCAAATAAATTGTATGCTAATGTGGCAGACAGTTCATTTGTTGAGCAAAACGATGCTTCTGTCTAAATTTCCGGCACAATTATTTCTGCGCTGCAATCGCCGTTTAGGGCCAGCCTGCCTTGAAAGCGCCCGCTCAATGTTCCATATGAGCGGTCGAGACCTCTTGCGAATCAAGGGGTCGTTGCGAGCCGCGTGTTCTTAAGCCCTCTACGGGCCTCTGGCTTGCCCCATATCTCCCAAGCCATCCGACACCCTAAACACGCAGGTGTCTTCTCGACACCCGTTTGCGTGCGCCGCGCTGAATGCGCCGGGCGCCCGCTTTTGACATGGAAAGAACCCATCTTTTGACTTCGTTTCAGGACTTCGGCCTCGCCGAACCGATCGCGCGTGCTCTCTCCGAAGAGAACTACGTCACCCCCACCCCCATCCAAGCCCAGACCATTCCCACAGCGCTGACCGGCCGCGACGTCGTCGGCATCGCCCAGACCGGCACCGGCAAGACCGCGGCCTTTGCGCTGCCGATCCTGCACCGCCTGCTGGAGCACCGCATCAAGCCGCAGCCGAAGACGACCCGCGTCCTGGTTCTGTCGCCCACCCGCGAGCTGTCCGGCCAGATCCTCGACAGCTTCAACGCCTATGGCCGCCACATCCGCCTGTCCTCGACGCTCGCCATCGGCGGCGTGCCGATGGGCCGTCAGGTCCGCTCGCTGATGCAGGGCGTCGAAGTGCTGGTCGCCACCCCCGGCCGCCTGCTCGACCTCGTGCAGAGCAACGGGCTGAAGCTTGGCAGCGTCGAATTCCTCGTGCTCGACGAGGCTGACCGCATGCTCGACATGGGCTTCATCAACGACATCCGGAAGATCGTCGCCAAGCTGCCGATCAAGCGGCAGACGCTGTTCTTCTCGGCCACCATGCCCAAGGACATCGCCGAACTCGCCGACTCCATGCTGCGTGATCCCGCCCGTGTCGCGGTGACCCCGGTCTCCTCGACCGCCGAGCGGATCAACCAGCGTATCCTCCAGGTCGACTTCTCGGCCAAGCCCGCCTTCCTGACCAAGCTCCTGAAGGACGAGCCGATCAACCGCGCGCTGGTCTTCACCCGCACCAAGCACGGCGCCGACAAGGTCGTGAAGACGCTCGAGAAGGCCGGCATTGCCGCCAGCGCCATCCACGGCAACAAGTCGCAGAACCATCGCGAGCGCACGCTCGCCCAGTTCCGCTCCGGTGACATCCGCACGCTGGTCGCCACCGACATCGCCGCCCGTGGCATCGATGTCGACGGCATCACCCACGTCATCAATTTCGACCTGCCCAACGTTCCCGAGACCTATGTCCACCGCATCGGCCGCACCGCGCGCGCCGGCGCCGAGGGCACCGCGATCTCGCTGATCGCAGGCGGCGAGGAACTCAGCTATCTCCGCGACATCGAGCGACTGATCAAGGTGGCGCTGCCGCGCGAAGACCTCCGCACCGATGCCGGTCGCCGCGATGCAGGTCCTCCCCCGCCGCAGCAACGACAGGGCCGGCCGGGCCGCCCGGGCCAGCGTCCGCAAGGCGCACGGCACGGTGACGGACGGCGTGCCGACGAAAGGCATGCCGACGGACGCCACCATAGCGCCGGCAAGCAGGGCGATGGACGGCCCGGTGAAGGCCGGCATGGCGACGCGCGCCATGTCGACGGAAGGCATGTTGAAGGAAGGCCCGGCAGCGGCCCGAAGGCCTCAAAGGGGTCTCGTCGCCGCCGCTCCGGCGGCAAGATGCATTCTTCGCCGACCGACCGTCCGGAACAGCGTTCCGCGCATAGCGCTGGGACGTCTGATGGGATACAAGGCGTTGCCTTTTTGCGCCGCGAGAGTCGGCCGAACGGCCAATCGACCCGCAAACCCTACTCGCACTAGCCGTCCACGACCTGGAGACATTCATGGCTAAGGAAGAGCTGATCCAGTTCGAAGGACTGGTCACCGAAATCCTCCCCGACGCCCGCTACCGCGTGCAGCTCGATGCCGGACACGAGATCGTTGCCTACACCGCCGGCAAGATGAAGAAGAACCGCATCAAGACGCTCGCGGGCGACCGCGTGACGGTGGAGATGTCGCCCTACGATCTCGAGAAGGGCCGGCTGATTTTCCGCCACAAGGACGAACGTCCCGCAACATCCGGCGGACCGCCGCGGGGTGGCGCGCAGCGTGGCGGCCAGTTCCGTCGCCGCTAAGCGGCGAATGTTAATTCCGCGCGCAAGCGCGGAATTAAAATGCTGACCTGTATGCTGATCTGCCGCGCACATCGCGGCGGATCAAAAAATCGTGCGCGTCAGGATTGTTTTGAAGCCCCATTTCCAATAAAATGAATTAATCGATTTTCGGCCGGACGACATTGGCATCCACCGGTACAGCCGGTTCAGACACGCTGACGACCCTTCCAGAAATTCGATCTAACCTGCCCGCGCGAGCGGGCTCTTACATTGTGTTATCTGAGAAGGAACTACCCCGTGAGCATGGGAACCGTGAAGTGGTTTAACGCGACCAAGGGCTTTGGCTTCATCCAGCCCGACGACGGCGGCAAGGACGTGTTCGTGCACATCAGCGCCGTCGAGCGCGCCGGCCTCGGCACGCTGCGCGAAGGCCAGAAGATCTCCTACGAGATCGTGGCCGATCGCCGGTCCGGCAAGTCGGCCGCCGACAATCTTCGCTCCGCCGGTTGAGCCAACGGACCTTCGGTCCGGATCGGCTCGAGCGAACGAACCAAAGCAACAGAAAAGGCCGTGCGCGACGCACGGCCTTTTTTCATGTTCGACGAACCGAGAGAATTCTCCCTCGTCGGTGCGAGAGTCCGGACCGGACCGCACGATCCTGCCCGGCAATCCCGCCAATCGGTCTTGCTAGTTGGTCTTGGCGCCGGCGTTGCCGCTGGCACTGCTGCTCAGCGAACCGGCCTGGCTCATCGTGGTGTTGAAGAAGGCGTCGCTGTCGCCCAGCGTCACACGACGCTGGCAAATCGGCATGCAGCTATAGGACTCGCGCTCGACCCCGCGATAGACGGTGACAAGCCGGTCGCTCGGACCTTCGACCTGGATCTGGCGGTCGACCAGGATCTCGCCGCCCCTGTCGAGCGCGATGAAATTGGTGGCGCCGTAGCCCTTCCCGGTCACGACGATCATGCCGCCGGGCTGGAGCGTGACGTCGGCGATCAGGGGATTGCCGACCACGATGGTCGCCACCTTGCCTGGCAGCCGGACCAGCTTGGCCTGATCGACATTGACGGCGATGGTGTCGGCGGTGGATTCGGCAAGACCGACAGCCGGCGATACCAGCACCGCGGCCGCAACCAGAAGACACACGCGCGCATGGCGACGCAGCAGTTCTTTACGCATACTCTTACCCCCGGGACGTCACAAACCGGCAGAAGCGATCAGATAACAGCGGAGCCGGTGCCCGACCGCGCTAACCTGCCCTCAATTCGTGAACGTTCCGCAAATTCGCCGACTATTGTTTGAACGGACTGGCGTTTTACGGCCCTCGCAGGTTCCTAAAGCGCGATGAGGTCAGGATTCATCGTGATCGCGCTTCAGGTTATTGTTTGAGCGTGATCCTTTCGGAAAATCGCTTCACGCTTGTCCGGCTCATGCTCTAGCGGCGGAACGGATAGGCGAGCTGGCCCGCGATCTCCTTCGGCATGGTCGCTTCGTCCTTGCCGTAATCCTGCGGCAGCTGCCCCTCCGGCATGCGGAAGGTGCCGAACAGCACGTCCCAGAGCGGGAAGGTCCCGGCGAAATTGGTATCGCCGCCCTCCTCGAGCGCGGTGTGGTGCCAGCGGTGGAACACCGGCGTTGCCAGCACGTATTTGAACGGCCCGAAGGTCCAGTTCAGGTTGGCGTGCACGAAGGCCGAGTGGAAGGTCGTGAACGGGGCAAGCCAGACCATGACATTCGGGGAGATGCCGGCCATCAGCAGCACGACGTCGACCCCGATCGTGCCGAGCATGAGATTGACGGGATGGAAGCGGGCCGCCGAAATCCAGCTTATCTCCTCCGAGGAGTGATGGATCGCGTGATACTTCCAGAACTCGCCGCCATGGAACAACCGGTGCAGCCAGTACAGCATGAAATCCGACAGGATCAGGAATAGAGCAGCCTGGACCCAGAGCGGCAACAGCGCCAGCGGGCCGTGGCCATTGTCGTAGAAGGCGATGAGATCGTCGGCATCATGGATGTTGAAGAGGAGGCTCGCGCCGACGATCAAGAGCCCGATCCGCATGGTGCGGGCGAACACCGGAACGAAGAACCAGTAGCAGATGTCGGTGACGATCTCCCGCTTGCGCCACCAGGGCGTGCCGGGATTGCAGGCCCAGAAATGCTCGAGCACGGTGAAGACCGCCGCGAGCGCGAGGGTGATGGGGATCACCTTCGCGATGGTCTCGCCGAGCATCAGGGCGACTTGCATGGGCAGGCTCGACATCGTCGCCTCTCTTCCGAGTTGCTGGTCCTCCTACGCCTACTCCGTGAAATTTAAGGGAGGGTGAAGCCGGCGACGCACTTGCGGTACGTTCGGAACCTGAGCGAATTCCAGCCGGCGTCTTAAGGCGAAATTCACTCTGGGTAAAAGCATCGCGCAGGAATCGGGTTTGCACGATCGGATTAACTCTACCGAAAGAGCTCGGCTTTCATGGTCATCGCGTCAAAGACAGCGCCGAACGAGGCGATCCAACCCCAGATGGAGTTTGTTCATGAAGAACCTGATTGCGCGTTTCGCCAAGGATGAATCCGGCGCCACCGCCATCGAATACGGCCTGATCGCCGCCGGCATCGCGCTGGCCATCATCACCGTCGTCAACAACCTCGGCACCACGCTGAACACCAAGTTCACCTCGATCAGCACGTCGCTGAAGTAAGCGACCGACAAGCGACGGCAAAAGCCCCGGATCTCCGGGGCCTTTGTTTTTCCGAGTACGGCGAGTTCCAGTGGCGTTGCGCAAATACAGAACCGATGCCGCGGTTGCGGCGAGCGAGGCGGAGGCGGCGCAGACCGGCTCGCCGGCCTACTGGGTCTGCCTTGCACTGCTGCTTGCGACGCTCGCACTCGCCGCGCGCATTGCCAGCCTCTGGTGAGCCCGCCTTTCGCAGGGACGCCTGTCAAGGCCGCGGCCGCCGTTGTCGGTTTGTTTAGCACTGCCGGCTAGCATAGGGCGACGCCAGATCTCGCGACGAACCCCGGCCTCAAGACGCAGCCCATGATCCTCGACCTTGCGCGCCTTCTGCTCTTCCCGGCCTTGATGGCGTTCGCCGCCGCGAGCGACCTCTTCACGATGACCATCTCGAACCGCGTGTCGCTGGCGCTGGTCGCGGGCTTCTTCGCGCTCGCACTCGCCGGTGGCATGGCACCTTACGAGATGCTCGGTCATGTCGGCGCCGGCGCGCTTGTCCTGGTCGTAGCCTTCACCTGCTTTGCGATGGGCTGGGTCGGCGGCGGCGATGCCAAGGTCGCGGCCTCCGTCGCGCTCTGGTTCGGCTTCGCACAGCTGATGAACTTCCTGCTCTACGCCTCGCTGTTCGGCGGCGCGCTGACGCTGCTCCTGCTCCAGTTCCGGCAATGGCCGCTGCCCTACGGCCTCGCGGGCCAGGCCTGGCTCGCACGGCTGCACGCCAAGGAGAGCGGCATTCCCTACGGCATCGCGCTCGCACTGAGCGCGCTGATGGTCTACCCGGAGACCGAATGGGTGAAGGCGATCGACCTCGCTCACCTCGCACTGCGCTGAACGCTCCGGGTAAACCCGGCGTTAAGGCGATTTAGATACGCCTCATTAACCATGCTTTGACGAATAGCTGGTCAACTGCCGATTACGGCGGCGGCTGCGTCGCAGCGTTTTGTTGGAAAGTGAAGCGTATGAATAGGGCACGCATTGTCGTCCTGACGGTCGCCATCTGCGCCGGCGGTGTCGCCGCGTACCTGGCGAGCGGCTCGGACAATTCTGCGCCGCCTCCGGCGGCTCCGGTCGCGCAGCTTCCCACTGTCGACGTGCTGGTGGCCAAGAACGACATCGGCCTCGGCCAGACCGTGAAACCGGAAGACGTGCAATGGCAGACCTGGCCGGCCGCGACCGCCAGCGCCACCTTCATCCGCCGCAACGAGCGCCCCGAGGGCGTGACCCAGGTGACCGGTTCGATCGCGCGCGCCCCCTTCATCCAGGGTGAGCCGATCCGCGACCAGAAACTGGTCAAGGCCGAAGGCTCCGGCTTCATGGCGGCAATCCTGCCCACCGGCATGCGCGCGATCTCGACCGAGATATCGCCCGAGACCGGCGCAGGCGGCTTCATCCTGCCCAACGACCGCGTCGACGTGCTTCTGACGCGCCGCCTCAAGAACCCGGACCCAAGCAGCGGCGCCCCTGATGTCGTCACGTCCGAGATCATCCTGGCCAACATCCGCGTCCTGGCCATCGACCAGGCGCCGAAGGAAAAGGACGGCCAGAATACCGTGGTCGGCAAGACCGTCACCCTCGAGCTCAATCCCGCGCAGACGGCGACGCTTTCCGCCGCCCGCCAGAGCGGCACGCTGTCGCTGGCGCTGCGCAGCATCGTCGACGTCAAGATGAGCGAGATCACGCTCGATGATTCCGCACAGAAGCGCGATGGCGTTTCGATCATTCGCTACGGTATCCCAAGCTCGACGGCGAAGGCACGATGAGGGCAGTCGATATGAAATGCAGGGCAGATTTGGCGACGATGCGAACCTCAATGGTCCGCGCCCTGTCGTTTTCGGCCGCCCTCGCGCTGGTGCTCAACCCGGCGCTGACCCCCGTGGTCGCCGCCGACTACCGCCCCGTGGCGCCGGTCGCGGCCGACGGCCAGATGAACGCGCGCTTCCTCTCCCTCGGCGTCGGCAAGTCCATCGTGATCGACCTTCCGCGCGACATCAAGGATGTGCTGGTCGCCGATCCCAAGATCGCCAATGCGGTGGTCCGCTCGTCGCAGCGCGCCTACATCATCGGCGCCACGGTCGGCCAGACCAACATCGTGTTCTTCGATTCCGCCGGTCAGCAGATTGCGGCCTATGACATCGCGGTCAAGCGCGACCTCAACGGCGTGCGGGCGGCGCTGAAGCAAATCCTGCCCAATTCCGACATCCAGATCGACGGCCTCGGCGAAGGCGTCGTGCTGACCGGCACGGCGGCGAACCCGATGGAAGCGCAGCAGGCCAACGATCTCGCCGCGCGCCTCGCCGGCGGCGCCGACAAGGTCGTGAACTCGATCGTGGTCCGCGGCCGCGACCAGGTCATGCTCAAGGTGACGGTCGCCGAAGTCGCGCGCAACATCGTCAAGCAGCTCGGCATCGACCTCACCGCCAACCTGAACTACGGCACGTCTGTGGTGAGCTTCACCAACTCCAACCCGTTCACCGCTCTCGGCAAGAATCTGGTGGACGGCAACAGCCTGACCACGAGGTTCGGCGCGACGCCGTCGGTGCAGGCCACCCTGCGCGCGATGGAGACCGCCGGCGTGATCCGGACGCTGGCCGAGCCGAACCTGACCGCGATCTCCGGCGAGTCGGCGACCTTCATCGCCGGCGGCGAATTCCCGGTACCGGCGGGCTATGCGTGCGATCCCACGACGCATGTCTGTACCACCCAGATCAGCTTCAAGAAGTTCGGCATCTCGCTCAACTTCACGCCCGTGGTGCTGACCGAGGGCAAGATCAGCCTGCGGGTGATGACCGAGGTTTCGGAACTGTCGAACGAGAACGCAATCACGCTATCGCAGGCCGTGACCTCGTCGACGGTGAACTCGCTCACGGTGCCTTCGATCAAGACGCGCCGGGCGGAGACGTCGCTGGAGATTCCCTCGGGCGGTGCGATGGCGATGGCCGGCCTGGTCCAGCAGCAGACCAAGCAGGCGGTCAGCGGGCTGCCGGGCATGATGCAGCTGCCGATCCTCGGCGCGCTGTTCCGCAGCCGCGACTTCGTCAACAACACGACCGAGCTGGTCGTGATCGTGACGCCCTATATCGTTCGCGCCGTGGCGCAGAAGGACCTGTCGCGGCCGGATGACGGCTTCTCCGCGCCTGCCGATCCGCAGGTCGAGCTGCTCGGCAACATCAACCGTATCTACGGCGTGCCTGGCCGGACCGAACCGGCCCGGAACTACCGCGGCACCTACGGCTTCATCACCGACTAAAGCGGAACGGGGACTTCGTTATGACCACAAGACCACCCCAGATTCGCAGAGGCGCCATCGGCTTCGGTGGCGCGCTCGTCGGCATTGCGCTTGCGCTCGGCGGCTGCCAGCACGACGAAGCGGTCACCGCCTCCATTCCCGACAGCTACAAGCAGCGTCATCCGATCGCGATCGAGGAGCAGAACCGTTCGATCGTCGTCTTCGTCGGCCACGCCCGCGGCGGGTTGACCGCGGCCCAGCGCGCCGACGTGATGGGTCTGGCATCGGCCTGGCTGCATGAAGGCACCGGCGCCATCCATATCGACGTGCCGTCCGGTACGCCCAACGCGCGTCCGGTCGCGGAGTCGATGCGTGAGATCCAGGCGATGCTGGCGGCGGCGGGCGTTCCGCCACGTGGCATCATCGCCCGCCCCTACCAGCCGGAAGACAAGCGCTTCCTGCCGCCGATCCGGCTGACCTATTCCAAGATCGCCGCGGTCGCGGGCCCCTGCGGGCTGTGGCCGGAGGACATCGGCCCCTCGATGAAGAACAAGAGCTGGTTCGAGAACAAGGAATACTACAATTACGGGTGCGCCTATCAGCGCAACCTCGCAGCCATGGTCGACAATCCCTCGGACCTCGAGCAGCCGCGGCCGGAGACTCCCTCCTATACGATACGGCGCACCGCTGCGTTCGAGAAGTATCGCAAGGGGGTGCCGACGGCGGTCTCCTATCCTGAGGCCGACAAGGCCAAACTTAGCGACACCGGCCGATGATCAGCTACGCCAGGCAAACACAGGAAGAGCAGCCGGAAGCAGCTTCGCCACCGGTCGAGGAGCATATCGCGCCTGCGCCGCGCGTCTCGGTCCAGGCGTTCTGCGAGACCGTGGAAACTGCTGCCGCGGTACAGTCGGCCGGCGAGGATCGCCGTCTCGGCAAGGCCCACCTGAAGATCCAGATGGGCGGCATGGCGGCTGCGGTCGAAGCCTACCGCTCGGCGCCCACGCCGAACGTGATCGTACTCGAGAGCGACGGCCGCAACGACCTCCTGGGCGGGCTCGACCAGCTCGCCACCGTCTGCGACGCCGGCACCCGTGTGGTCGTGATCGGCCGCATCAACGACGTCACGCTCTATCGCGAGCTGGTGCGCCGCGGCGTCAGCGACTACGTGCTCGCGCCGGTTGGCGCGATCGACGTCGTGCGCTCGATCTGCAACCTGTTCTCCGCGCCGGAAGCCAAGGCGGTCGGCCGCATCATCGCCGTGGTCGGCGCCAAGGGCGGCGTCGGCGCCTCCACCATCTCCCATAACGTCGCCTGGGCGATCGCGCGCGACCTCGCGATGGACGCGGTCGTCGCTGATCTCGACCTCGCCTTCGGCACCGCCGGGCTCGACTATAACCAGGACCCGCCGCAGGGCATTGCGGACGCCGTGTTCTCGCCTGATCGCGTCGATACCGCCTTCATCGACCGCCTGCTGTCCAAATGCACCGACCACCTCAGCCTGCTGGCGGCGCCGGCGACGCTGGACCGGGTCTATGATTTCGGCACCGACGCCTTCGATGCCGTGTTCGACACGTTGCGCTCCACCATGCCCTGCATCGTGCTCGACATCCCGCACCAATGGTCGGGCTGGACCAAGCGCGCTCTGATCGGGGCCGACGACATCCTGATCGTGGCGGCGCCCGACCTCGCCAATCTGCGCAATGCCAAGAACCTGTTCGACCTGTTGAAGGCCGCGCGCCCCAACGACCGGCCGCCGCTCTACTGCCTGAACCAGGTCGGAGTGCCGAAACGTCCCGAAATCGCCGCTGCGGAGTTCGCCAAGGCGATCGAGAGCCAGCCGGTCGTCTCGATCCCGTTCGAGCCGCAGATCTTCGGCTCGGCGGCCAACAACGGCCAGATGATCGCGGAGATCTCCGCCAACCACAAGTCGATCGAGATGTTCCTCCAGATCGCCCAGCGCCTGACCGGTCGCAGCGAAACGAAGAAACAAAAGTCGTCCCTGCTTTCACCCCTGATTGAGAAGTTGCGGGGAAAATAAGCCGCCGCATGGAGTCGTTAAGTGTTTGGTAAGCGTAGCGGAACAGACACCGACCTTCGGGCCCCGAAGCCCGGCGCCGTGTCGCCAGAGCCTGCCCCGGCTCCGGCGCCGACGGTGTCGCGCGCGCCGCCCCCGCCGGCCGTCGCCTCGCCGCCGCTTGCCCCGGCAAGACCTGCGCCGGCCATGGAAACCCGCCGCTCGGACAATTACTACGAGGTCAAGGCGACCATCTTCGGCGCGCTGATCGAAGCCATCGACCTCGCCCAGCTCGCCAAGCTCGATTCGGAATCGGCCCGCGAGGAAATCCGCGACATCGTCAACGAGATCATCGCGATCAAGAACATCGTGATGTCGATCGCCGAGCAGGAAGAGCTGCTCGACGACATCTGCAACGACGTTCTGGGCTACGGTCCGCTCGAGCCGCTGCTGTCGCGCGACGACATCGCGGACATCATGGTCAACGGCGCCAACACCGTCTACATCGAAGTCGCCGGCAAGATTCAGCGCACGGGCATCCGCTTCCGCGACAACCAGCAGCTCCTCAACATCTGTCAGCGCATCGTCAGCCAGGTCGGCCGGCGTGTCGACGAATCCTCGCCGATCTGCGACGCACGTCTCGCCGACGGCTCCCGTGTCAACGCCATCGTGCCGCCGCTGTCGATCGACGGGCCCACACTCACCATCCGCAAATTCAAGAAGGACAAGCTGACGCTGGATCAGCTCGTCAAGTTCGGCGCGATCTCGCCGGAGGGTGCGGAAATCCTCCAGATCATCGGCCGCGTCCGCTGCAACGTGCTGATCTCCGGCGGTACCGGCTCGGGCAAGACCACTCTGCTCAACTGTCTGACCAATTATATCGAGCACGACGAGCGCGTCATCACATGCGAGGACGCGGCCGAGCTCCAGCTCCAGCAGCCCCATGTGGTGCGGCTGGAAACCCGTCCGCCCAACATCGAGGGCGAAGGCCAGGTCACCATGCGCGAGCTGGTGCGCAACTGCCTGCGTATGCGCCCCGAACGCATCATCGTCGGCGAAGTCCGCGGCCCCGAGGCATTCGACCTGCTTCAGGCCATGAACACCGGCCATGACGGCTCGATGGGCACGCTGCACGCCAACAACCCGCGCGAGGCGCTGTCGCGCTGCGAATCCATGATCACGATGGGCGGCTTCTCGCTGCCGTCGCGGACCATCCGCGAGATGATCTGCGCCTCGATCGACGTCATCGTCCAGGCCGCGCGCCTGCGCGACGGTTCGCGCCGCATCACCCACATCACCGAGGTGATGGGCATGGAAGGCGACACCATCATCACCCAGGACATCTTCCTCTACGACATGGTCGGCGAGGACGCCAACGGCAAGATCATCGGGCGGCATCGCTCGACCGGCATCGGCCGTCCGAAGTTCTGGGAACGCGCTCGCTATTACGGCGAAGAGAAGCGCCTTGGCGCCGCGCTCGACGCGGCGGAAGTGGCGGAGAAGACGTGAGCAGGTCAGCGCCACCATGAACATGCAGGTCCTCGCCCTCGCCTTCCTCGCTACCGCCGCTGTCGGCGGCGTCGCCTGGGTCTTCCTCTATCCGTTGCTGTCCGGGGAGCGGAAGGCGGAAAACCGCCGCGCCTCGATCGCGCGCGCCGACGCGCCCACGGCCAAGCAGACCGAAAAGAGCCAGCGCTCGCGCCGTGAGCAGGTCGAGACTTCGCTGAAGGATCTCGAGGCCCGACGTCAGCAGGAGAAGAGCGTTCCGCTCAGCGTCCGCCTGTCGCAGGCGGGGCTGGACTGGACGCCGCAGAAATTCTGGATCGCGTCCGCCGTCGTGGCGGGCGTGCTGTTCGCGGTTGCCATGTTCGTCGGTGGCGGCCTGCTCGGCGCCGCCGGCCTCGCCTTCGCCGGCGGCTTCGGCCTGCCGCGCTGGGCACTCGGCTTCCTGAAGAAGCGCCGCGAAAACAAATTCCTGGCGGCGCTGCCCGACGCCGTCGACGTGATCGTCCGCGGCATCAAGGCGGGCCTGCCGCTGTTCGAATCGATCAAGGTCGTCGCCGCCGATTCGCCCGAGCCGCTGCGCAGCGAGTTCCTGGCCATCATCGAGACACAGGCGATCGGCATGCCGCTCGGCGAAGCCTGCGCGCGCCTCTACGATCGCATGCCGCTGCCGGAAGCAAATTTCTTCGGCATCGTCATCTCGATCCAGCAGAAGTCGGGCGGCAACCTCTCCGAAGCGCTGGGCAACCTCTCCAAGGTGCTGCGCGACCGCAAGAAGATGAGGGAAAAGATCCAGGCGATGTCGATGGAGGCCAAGGCCTCGGCCGGCATCATCGGCTCGCTGCCGCCGATCGTGATGTTCCTCGTCTATCTCACGACGCCGCACTACATCTCCCTGCTGTGGACCCATCCTACCGGCCAGCTCATGCTGGTCGCTTGCGTCGTCTGGATGGCGATCGGCATCATGGTGATGAAGAAGATGATCAACTTCGATTTCTGACGGTGGCGTATGGTCGAATTTCTCGTTTCGAAACTGCATGACGTCCGCTTCATGACCATGCTGCTGGCGGCCATCGCCGCCAGCGCCACCGTCTATACGCTGGTGATGCCCCTGTTCGCCGGCGAGGGCCTCTCCAAGCGCATGAAGGCGGTGGCGAGCGAGCGCGAGCGGATCCGGCAGCGCGAGCGCGAGCGCCTCAACAAGAGCGAGAAGGTCTCGCTGCGCCAGACGCCGAAGCAGCTCGTCTCCAAGGTCGTCGAGGATTTCAACCTCACCAAATGGCTCGCGCAGGAAGCTGCCCGCGACAAGCTCATCATGGCCGGCTACCGCGGTCAGGCGCCGTACATCACCTTCCTGTTTGCGCGCATGGTCGCTCCGCTCGCCCTGTTCGTGGGCTCGGTCCTGTACGTGTTCCTGATCGCGCATATGGAGAAACCGATGCCGGTCAAGATCGGCATCTGCATCGGCGCCGCCTATCTCGGGCTTCAGGCCCCGATGCTGTTCCTCAAGAACGCGATCTCCAAGCGCCAGCTCTCGATCAAGCGCGCCTTTCCCGACGCGCTCGACCTGCTGCTGATCTGCATCGAATCCGGCATGTCGGTCGAAATGGCGTTCCGGAAAGTCGCCACCGAGATCGTCGGCCAGTCGATCGCGCTGTCGGAAGAGTTCACGCTGACCACCGCCGAGCTGTCCTATTTGCAGGACCGCAAGGTCGCCTATGAGAACCTGGCGCGGCGCACCGGGCTCGAGGGCGTCAAGTCGGTGTGTCTGGCGCTTCAGCAGGCGGAACGTTACGGCACTCCGCTCGGACATTCCCTGCGCGTCATGGCGCAGGAAAACCGCGACATGCGCATGAACGAGGCCGAGAAGAAGGCCGCCGCGCTGCCGCCGAAGCTGACGGTGCCGATGATCCTGTTCTTCCTGCCGGTGCTGTTCGTCGTCATTCTCGGGCCGACCGGCATCAAGATCTCCGAGATGCAATGACGTAAGACGCGGCCGCGCGCGGTTCGCGCGAGCGGCTTCAGGAGGAGACGATCAGGTCGGATCAGTCGGGCCGGCTGAGCGCTGCGACCGGAGTCCGCTTCGGCGTACCGCGCGGGGCTTCACTGCGGCTCAGCATTTCCTTCAGATAGGCGACATTGGCCGCGGCCTGTTCCGGCGGCAGGTCCGCCTTCACGATGGTTTCGGCTTCGGCAAAGCGGCCCTGGAGACCGACGACCAGGCCGAGATTTTGCCGCACCCGCGCGCTCGCGCGCGGCGAGGCGTAGGCCTGCCGCAACGCCTCTTCGGCCTTCGGCAGGTCCTTCGACAGCATGTAGGACAGGCCGACATTGGAGAGCACGGCGGGATCGCCCGGCGCGATCTTCAGCGCACTCGCATAATAGGAGCGCGCCTCCTCGTGACGGCCCATCTGATCGAGCGCCGTGCCCTGCACCGAGAGCAGGCGCCAGTCCGGATTGTCGGGAGAATGCGCTTTCGACAGCACGTCGAAGGCCTGCTGGAAATTGCCGTTGTCGGCGAGTGCACGGCCGTACTGGGCGAGCAGCGCCTTGTTGCCGGGATTGGCGATGGTCGCCTGCTCGAGGACGGCGACGGCCTGGGCGCGCTGGCCGTTGGCGCGCAAGGCCTGGCCATAGCCGAGCGCGGCCTCGGCATCCTTGGGATTGGCACGGTAACGCTCGCCATAGACTTCGGCGGCGCGCGCGGGATCGCTGGGAGGGGCCTCCGCGCGCGGCCCGATCGAGCCGGTGACGTCGGAGAGCTTTGACATTGCCGTGCAGCCGCCGAGGCTCATGGCCACCACCGCGACGAGCGAGGCAGATGCGAGAAGCCGGGCAGGACTGAACCGTTGACGCATGACGCTTTCACTCTCGAGCGGATGGATCGAGCCGAACGCGCCAGCAATAGACTGTTAACCCTAATGGCCGGTTAACGCCGGGATGCCTGCGCTCCTCACGGCGGCGTCTGCGGCGGCACCTCCCCGCCGAGACCGAGGTCGAGGCCGAGCGCCTTCACCTGCTCGTTCAGGTCCCGCAGCAATTGCAGCCTTTGCCGCGCCTGCGCCTCGACATCGACGTCCGTGCACGGCATCCCGGGCCATTCGCGCCGGAGGTCGTCGCGATTGACCAGACGCTTCGCCCGGAGCTCGTCAAGCCGAAGCGGATCGATGCCGAGCACGCCGGCGGATTGCCCGATCAGCCGGCGCAGCAGCACGGTCACCGCGGCAACCGCGTCGGCCTCATGCTTGCGCCCGAACCTCGAGAACTTGCCGTCGAGATCGGCCCAGACATGGGATGTGACGAGATAGGCGTGGAGCGCATTCGCCCAGTCCGGCTCGCCGTCGGCATAGAATGCGCGACGCATCAGAAGCCGGCGAGCCAATGCGGCGGCCTGATCCCGCTTCAACGTCGCGATTGAAGCGATCTCGATTGCCGACTGGACGGCCGGGTCGCGGGAATAATCCCGCCCTGCCGGCAACCAGATGATGCCGCCGGGCAGATTCGAATCGAGCAGGCGGAAGCCGCCATCGTTGCGGGGCCGCGAATAGCGCGCGATCGCAAATCCGTGTTCGGAGTTGCCTGCAGGGGACATTGGACCGAAATGGACGATGTTGAAGCCGGCATCGTCGCCGCCCTGCCCGGTCGAGGACGGACAGGACAGCACGTAGATCGTGCGCCAGAACGCGTCATCGCCCTTGCTCCGCGTCGCACGCGGATCCGGAATCGAATAGCGGGTCAGCCCCTCGACATGCCGGTGACCATGCAGGACCAGATCGACGTTGAGCGAGGTGGCGGCTTCGAGGAAGGTCGCGGGCGCGGCGAGATACATCAGCGGCTCGTCCGGGGCGCCGAGAAAGCGCTTTCCTTCGCCGGTCGCCTGCGGCAGCGGATGATGGTGCAGCGCCAGCACCCGCACGAGGTTGTCCGCCGGCTCGGCGTAATCGGCGCGTCCGGCCGATCCAAGGCTGCCCGCGAGCTCGACACTCAGCCGGGCGGAATCCGCAACCATGGCGTTGTAGGCGCCTTGGTCGATATTGCCGCTCGCAAGCGTCGTGAGGCTCGCGCGGTTGGAATCCAGCAGCACCAGATCGAGGCCGGCCTGACGGTAATAGACGCTCTTCGAGGTCCGCGGCAGATGCAGGTAGTCATAGACGTCGTGGCGGCCCGCGCGCTGGCTCGGACGCTTGGCGTCGTGATTGCCGGCAATCGCCTGGATGTCGGTGAACACACGACTCTGCCGGAAGGACGCGATGACGGCGAGCGCTTCGTCGAGCGCGCGCGGCGTCGGGTCGTCCACGAGATCGCCTGTGATCAGCAGGATGCGATCGGGAACATCCGCGAAGGCCGCCATCCTCTCGCGCAGAGCGGCGCTCAGGGTCTCGATCGTCGCAAGCAGCCGCCCTGACCCGTCCAGATGCAGGTCGGAAATCTGCGCAATAACGAACGATCTATCCATCTTGCGCCGCTCGTTGCGAATGCTGCGCCGCCTAATACGATGAGAGAAATGCCTTCGACGAACGGTTCAGACCGGTCTCGGCCCGAGCAAGGACGAACCCCGGGGCAAGTATCAACCGCGTGCCATTGCGTTCCTGCACTCGATGCGTGCAGAGCCGAGCGGCACAATCTAAAATATCCGCCGATAATGCCACAACCACAGCGCTAGTAAAGCCCTGCGGCCGCGCGCGCGTGAACGGCAGTTCTCAGCATGGATGGATACGAGATCTGCCCGTCGCCGGTTTCGGCTCCCCAGATCAATATTCGATGGCAAGCCGCTTGCGGATTTCGTCGACGCGCTTGTCGAGCGCATCGAAGCGCGCGTGTACGGAGCGGTCGTGGAGATAGAAGACGTAGCCGCCGGCAAGGAACGCGAAGATCCAATGATGATGGTCGACATAGCTGAAAATCGCCTCGACGGCCTGGCCGATGAATGTGACCATGCTCCACACGACGTCCATTGCATTTCCTCCCGGCAGGCTTCGCCTTCGGCCGCCGGCGATCCGTTTACACCTGGCGGCCGTTGCCGGAACCTAGCATGGCCCCCGTGCTGCGAGTAGCGGCTCGCTCCAGGGTGACGGCAAAGCCGATTGCGGCCACGGCAAAACTCTGCGAAGTCTCGTTCATCCGCATAACCAGCCTGATCTGACGACCCGGACCCGCCAATGCCTTTTGTCTTCGAGACGTCGCCGACCGCCATCCCGATCACCTTCGTCACCAAGTCGAGCTGGGATCAGGTCGCCGAGACGCTGCCGCCGGCGCAACGCCAGTTCGCCACGGCGAGCGCCTTCGCCGCCAAGCCGGGCGGCTATCTTGCCCTGCCCGCCCCCGACGGTGCGATCGCGCAGGTGCTGTTCGGCCTCGAGGACGAGGGCGCAAGATCCCGCGACCTGTTCCGGCCGGGCGCCCTGCCCGGCCTGCTGCCGCCGGGCACTTATCGCTTTGCCAATGCACCGCACGATGCACGGCTCGCCGCACTCGCCTTCGCGCTCGGCAGCTACCGCTTCGCCCGCTACCGCAAGGCGGATAGCCCCGATGTCCGTCTGGTGCCGCCTGACGGCGTCGACGCGATCGAGATCAGCCGCATGGCGGAGGCCGCGATGCTGGCGCGCGACCTCATCAACACGCCGTCCAACGACATGGGGCCGGAAGAACTCGCCGCAGCCGCGCAAGAACTCGCCAGCGAATTCGGTGCGAGCTTCGCCTGCACCATCGGCGAGGATCTGAGGACAGATTTTCCGCTGATCCACGCCGTCGGCATGGCCTCGGACCGCGCGCCGCGGCTGATTGACATCGGCTGGGGCGATCCCGCCCATCCCAAGGTGACGCTGGTCGGCAAGGGCGTGTGCTTCGACACCGGCGGGCTCGACCTGAAGCCGTCGAGCGGCATGCTGATCATGAAGAAGGACATGGGTGGCGCGGCCAACGTTCTGGCGCTCGCGCGCATGGTGATGGACGCGAAGCTGAAGCTCCGGCTGCGCGTGCTGATTCCGGCGGTCGAGAATGCGGTCGCTGGCAATGCCTTCCGCCCGCTCGACATTTTTACATCGCGCAAGGGCATCACGGTCGAGATCGGCAATACGGACGCCGAAGGCCGGCTCGTGCTCGCCGACGCACTGGCGCTCGCCGACGAGGAGAAGCCCGACCTGCTGATCGATCTCGGCACGCTGACCGGCGCGGCACGCGTCGCGCTGGGGCCGGATTTACCACCCTTTTACACCAATGATGAGATGCTTGCCGCCGACGTCGCGCGCTGCGCCGTCAAGGAGAACGATCCGCTGTGGCGCATGCCGCTGTGGCCGGCTTACGATTCCTGGCTGGACTCCAAGACCGCCACCATCACCAACGCACCGTCGGGCGGCTTTGCCGGCTCGATTACCTGTGCGCTGTTCCTGCAACGCTTCGTCGAGCAGGCAAAGAGCTGGCTGCATGTCGACATCTATGGCTGGACGCCGTCAGCGAAGCCTGCGCGCCCCGAAGGCGGCGAATGCCAGGCCGCGCGCGCCATCTACACATTGCTGAGCGAGCGCTATGCATGATCCGCGAGTAACGCCGGCGCGGGCCGACCTCGCCGCCAAATATCTCGAAGGCAAGGTGCAGGCGGAGCGCTTCGTCACCGGCGAGGAATTCGAGGTGACGGAGGCGATTGCAGCGGTGCGCGAGCAGCCGTCCTCGGGCGCGATGCTGATGACGGAGGCGCTGCGCGGCGAGCGCGTCACGGTCTACGATCGCAATGGCGAGGGCTGGGCCTGGGGCCAGCTTGGCGGTGACGGCTATGTCGGCTGGCTTCCCGATGCGGCGCTGATGAAGCCGACGGCCGCCCCGACGCACAAGGTCAGCGCGCTCAGGACCTTTGCCTTTCCCGGTCCCTCGATCAAGCTGCCGCCAGCCGGCACGCTCGTGATGGGATCGAAGCTCGCGGTGGCCCGCGAGGACGGCGGCTTCGCGGTGACGCGCGACGGAGCCTATCTGCCGAAGGCGCATCTCGTCCCGCTCGATCATCGCGAGCCGGACTTCGTCGTGGTGGCCGAACGCTTCGTCGGCACGCCCTATCTCTGGGGCGGCAAGAGCAGCCTCGGCATCGACTGCTCGGGCCTCGTGCAGGTGTCGCTGACGGCGGCCGGCACCGGCTGCCCGCGCGACAGCGACATGCAGCAGGCCGGCCTTGGACGCGCTCTGGAGCCGCATGAGCGAAGCAAGCTGCAACGCGGCGATCTGATCTTCTGGAAGGGCCATGTCGCCATCGTGCGCGACGCCGGCACCATGGTTCACGCCAACGCGCATCATATGGCGACGGTGATCGAGCCGATCGAACCGGCGATCGCGCGAATCAAGCAGGCCGGCAGCGAAGTCGTGGCGATCAAGCGGCTGTAACGAAAGCTACGTCGCCACCGATCCATTCCCGGCCGTCTCCAGCCGGAACGCCGCCGCGAACAGCGCGCGCGTGTAATCGCTCTTCGGGTTCTTGAACAGCTCGGCCGCCTGGCCCTCCTCGACCACCTTGCCGCCGCGCATCACGATCAGATGGCTGGCAAGCGAGGCGACGACGCGCAAATCGTGCGAGATGAACATGTAGGTGAGATCGCGCTTGCGCTGGAGCTCGCGCAACAGATCGACCATCTGCGCTTGGAACAGCATGTCGAGCGCGCTGGTCGGCTCGTCCAGCACCACGAAATCCGGCTCCAGCACCACCGCGCGCGCGATGCTGATGCGCTGGCGCTGGCCGCCGGAGAACTCATGCGGGTAGCGGTAGCGGGTGTCGGGCTTCAGCCCGACATCCTCGAGCGCCTTGACGACGCGCTCCTCGCGTTCCTCGCGCGACAGTTTCGGCTGATGCACGGAGAGGCCTTCGGCGATGATGTCGGCGACCGACATGCGCGGACTGAGCGAGCCGAACGGATCCTGGAACACGATCTGCATGTCGCGCCGGAAGGGCCGCATCTCCTTGAAGCGCAGGCCCTGGATGTCTTTCCCCAGGAACACGATGCGCCCGTTCGAGGAGATCAGCCGCAGCAGCGCAAGCCCCAGCGTGGTCTTGCCTGAGCCGGATTCACCGACGACGCCGAGCGTCTCGCCCTTGCGCACGGCGACGCTGACGCCGTCGACCGCCTTGATGTGGCCAACCGTCTTGCGCATCAAGCCGCGCTTGATCGGAAACCACACTTTCAGGTCGTCGGCCGACATCACCACCGGCGCACCCGGCTGCGGCGGCGCGGGATCCGGCTTCGGCTCGGCCGCGAGCAGGTCGCGCGTGTAGGGATGCTTCGGCGTCTTGAACACCTGCTCGACCGGCCCCTGCTCGACGATCTCGCCGCTCTTCATGACGCAGACGTGGTCGGCGATGCGGCGCACGATGCCGAGATCATGGGTGATGAAGAGCAGGCTCATGCCGAGCCGCGCGCGGATCTCGGCGAGCAGCGCCAGGATCTGCGCCTGCACGGTGACGTCGAGCGCCGTGGTCGGCTCGTCCGCGATCAGCAGGTCGGGCTCGTTGGCGAGCGCCATCGCGATCATCACGCGCTGACGCTGGCCTCCGGAGAGCTGGTGCGGATAGCTGTTGAGGCGCGTCTCCGGATCGGGGATGCCGACCTGGGTCAGCAGCTCCAGCGTCCGCTTGCGCGCCACCGCGTTGCTGGTCGGATTATGCAGCTGGATGATCTCGCCGATCTGCGCCTCGATCGTGTGCAGCGGGTTGAGCGAGGTCATCGGCTCCTGGAAGATGATGGAGATGTCGCTGCCGCGGACCTCCCGCATCTGCTGCTCGGACTGGTCGATCAGCTCCTGTCCCTTGAAGCGGATGCTTCCCGAGGGGTGCGAGGCGTTCGGATAGGGCAGCAGCTTCAGGATCGAGAGCGCGCTCACGGACTTGCCGGAGCCGGATTCGCCGACCAGCGCCAGGCATTCGCCGCGCTTGATCTGGAACGAGACCTTGTCGACCGCGAGTGTCGTGGCACCACCCTGGTGGAAGGCCACCGAAAGGTCGCGCACGGCAAGCAGGGGCTGATTGATCGCGTCCATTGGCCTACCTGAACGTCTTGCGCGGATCGAAGGCGTCGCGCACGGCTTCGCCGATGAAGATCAACAGCGACAGCATGATCGCGACCGAGAAGAAGCCGGAGAAACCGAGCCACGGCGCCTGCACGTTGGACTTGGCCTGCGACAGCAGCTCGCCGAGCGAGGGGGAGCCGGGCGGCAGGCCGAAGCCAAGGAAGTCGAGTGCCGTCAACGTCATCACCGACGAGGAGACGATGAACGGCAGGAACGTCATGGTAGCGACCATCGCGTTCGGCAGCAGGTGTCGGAACATGATGACCGGGTTGGAGACGCCGAGCGCCCGCGCGGCCTGGATGTATTCGAAGTTGCGCCCGCGCAGGAACTCGGCCCGCACGAGACCGACCAGCGAGACCCAGGAGAACAGCAGCAGGATGCCGAGAAGTACGAAGAAGCCCGGCACGAGGACCGAGGACAGGATCAAGAGAAGGTAGAGCGAGGGAATTGCCGTCCATATCTCGATGAAGCGCTGGAAGATGAGATCGACCCGGCCGCCGAAATAGCCCTGCACCGCTCCCGCTGCGATGCCGATGACGGATGAGATGATCGTGAGGCAGAGGCCGAACAGCACCGAGATGCGGAAGCCATAGATCAGCCGCGCCACCACGTCGCGCCCCTGATCGTCCGTACCCAGCCAGTTGTATTCGAGGTCGCGGCAGCTCTTCAGCCCCTTCTTCTCGACGACAAGCTTGCACTGCGCTTCGGTCAGCATCCAGGTCGGTGGCGATGGCGCCGGCGTCGGCAAGTCGAGATTGTGGGTGTCGTAGGAATAGCGGATCAGGGGCCAGACGATGGCGCCGCCCTTGTCCTTGATGAGCTTCTGCAAGTAGGGGTCGCGGTAGTCGGCCGCCGTCTCGAAATCGCCGCCGAAGGTGGTTTCCGAATAGGTCACGAAGGCAGGCCAATAGAGACGGCCGTCGAATTTGACCAGGAAAGGCCGATCGTTGGCGATCAGCTCGGCGAACAACGAGACCACGAACAGGGCGATGAATATCCAGAACGACCAGTAGCCGCGGCGGTTGGCCTTGAAATTCTGCCATCGCCGCCTGTTCAGCGGCGAAGGGACGAACGGCTTGCGCGTGATCGGAACGACCTCGCCCAGCGGAGACTGGGTCGTGGTTTCGATCGGCGTCGGCGCGATAACCGTCATCAGACCTCCCGCGCCTCGAAATCGATCCGGGGGTCGATCCACATATAGGTCAGGTCGGAGATCAGGTTGATCACGAGGCCGACCAACGAAAAGATGTAGAGCGTGCCGAACACCACGGGATAGTCGCGGTTGAGCACGCTCTCGAAGCTCAGCAGCCCGAGCCCGTCCAGCGAGAAGATGGTCTCGATCAGAAGCGAGCCTGAGAAGAAGGCGTGGATGAAGGTCCCGGGGAACCCGGCGATCACGATCAGCATCGCATTGCGGAAAACGTGGCCGTAAAGCACCCGCCCCTCGCTGCAGCCCTTGGCGCGCGCGGTCATGACGTATTGCTTGCGAATCTCGTCCAGGAACGAATTCTTGGTCAGGAACGTCATGGTGGTGAACGCGCCGAGCCCCATGGCGATCAGCGGCAGCGTCAGATGCCAGAAATAATCGAGGATCTTCCAGTACCAGGGAAACTGCGACCAGCCGTCCGAAGTCAGTCCGCGCAGCGGGAACCAGTTAAAGAAGGAGCCGCCGGCAAACAGGATGATGAGGAGGATTGCGAACAGAAAGCCGGGAATGGCATAGCCCAGCACGAGAATGCTCGACGTCCAGGTGTCAAACCGCGTGCCGTCCTTCACGGCCTTGCGGATGCCGAGCGGGATCGAGATCAGATAGGTGATCAGCGTCAGCCAGATGCCGAGCGAGATCGAGACCGGCAGCTTCTCCTTGATCAGCTGAATCACGCTGACGTCGCGAAAATAGCTCTTGCCGAAATCGAAGCGGGCGAAATTCCACACCATCAGCGCAAAGCGTTCCGGTGCCGGCTTGTCGAAGCCGAATTGCGCCTCCAGCTTCTTGATGAAATCAGGATCGAGCCCCTGCGCGCCGCGATATTTCGAGTTGATGGCATCGCCACCGGCGCCGACCTGTCCCGGGGCCCGCTGCGCAAAATCGCTACCGCCTGAAATGCGCGAAGTGCCGCCGGTATCGGCGCCGGAGAGCTGCGCGATCACGCGCTCGACCGGACCGCCAGGCGCGAACTGCACGACGACGAAGGAGACGAAGAGGATTCCGAGCAATGTCGGGATCATCAGGAGGATGCGGCGGGCGATATACGCGCTCATGATTATTTCGCCTGCTCGAGCTTGGCGGCCTTGGCGGGTTCATGCCACCAAATGTCGGGCGCGCCGACGCCGTTGGCATAACGCGGCAGCTTCTGCGGATGACTGAACTGATCCCAATAAGCAAGCCGGTGCGTCTTGTTATACCATTGCGGCACCCAATAGCGGCCGGCGCGGAACAGGCGGTCGAAGGCGCGGCAGGCGATCGTGAGGTCCTCACGGTTGTCGGCCGCCATGATTTTCTCGATCATGGCGTCGATGGCCGGGCTGGCGACGCCCGCGAGATTGTACGAGCCCTTGGTCGCGGCGACCTGCGAAGAAAAGAATGCGCGCATGGCATCGCCCGGCGTCGCCGACATGCTGAAACGCTGGATCGTCATGTCGAAGTCGAAATCCTCCTGGCGCGCCTTGTGCTGCACGGCATCGACGAGGCGCACGCTCGCTTCGATGCCGAGCGTGCCCAGGTTCTTGATGTAGGGCGCATGGTGCGGCTGGAAGGAGGGCTCGTCCAGCAGGAACTCGATCCTGAAGACCTCGCCGTTCGGCAGCACCCGTTTGCCGTCCTTGATCGGCACGCCGGCCTCGCTCAGCAACTGCTGCGCCTTGCGCAACAGGCTTCGATCCTGCCCGGAGCCGTCCGAGACCGGCGGCGTGAACGGTGCGGCGAACACTTCATCGGGAACCTGACCGCGAAACGGCTCCAGCAGCTTCAGCTCTTCCGGCGAAGGAGCGCTGTCGCCCGCCATGAGATCGGAGTTTTGGAATGGCGATACCGTACGGGCATAGGCGCCGTACATAATGGTCTTGTTGGTCCATTCGAAGTCGAAGGCATTGATCAGGGCCTCGCGCACGCGCGGGTCTTTGAACTTCTCGCGCCGCATGTTGATGAACCAACCTTGCGCGCCGGACGGCGTGTCGTCGGGTACGATTTCGAGCTTGACGCGCTTGTCCTTCACGGCCGGAAAGTCGTAGCGCGTCGCCCAGATGCGGGAGGTGAACTCTTCGCGGTAGAGATAACTCTTGCCGGTAAAACCCTCGAAGGCGACATCGCGGTCGCGATAGAACTCATAGCGCACGATGTCGAAATTGTAGCTGCCGCGGCAGGGCGGCAGATCGGCCGCCCACCAGTCCTTCACCCGCTCGTATTCGATGTAACGATTGACCTCGAACCTGCCGACCTTGTAGGGACCCGAGCCCAGCGGAATCTCCAGCGACGTTTCGTCGAACGGACGAGACGCATAGTAAGCCTTCGAGAAGATCGGCAGGCTCGCGACATAGAGCGGCACGTCGCGCGCGCGTCCCTTGGCAAAGGTGACGACCAGCGTCGCGTCGTCGATCGCCTCCGCGCTGACCATGTCACGCATCTGCACGATGATCAGCGGATGTCCCTTGGATTTCAGCGCCGTCAGCGAAAACGCCGCGTCGTGGGCGGTGAGCTTCGTGCCGTCGTGGAATTTCGCCTCGGGCCGCATCGTGAAGCGATAGACCAGCCTGTCCGGCGATATCCGCACGGATTTGGCGGCAAGCCCGTACATCGCGTCCGGCTCGTCATTCGCGCGCACCATCAGCGGCACAAACGTCATGTCCATGCCCTGCGCGCCGTCGCCCTTCAGAATGAAGGCGTTGAGCGAGTTGAAGGTCTGGTAGGACTGATTGTAGGCGCGCACCGACGGGATGAGGGAGAACGTGCCGCCCTTCGGCGCATCCAGATTGACATAGTCGAAATGGTGGAAGTCGGCGGGATATTTGAGATCGCCGAAGGCCGAGATGCCGTGGGCCTCGGTCCCCGCCTCCGATGCGCGCGCGCCGCGTAACAGCGGTGCGCCAATGGACGCACCGAGGGCACCGCCGGCACCCAAAGCCAGCACATGGCGGCGTGACATCTGCGTCATGCGGGAAATGTCCTTCACGACTTCTTTGCGATCCGTGCCGCCTTGTCTGCGTCGTACCACCAGATGAAGGGGAAGCCGGACTGACCGTATCTGGGCAATTCCGACGGCCGGCCGAAGCGGTCCCAGCGCGCGGTGCGCACCTTGGTATAGGTCCACTGCGGCACGACGTAGTGATTCCACAGCAGCACGCGGTCGAGCGCCTTGGTCGCAGCGACGAGATCGTCGCGATCCCTGGCGTAGATCACCCGCTCGATCAGCTTGTCGATCGCCGGATTCTTGATGCCGGCAATGTTGCGCGAGCCGGCGATGCCGGCCGTCTTGGACGACCAGAATTCGCGTTGCTCGTTGCCCGGCGACTGCGACTCGCCCCATGAGTTGGTGACGACGTCGAAATCCCAGTCGCGCGTCCTGTTCTCGTATTGCGTCGGATCGACCGTCCGCACGCTGACGGCGATGCCGAGCCGCTCCAGCGACGGCTTGTAGAACAGCGTGATCCGCTCAAAGCTCGGATCGGAATTCAGCAATTCCAGCGAGAACTGCGTACCGGTCTTGATGTCGATCAGCTTGCGGTCGCGCACCTCATAGCCGGCCTCCTTGAACAGGCGCAGCGCCTCACGCAGATTGTCGCGCACGGCTTCCGGACTGCCGCCGACCGGATTGGTGTAGGCCGTCGTGAAGACTTCGGGCGGCACTTCGGCGCGGACGGTCTCGAGGATTTCGAGCTCCTTCCCCTGCGGCAAGCCGGTCGCCATGAGCTCGTCGATACCGTCGAAATAGCTGGTGATGCGCTTGTATTGACCGTAGAAGATCTGCTTGTTCATCTCTTCGAAGTCGAACGCGTAGTTGAGCGCACGGCGAACGCGGGGATCGCTGAACTTGGCGCGGCGCAGGTTCGGCACGAAGGCTTGCATCACGCCCGAGCTGCGATTGGCGAACTCTTCGAGGATCACGCGCTTTTCGCTCACGGCCGGGAAGTCGTAGGCGGTCGCCCAGTTCTTGGCGCTGTTCTCGGTGCGCCAATCGACCTGGTCGGCCTTGAAAGCCTCGATCGCGACGGTGGCGTCGCGGAAATACTCGTAGCGCAGCTCGTCGAAATTGTTGCGGCCCACATTGGCGGGCAGGTCGCGGCCCCAATAGTCCTTGACGCGCTCCAGCGCGATCGACCGTCCGGCAACGAATTCCTTGACCTTGTAGGGGCCGGAGCCAAGCGGCACTTCGAGCGTGGTGGCGGAAACATCGCGCTTGCGGCCCTGCGCGTCCGTTCCCTCCCACCAATGCTTCGGCAGGACCGTGAGCTGCCCGACAATCTGCGGCAGCTCGCGGTTGCCCGGCGCGTCGAACACGAATTTCACCTCGCGCTCGCCGACCTTCTCGGCCTTCACCACATGACTGTAGTACGCCGAGTACATCGGATGGTGCTTCTTGAAGGAATCGAGCGAGAAGATCACGTCATCCGGGGTGACCGGCTTGCCGTCATGCCATTTGGCTTGCGACCGCAAACGATAGGTGACGAACGAGAAATCGTCCGAATGGCTGACGGCTTCGGCCAGCGCGCCGTATTCGGTCGAGACTTCGTCGAGCGCCGGCGTCAGCAGGGATTCGTAGATGAATGCGACGGCGCCGGCGACCTGCCCCTTCACACCGGAGACGACGATGTTGAAATTGTCGAACGTGCCGACGGCGATCTGGCGCGCGACCCCGCCCTTGGGCGCTTCCGGATTGACGTAGTCGAAGCGCTTGAAGTCAGCGGGGTACTTGACCTTTCCGAACAGCGACAACGCATGGCGCCAAGGGGGCGCACTTGAAGCCGCTTCTGCGGCCGATTGCGCCGCGGCCGCGCCGACGACGGGAACGCCCGCTACGGAACCGAGGGCGGGGAGCGCTGCGGCCGCAGTGCCGGTGAGCAGGAGATCGCGTCGGGTAATGGCCAAATCAACATTCCTGTCTTGAAGGAGGCTACTCCTTTAAGTTCCCAATATAGGCGAGGTTTCGACGGAATATGTTGCTTTTTCCTCATCTTGGAAGCCCGCCCCGCCATTCGCTGCGGCCAAAGGTCCCGATAACGACCTCGCGAGGCCCGGATAAGCAAACGGCCAGGCTTTTCAGCCTGGCCGCATCTTCCAAGACGGGTTTTTGAGACCTTACTTCGACGCCGTCGGCAGCGGCTTGGGATGCTCCGACAGCGAATTCAGATAGGCGATGACATCGGCGCGCTCGGAATCCTTGGGAATGCCGGCGAAGCCCATCGCAGTGCCCGGGATGAAGCCCTTCGGATTGGCGATGAACTTGTTGAGGTCGTCGAACGTCCAGGTGCCGCCCTTGCCCTTCATGGCCGCCGAGAAGTTGAAGCCATTGCGACCCTCGCCCCGAGCCTCGCCGACGACGCCATAGAGGTTCGGACCGACGCGATTCGGGCCGCCCTTCTCGAAGGTGTGGCAGGCGCCGCACTTCTTGGCGGCGGCAGCGCCCTTCTCGACGGAAGCGGTCTGGAGCAGCTTTTCGATCGGCTCGGAGGCCGCAGCGGCGGCGCCGCCTTCCCTGCCATGGCCAGCATCTTCCTTCACGGCGATCTCAAAGCCCGGCTTTTCCGGCATCTTGGGCGAGAACAGCGCACTCGCGGTGAAGCTCGTCACCAGCAGTATCAGACAGGTGCCGAGCACGGCACCGAGAATTTTATTGAGTTCGAAAGAGTCCATTTCCGGCCAGGCCCCACACCGCTGAGAAGGATTGAGCGGCCGGGCGGCCGCCAGGACGAGCCTCAGGAGAATCACACGTTCCTTGTCTTTCCCCCGAGTTTTGCCATTGAGATATCGGTTTGCCCGGGGTCTGGCAACCCGTATAAGCGACCCGGCTTTGAACCCGTCCCCACCCCATTTCTCGGCGCGGAAAACGCCCCATTTCCAGGCCCTTGACCCGATGACCGATCCCCGCATCCTGGTACTGATCCCGGCCCGCATGGCCGCTACCCGCCTGCCCGGCAAGCCGCTCGCCGACATCGCGGGCCTGCCGATGATCGTGCATGTGCTGCGCCGCGCCGAGGCTGCCGGCATCGGCCGGGTCGCGGTGGCAACCGACACGCCGGAGATCGCGTCCGTCGTATCAGCCCATGGCGGCGAGGCCGTGATGACCCGCGCCACGCACCCCTCCGGCTCCGACCGCATCCACGAGGCGATGCAGAAGCTCGATCCCGAAGGCAAGGCCGAGATCGTGATCAATCTCCAGGGCGATTTCCCGACGATCACGCCGCAGACCATCCGCGAGGTGTTGCCGCCGTTTGCCGACCCCGCGGTCGACATCGTGACTCTGGCCTCGCAGATCCACACCGAGGAAGAGGACCTCGCGCCGAGCGTCGTGAAGGCCGTTGGTTCGCCGATCGGGCCGCGGCGGCTGCGGGCACTATATTTCACCCGCGCCACGGCCCCTTACGGCAACGGACCGCGTTACCATCACATCGGCCTTTACGCCTACCGCCGCGCTGCGCTGGAGCGGTTCGTGTCACTGCCGCCTTCGCCCCTGGAGCGTCAGGAGAGCCTGGAACAGCTCCGGGCGGTGGAAGCCGGCATGCGCATCGACATCATCATCGTCGACAGCGTGCCCCGCGGCGTCGACACGCCGCCCGATCTCGAAACCGTCCGCAGCATCCTTTCCAAATCCTGAGCCGCTGCTACAAGGCCGATCATGAGCAAGCTGAAAATCGCATTCCAGGGCGAGCCTGGGGCCAATTCCCACATCGCCATCGTCGAGGCCTATCCCGACGCCGAGCCGATGCCCTGCGCCACCTTCGAGGACGCGCTGTCGGCGATCTCGTCGGGTGAAGCCGATCTCGGCATGATCCCGATCGAGAATTCGGTCGCCGGCCGCGTCGCCGATATCCATCACCTCCTGCCGGCTTCCGGCCTCTTCATCGTCGGCGAATGGTTTCTGCCGGTCCGCCATCAGCTGATGGCGGTGAAGGGGACCAGGATCTCCGACATCAAGTCCGTCGAGAGCCATGTGCATGCGCTCGGTCAGTGCCGGCGCATCATCCGCAAGCTCGACATCAAGCCGATCGTGCACGCCGACACCGCCGGCAGCGCCCGCGACATCTCCGAGCGCAAGGACAAGACGGTCGCCGCGATCGCCTCTCGCCTGGCCGCAAAGATCTACGGCCTCGACATCCTCGCCGAGGACATCGAGGACGAGGCCCACAACACCACGCGCTTCGTGGTGCTGGCGCGCGAGCCGAAATGGGCCGCGCAGGGCTCGGGCCCGCTGGTCACCACGTTTGTATTCCGCGTGCGCAATTTGCCGGCCGCGCTCTACAAGGCGCTCGGCGGCTTTGCCACCAACGGCGTCAACATGACCAAGCTCGAGAGCTACATGGTCGACGGCAACTTCTTCGCCACGCAGTTTTACGCCGACGTCGACGGCCACCCTGAAGACAAGGGCCTCGCCTTCGCAATCGAGGAGCTGAAATTCTTCTCGCGCGAATTCCGCATCGTCGGCGTGTATCCCGGCCACCCGTTCCGGGCGACGTTCAGCGAGACACAGCAGGATTGATCTCGTGTCCCGGACGCGCGAAGCGCGAGCCGGGACCCAGAGGCCACGATACCCGGGGCGCGATGGGCCCCGGCTCTGCAGCGCACCGCCGAAGGGCGCTGCGCTGTGCCCGGGGCACGAGAGCTCTACGCGGCCGCTTTCAGCCCGAACGCCTCCGCCAGCAGCGAATACGACTTCTTTCGCGCCTCGTGGTCGTACACCGCAGTGATCACCATCAATTCGTCCGGCTTGCTGGAATCGATCAGCGGCTGGAGCTTCTGCTGCACGGTCGCAGGGCTGCCGACGAACAGGCGCGAGCGGTTGCGGGTGATCGAGGTGCGCTCGGCGTCGGAATAGGGATAGGCCAGCGCCTCCTCGACGCTCGGCAGCGGCAGATACTGACCGCGGTCGCGGCGGAGGCGATTGAGGTCGAAGGATGTCGCGAGCTTTTCAGCTTCCTCGTCGGTCTCCGCCGCGATGACGGCGACGGCGAGGATCGCGTGCGGCGTGGCGCGCCAGGCCGAGGGCTGGAAGCGGTTGCGGTAATGCACCATCGCATCGATCGCATCATGGGATGCGAAGTGGTGCGCGAAGGCGAAGCCCATGCCGACTTGCGCGGCCAGTTCCGACGAATAATCGCTGGAGCCGAGCAGCCAGATCGGCGGCAGCCTGGTGTCGTCGGGCATCGCGACGACGTCGTTGTAGGGATGGCCCGACGGGAATTCGCGGGTCTCCCACAGGATCAATTCGTGCAGCCGTTCCAGGAAATCGTCGCCCTCGCGGCGGTCGAGCCGGCTGCGCAGCGCGTAGGCGGTGGCGCCGTCGGTGCCGGGGGCGCGGCCGAGGCCGAGGTCGATGCGACCGGGAAACAGCGCCTCCAGCATCTTGAAGCGTTCGGCCACCACCAGCGGGGCGTGGTTGGGCAGCATCACCCCGCCGGAGCCGACGCGGATGTGCTTCGTCACCGCCGCGATTTGCCCGATCATCACGTCGGGCGCCGGGCTCGCGACGGAGGCGAGGTTGTGATGCTCGGCGAGCCAATAGCGGACATAGCCGAGCCCATCGACATGGCGCGCCAGATCGATGCTGTTGCGCAGCGCCGCGGCGGGTCTTGTGCCTGTGGTGACGACGGAGAGGTCGAGGACTGAGAGCGGGATCATGGCGCGTTAACGTAGTGGAGGGCCGCGCGGCGGCAATGGGCAGACAGCGCAGGTCTGGCGTGTGCGAGCCGATGCGCCCCGCCAAACGAGGCGTTGGGACAAGCGACATTGCCGTGACGGCAAATTTATCCTGCCCACCCGAATGTCAACCATCCAATTACCGCGGACGCGAAACAACATATTGATTTTACATATTTTATCGACTTGATGCGATTCCCACAAACCATCTTACGGGTGAGAAAATTCAACACATCTAGGGCCAAGTGGGCGACTTCCCATCTCCGATGGGCTGTCGAGTGCGGCCGCTTTGGCTTATCTTGGCTACTCCCAATCTAGACCTGACCGCAGGCCGCGAAGACCTGGAGTGAGTGGTGCCATGACTGATCTGACGAAGCCTGCGACAGCCGACGGGCAAGACGGGCACCTGAAGCGGCCTGCGATCTCCTTCGAGTTCTTTCCGCCCAAGACCGAGGAGATGGAGCGCAATCTCTGGGAGACCATCAACCGGCTCGCCCCACTCGACCCGAAATTCGTCTCGGTGACCTATGGCGCCGGCGGCTCGACCCGCGAGCGCACCCATTCGACCATCGCCCGCATTCTCAAGGAGACTGCGCTGCTGCCGGCCGCGCACCTGACCTGCGTCGGCGCCTCGCGCGGCGAGATCGACGAGATCGTCGACCGCTACCACGAGGTCGGCGTCCGCCACATCGTCGGCCTGCGCGGCGATCCGCCCGGCGGCATCGGCACGCCCTATTCCAGCCATCCCGACGGCTACCAGAGCTCCGCCGACCTCGTCGCGGGCATCAAGAAGCGGCACGGCGACATCGAAGTATCGGTGTCCGCCTATCCCGAGAAGCACCCTGAAGCGCGCGATTTCGATGCCGACATCGACATGCTGAAGGCCAAGGTCGATGCCGGCGCCACCCGCGCGATCACGCAGGTGTTCTTCGATAACGACCTCTACTTCCGCTATCTCGACCGCGTCCGCGCCCGCGGCATCGACATCCCGATCGTGCCGGGCATCATGCCCATGCACAATTTCAAGCAGGCGAGAGCCTTCGTCACGCGCGCCGGCACCTCCGTGCCGGACTGGCTTGCCGAAAAATTCGATGGCCTCGACGACGACGCCGAGACCCGCAAGCTAGTGGCGGCCACCGTCGCCGCCGGCCAGGTGCAGAAGCTGGCGAAGCACGGCGTCGACACCTTCCATTTCTACACCATGAACCGCGCCGATCTCGTGTTCGCGATCAGCCATTTGCTCGGCATTCGCGCCAAGAGCGCGCAGAAGGCAGCTTGACCCAAGATGACCGTACCCGTTTCCGCCAAGCGAACTGCCCTGCTCAAAGCCGCCCGTGAGCGCATCCTGGTGCTCGACGGCGCCATGGGCACGATGATCCAGAACCTCCAGTTCGACGAGGCCGCCTTCCGCGGCGAGCGCTTCAAGAACTTCCATCGCGACCTGCGCGGCAACAACGATCTGTTGATCCTGACCCAGCCGCAGGCGATCGAGGACATCCACGCCGCGTACTTGCGCGCCGGCGCCGACATCGTCGCGACCAACACCTTCTCCACGACCTCGATCGCGCAGGCCGATTACGACCTCACCGACATCGTCTACGAGATGGCGCGCGAAGGCGCCCGCCTCGCCGGCAATGCCGCACGGCGCGTCGCCGCCGAAGACGGCAAGCCGCGCTTCGTCGCCGGCGCCATCGGCCCCACCAACCGCACCGCCTCGATCTCGCCCGACGTTTCCAACCCCGGCTACCGCGCCGTCACCTTCGACGATCTGCGCAAATCCTATGGCGAGCAGATGCGCGGCATGCTCGATGGCGGCGTCGATCTGCTGCTGGTCGAGACCATCTTCGACACGCTGAACGCCAAGGCGGCGCTTTACGCGATCGCCGAGATCACCGAAGAGCGCGGCATCGACATGCCGGTGATGGTGTCGGGCACCATCACCGACAAGTCCGGCCGCCTGCTCTCCGGGCAGATGCCGGAAGCGTTCTGGAATTCGGTGCGGCACGCCAAGCCCATCACCATCGGCTTCAATTGCGCGCTCGGCGCCGAAGACCTGCGCGCCCATATCGCCGATATCGGCCGCGTCGCCGACACGCTGGTCTGCGCGTATCCCAATGCCGGCCTGCCCAACGAATTCGGCCAGTATGACGAGACGCCGGAATACATGGCGCGCCTGGTCGGCGAGTTCGCGCGTGATGGTTTGGTCAACATCGTCGGCGGCTGCTGCGGCACCACACCGGAACACATCGCTGCGATCGCCGCGGCGGTTGCCCCGCACAAGCCGCGCATCGTGCCGGAGATCGAACCGCGCTTGCGGCTCTCCGGCCTCGAGCCGTTCATCCTGACGGACGCGATCCCCTTCGTGAACGTCGGCGAGCGCACCAACGTCACCGGATCGGCACGCTTCCGCAAGCTGATCACCGCCGGCGACTACACCGCCGCGCTGCAAGTCGCGCGCGACCAGGTCGAGAACGGTGCGCAGATCATCGACGTCAACATGGACGAGGGCCTGCTCGACTCCGAAGCGGCGATGGTGACCTTCCTCAACCTCGTCGCCGCCGAGCCCGACATCGCCCGCGTCCCCGTGATGGTCGACAGCTCGAAATTCTCGGTGATCGAGGCCGGCCTGAAATGCGTGCAGGGCAAGCCGGTCGTCAATTCGATCTCGATGAAGGAGGGCGAGGAGAAGTTTATCCACGAGGCCAAGATCGCCCGCCGTCATGGTGCGGCTGTCGTGGTCATGGCCTTCGACGAGGTCGGCCAGGCCGATACGTTCGCGCGCAAGACCGAGATCTGCAAGCGCGCCTACGACATCCTGGTGAACCGCGTCGGCTTCCCGCCCGAGGACATCATCTTCGATCCCAACATCTTCGCGATTGCGACCGGCATCGAAGAGCACAACAATTACGGCGTCGACTTCATCGAGGCGACGCGCTGGATCCGCCAGAATCTGCCGGGCGCGCATATCTCGGGCGGCGTCTCCAACCTCTCGTTCTCGTTCCGCGGCAACGAGCCGGTGCGCGAGGCCATGCACTCGGTGTTCCTGTATCACGCCATCAAGGCCGGCATGGACATGGGCATCGTCAATGCCGGGCAGATGATCGTCTATGACGACATCGATGCTGAATTGCGCCAGGTGTGCGAGGACGTCATCCTCAATCGCGATCCGGGCGCATCGGAACGGCTGCTGGCGCTTGCGGAAAAATTCCGCGGCAACAAGACCCAGACCAAGGAAGCCGACCTCGCCTGGCGCGAATGGCCGGTGGCGAAGCGGCTGTCGCATTCGCTGGTCCACGGCATCACCGAGTTCATCGAAGTGGATACCGAGGAAGCGCGCAAGGCGTCGTCGCGTCCGCTCGACGTCATCGAGGGCCCGCTGATGGCCGGCATGAACGTCGTCGGCGACCTCTTCGGCGACGGCAAGATGTTCCTGCCGCAGGTGGTGAAGTCCGCCCGCGTGATGAAGCAGGCGGTCGCCTGGCTGATGCCGTTCATGGAGGAGGAGAAGGCGCGCAACCTTGCCAATGGCATCGGCACCGAAGGCTCCTCGTCCGCCGGCAAGATCGTGCTCGCGACCGTCAAGGGCGACGTCCACGACATCGGCAAGAACATCGTCGGCATCGTGCTCCAGTGCAACAATTTCGAGGTCATCGACCTCGGCGTGATGGTGCCGGCGGCCAAGATCGTCGAGACCGTGAAGGCGGAGAAGGCCGACATCGTCGGCCTGTCCGGCCTGATCACGCCTTCGCTCGACGAGATGGCGTTCTTCGCCGGCGAATTGCAGCGCGAAGGCTTGAAGCTGCCGCTGCTGATCGGCGGCGCCACCACGAGCCGCGTGCATACGGCGGTCAAGATCGACCCGAGCTACCGCGCCGGTCCCGTCGTGCACGTTAACGACGCCAGCCGCGCCGTCGGCGTCGCCTCCGCGCTGCTCTCGCCGGAGAAGCGCGTGGCCTATGCCGCCGAGGTGCGCGCCGAATACGCCAAGATCTCCGACGCGCATCTGCGCGCGCAGGCCGACAAGAAGCGGCTGAAGCTCGCCGCCGCCCGCGCCAACCGCGTGCCAGTCGATTTTGCCGCGAACAAGCCGGTGAAGCCGACCTTCCTCGGCACCAGGGCCTTCGACGAATACGACCTCGCCGAGCTCGCGCCCTATATCGACTGGACGCCGTTCTTCCAGACCTGGGAGCTCGCCGGGCGCTTCCCCGCGATCCTCGACGACGCCAAGGTCGGCGAGGTCGCGCGTTCGCTCTACGATGACGCGCGAAAAATGCTCGACCTGATCGTCAAGGAGAAATGGTTCCGGGCGCGTGCCGCGATCGGCTTCTGGCCGGCGAATGCGGTAGGCGACGATATCGTGCTGTACGCCGACGAGAGCCGGACCAAGAGCATCGCGACGCTGCACACGCTGCGCCAGCAGCTCGAAAAGCGCGAGGGCCGTTTCAACGCGGCGCTCGCCGACTTCGTCGCGCCTGTTGGCACCGGCGTGCCCGATTATGTCGGCGGCTTCGTCGTCACGGCCGGCATCGGCGAGGATGCCGTCGCCGACCGCTTCAAGATGGCCAACGACGACTACTCCTCGATCCTGTGCAAGGCTTTGGCTGATCGCTTGGCCGAAGCCTTCGCCGAGCGCATGCATGCCCGCGTGCGCCGCGAGTTCTGGGCCTACGCGCCGGACGAAGCACTCTCCTGCGACGATCTGATCCTGGAGAAATACCAGGGCATCCGCCCCGCACCCGGCTATCCCGCGCAGCCCGATCACACCGAGAAGGCGACGCTGTTCGAGCTGCTCGACGCGGAGGCAACTGCCGGCGTGAAGCTGACCGAGAACTTTGCGATGTGGCCGGGCTCGAGCGTGTCCGGGCTCTATTTCGCAAACCCCGCGAGCTATTATTTCGGCGTCGGCAAGATCGAGCGCGACCAGGTCGAGGATTATGCCGCGCGCAAGGGCATGACGGTCACTGAGGCCGAGCGCTGGCTCGCGCCGGTGCTGAACTACATCCCGGCGCGAGAGGGGGCCGACAAGGCCTTCGCGGCGACGCCGGCGAACGACGAGACGTCAAAGGATCTCGCCTCGCATCCGCCGGGCTGCACCTGCGCGGTGCACCTCGTCTGGCAGAAGAAGCGCGCGGGTGCGGGGTAGACCCGCCTCTAAAACAAAAATGAGAAAACAACCCCATGCACAGTAGAGATGGGGTTGAACAGCTTGAGATATTTCGGTCTTACCGAAACGACTTGCGACGTCGGGCAAAACAGCAGTAATATTCCATCCTCGCCTATCGTGCCCGTCTAACACTGTCCGCCTCGCCCATCGCCGTCATTCCGTGGGCGCGAAACGCGAGCCGGGCCTTCCGCAGGTTCGTAGCCCGCATGAGCGAAGCGACATGCGGGACCAGCTTCCCCGGATATCGCTTCGCTCATCCGGGCTACGGCTGTAGCATTCCATCATCGCCCCACCGCTCCGGTTTCGCACTCCGGCGGATGCGATGTCCCAATCCCGTCATTGCGAGCCAACGGGGCCGCGCTTTGCGCGGACCCGTTGGCTCGCAATGACGGAGCACGTGGCGACGTCACGACGTCCACTTACATCTTCAAACAACAGACACAACTTTGCTCGCGGGAACCGGACTCGTGTGAACTCGATCACTTGTCCGCTCAACCTTGATTCGCTACTCTATCGGCCTACTACCTTCGAACCGACGGTTTGCTTGGGATCGAACATATGAAGCAGTTCATTGCACTGTTCGTCGCCGCGATCGCTCTCGTCGTACTGCCCACGATTGCCGCGGCGGACTGTCCGAAAGGCTACGTGCCATGCGGCGAACGAAGTCAGTTGTGCTGCCCGGGAAAGTAACCAGCCGCAAATGGCTTTGGCTTGGTAGCGGAGTATTTGTCGCGATCGGCCTGGTGATGGTTGCAGTCTGGGTCGGATTCCCGCGCAAGAAGCAGACGATCACGGCCATCCTCTCCGAGACCGGATATTTCGAGGTGGTGCCGCCGAGCACGTTCGGCGGTCCCGGCACGATCAACACGATCGAGTATCTGAGCGACGGCCGGCTGGAACTGCATCCGACCTGCGACGTCGACCCCACGCTCCTGGCCAGCAAGATCCAGAAATCACGCACTGTCGACCGGGAGTTGAAGCAATCGCTCGAGAAGAAACTCGACGTATCGGCAGAGGTCAGGGAGAAGCTGTCGGCTGTCGCCGGGATGCAGCAGGTCGAAGCGGTCAACCTCAAGCTCGAGAACGCCAACATCCTGCTGATTTCCGACGAGTCGCTGATCTCGACCCGGAACGCATTGCTGAAGGCGGAATGCGAGGACGCGGTGACCCTGAACGTTTCGAGCGGCGGCGTGGTGTGCCAGACGCGGTCCGTTCTGGAGGCCGATGTCGTCTACGAGATCAAATATCACAACAAGATCTCGATGGAGGAGAAGGCCAAGCTGACATCCGAGATCGCAGCGAAGCTCGACCTGGACGTCCATCAGGGGGCGAACGACAAGGTGTCCGGCTCTCAATTGTTCTTCGGCATAAGACTGTCGCCAAATCCGATCGTCCTGAAGACCGCAGCTGGCGAGATCAAGCCCTGTTCGCGGAAATAGGAGCGCATTTTCACCCCTTTGGCGACGTCTGCGAAGCAGGGGCGCGAGCCTGGGATGACGACCTTGTAGCCCGCATGAGCGAAGCGACATGCGGGACCAGCTGCCCCGGATTTCGCTTCGCTCATCCGGGCTACGACACTGCGCCTGCTTCCAGACCGTCATTCCAGGGCGCGCCACTTGGCGCGAGCCGGAATCCATTCATCCGCGACCCAAGCTGCCCGATGGATTCTCAGATGCGCAATTGCGCATCATAGCTCGCGCTCCGCGCGCCCCGGGATGACGGACAGAGGCATGTTCACCCCTTCGGCGGCGCCAGCGGCTGCACGATCTCCTGGAACGGCGCCAGCGCCTCGCAGCGGTCGGCGTGCGCCGCAAGCGCCGGATAGCGCGCCGCGTCGAACAGAAGCGGATGCGCTTCGCGGGTGAAGCGCACGACGCAGGCAACCGCGATATCGGCATGGCCAATGCGATCACCCAGCCAGTACGGCGTCGCCACCTTCGCACGCTCGGCGTCGAGCACGCCGAGCACGTCGCCGATCTGCGCCTGGCAGCGCTCGACCCACAATGCGAGCTGCTCCTTCCGCAGCACGCGCTCATAGAGCAGGCTCACCGCCTTGTCGCCGAGACCGGAAGCGAGCGCGCAGATGCGCAGGTGCTTGCGCCGCTCGGCGCCACTACGCGGTAGCATCGCCTTCCCCTCGCCGACACGCTCGTCGAGGTAATCGAGGATGACCGTGCTCTCGATCAGCGCCTCGCCGTCGTCCAGCACCAGCGTCGGGACGCGGCGCAGCGGATTATAGGGCGCGATCTTGTCGGCATCGCCGAAGGTGGACCACGGCCAGTGCTCGAAGACGAGTCCGTAAAGCCGCAGCGCGATCGCGACGCGGCGGACGAAGGGGGAATCATATTGGCCGATCAGGAACATGGTTCTCGCTCTTCTCGTTGATGGGACGCGGCGGGGCCGATCAGTTTCCACGACAAGATCGGCGCGGCGCAAGAAAGAATATGGAAATGGAGCATTGCGCCGGTTGCAACGGCACCTGCAACATCACGCGCGAGGTGCGCGCTGCGCGGTCAAAGGCCGTCCTGGATCGAGCGCTTGATGGCGGCGATGGCGGTTTCGTTGCGCTTGTACATCGTCCACTGCTTGATCCGCTTGGCGCGCACCAGCTTTGCGGCCGTCAGGACCCGCATGTGCTCGCTCACGGTCGGCGCGCTGACGCCGAGCTTCTCGGCGATCAGCAATCCGCAGACGCCGTCCTCGACCAGGTCGCCATCGGCCTGCTCGCGAAAATGCCTCCGCGGATCCCGCAGCCAGTCCAGGATCTGCAGGCGACGTTCGTTGGCCAGCGCGCGCAGGGCAACAGTGAATTTCATTTAGCCATTTTGCTAATTACCTAATTGATGTCAACTCCAGGATAGGCTATCAAGGACGGCATCATAACAGCGACAATGGACATCACGCGGGAGCGGATTGCGGCGACCGAAGCCGTCATTCGTCCGCACGTAAGGCGCACGCCCCTCATTATGGCCGATCTCGCCGATTTCGGCCTGCCGGCGGCGCCCATCACGTTCAAGCTCGAGATGCTGCAGCATTCCGGATCGTTCAAGGCGCGGGGCGCATTTGCCAATCTGCTGCTGCGACCGGTGCCGGAGGCGGGCGTGGTCGCCGCATCCGGCGGCAATCACGGGGCAGCGGTCGCCTATGCGGCGCAGCGGCTCGGCATTCCCGCCACGATCTTCGTGCCCGATATCACCTCGCCAGCCAAGGCCGAGCGGATCAAGGGGTATGGCGCGAAACTCGTGATCGCGGGCAGCCGCTACGCCGATGCACTCGCCGCGAGCGAAGCGCATGTTGCACGGACCGGTGCAATGGCAGTTCATGCCTACGACCAGGCCGAGACCCTGCTCGGCCAGGGCAGCGTCGCCCTGGAGCTGGAGCAGGACGCGCCCGGCATCGATACGCTCCTGGTGGCGGTCGGCGGCGGCGGGCTGATCGGCGGCATTGCGGCGTGGTACAAAGGCCAGACGCGCATCGTCGCGGTCGAGCCCGAGCAATCGCCGACCCTGCACGCCGCTATCGCGGCGGGAGCACCGGTCGATGCGCCGGCCGGCGGCCTCGCCGCCGACAGCCTTGCGCCGCGGCGCGTCGGTGAATTGATGTTCCCGATCGCGCGGGCCCATGTCGAGCGGGTCGTCCTGGTCAGCGACGAGGCGATCCGGCAAGCCCAGGCAGCTTTATGGTCGAGCCTGCGTCTCGTGGCCGAGCCCGGCGGCGCAGCCGCATTTGCCGCGCTACTGTCCGGCCGCTATCGTCCCTCACCCGGCGAACGCGTCGCAGTGCTGGTCTGCGGCGCCAACACCACGGCGGTCAAGTTCGACAGCTAGTCTCAAGGGGAATTGCATGATCGGGCCCCGCGCCGTCATCCTGGCATCGACCCTGCTTGCGTTGATCGGAGCCGGCGCCGCAAGCGCGCAGGACCGCCCGATCGGCTTTCTGACGCCGTCGAAAAACATCGCCTGCCAGTTCTTTGCCGATAACGGCCAAACGAACGACAAAGCCGTGCTCCGCTGCGACATCATGAACATGGAGGCCCGCCCACGCCGGCCCGCCGACTGCGAGCTCGATTACGGCCACGCCTTCGAGATGAGCGCGAAAGGCAGCGCCGGCCGCATCTGCGCCGGCGACACGGTGATGGACCCATCGCTGCCGGTGCTCGCCTATGGCGAGGTCTGGCAGCGCGCTGGCTTCACCTGCCGGTCTGAGCAGGCGGGGCTGACCTGCTTCAATGCGATGCAGCGCGGGTTTACGCTGGCAAGGGCGGAGCAGAAGGTGTTTTGAGGAAGTGCTGACGTAGCCCGCATGAGCGTTAGCGACATGCGGGGGATCCTTGCTCAGACCGTTCCCGGATGTCGCTTCGCTCGTCCGGGCTACGACCGTGCACACACTATTCGATAATCGGCACATGCTTCGCCGCATCGCGCGGCGCGGTGCCGTCGAGACGCGGATCATCGGCGATCTCGATCTGGCGGCGGAACGGGAGGAAGCCGGAGCGCTGATAGAACGCGACGGCGGAGGGATGGTCGAAGGTGCAGGTGTGCACCCAGACGCGGCGCAGCTCGCGCGACCATGCGAGCTCCAGCGCACGGTTCATCAGGAAGCGGGCGGCGCCTCGCCCGATCAATCCTGCGGTGACGCCGAAATAGACCAGCTCGCACTGGCCGGCCTCGCGGAAGTCAAGCTCCAGCAGGCCTTCGTCGTGGCCGTCCGCGACCAGGGTGTAGACCTCTATTCCGGGTGCGTGGATGACCGCGGCAAGCTCCGCATCGTTCATGCGGGCGCGTGAAAACCACAACCACTCCTCGCCGACGCGGCGGTGGAGGTCGCGATACCAATCGAGCGCGGGTGCAACGACCTTGCGCAGGGTCCACGCGCCGGGCGGGTCGTCACGGCGCGCGGGAGGTGCGGTCATCTCGAGATGCGTGACGACGGCGGCGATCTTGCCGGCGGGGACGTCGGAATAGCCGTCGGGGAGGATCATTGTTGCTTATTCCGCTTCATCGCAAGAGACTCCAGAGCGGCGCTACACACTCCAT